>JAUVII010000130.1 GCA_030592845.1 Candidatus Krumholzibacteriia bacterium | reverse complement strand
CGCACATCGGGCAGATCATTCGCGCCGGCGAGGTCCAGATGGTCATCAACACCCCCCTGGGCAAACAAAGCCGCTTCGATGAAAGCGCCATCCGCCGGGAAGCGCGGGCGCTCGACATCCCCTGCATCACCACCCTGTCGGGAGGACGTGCTGCCGTGGACGGTATTCGCGCCCTGCGCCGGGGGCTCGACGGTGTCACCTCACTGCAGGATTTGTATTGAAAGTTTTCGCTCACCATTATCCTAGCGCGCCCGTGGGAATTTTCTTATGCTGATTAGACACTCGCCAAAAAAACCACGACGGGAATCCTGTGAGCCTCGGCCTGGACCAGCATCCGTGCACCGCATCTTTTGATCCGAATGCCTCAGAATTTCGCCCCCCGGCAATTACTTTTGATGTCCTGTATCTTGGGGGATGCAATATGGAGGACAAAGCCAGAATTCTATTGGCAGACCATCACTTGGACAGCCGGACCAAAGTTTCCGCCACCTTGAAATCCGCCGGTTATTTTGTTGAAGAGACCCGTACCGCGGAAGAATTTATCAGAACCACCGGACACAGCCGGCACGATCTGATCCTTCTCGACGACAGCATTCCCGATCTCGACTGCCACGACGCCCGCAATAGAATCAGGGAATGTTCCCTGTTGAGATGCTGCGTGGAACCTCCGGTCCTCATCCTTTCCCCCTCACTGGAGGACCGGAAACTGGTGGCCACCGTCGATTCCATGATCCAGCTCCGCAATTCGGAAAATGCCCTCGCCGAAAACGACCTCTACCGGCAAATGATGGACCACCTCCACCAGGGGATCTGGGCCATCGACAAGGAGGGTCGTACAACCTTCATGAACGGGCGGATGGCCGCCATGCTGAAAACCACGGCCGAGGCGGCGCTTGGTAAAAACCTTTTCGACTTCATGGACGAACGCGGGATCGAGACCTGCAAACGGAACCTGAAGCGCCGGGAAGAAGGCATCAGTGAAGAGCACGAATTCGAACTCATCCGGTCGGACGGTTCCCGCCTCTCCACCATCATGTATACCTCGCCCATCGTCAATCCCGCCGGGGAGTACATCGGGGCGCTTGCCGGTGTACTCGACATCACCGGCCGACGCCGCGCCGTGGCCCAGGTCGAACAATTGTTGGAATCAGCCCCCGACGCCATGGTAGTCGCCGACCGGGACGGAAAAATCGTTCTGGTCAACGCCTGCGCCGAAAAGATGTTCGGATACCCCCGGGAGGAGCTTCTCGGGAATTCCACGGAGATCCTGATCCCCGAAGAACACCGGGAAACCCATCGCCAGACCCGAAACCGTTTTGCCGCCAACCACGGTCCCAGCATCAGCGGCCAGGGCTACGAGATATCGGGCCTGAAAAAGGACGGCACCGTCTTTCCCGTCGAGATCAGCCTCAGTCCGCTCCACACCGAGGGTGACCTGCAGTTCGTCAGCACGATGCGGGACATCACCCGGCGCAAGAACGTCGAACTGAGCATGCAGACCAACCTCAACGCCCAAAAGGTCATCGGCTCCATTCTCCACCTTTCGTTGGAGCAAATTTCCCTTGAGGACTTCCTGCAACAGACCCTGGAAATGATCCTGGATCTGCCCTGGCTGTCTCTCCTTAAAAAAGGAGCCATCTTCCTGGTGGAGGACAATCCGGATGTCCTGGTCATGAAGGCCCAGGCCAAGCTGCCGGACTCCCTGCTGTCCAGTTGCGCGAAAGTCCGGTTCGGGCATTGCCTTTGCGGACAGGCCGCCGCCACCCGCCAAACCGTTTTTGCCGATTGCGTTGACCACCGGCACGAAACCGTCTACGGGGGTATTCAGCCCCATGGACATTACTGTATTCCCATAATGTCCGAAGACCGATTGTACGGCGTCATCAATCTGTATCTCCAGGCCGGCCACGTTGCCGCCAGTAGTGAGGACCGTTTTTTAAAACTCGTGGCCGACGCCCTCGCCGGCACCATCAAACGCAAGCAGGCCGAACGGTCCCTGCGTGACAATGAAAGCCAACT
Organism: Candidatus Krumholzibacteriia bacterium; assembly: GCA_030592845.1. Lineage (GTDB taxonomy): Bacteria > Krumholzibacteriota > Krumholzibacteriia > LZORAL124-64-63 > LZORAL124-64-63 > JAGLCY01. Next base: position 7,433 of record JAUVII010000130.1, on the reverse strand, counting down.
GCTGGCCGCCCAAAGCATCCAGGAACACATTCTCCCCGGGGCGCCGCCTGATTTTCCCGGGTTCCAGATCGCGGGCGCCTACAAGCCGGCGGAATTCGCCGCGGGCGACCATTTCGACTATTTCATGATGCCGGACGGATCCCTGGGATTCGGGATCGGGGATGTCAGCGGTCACGGGTTCAGCTCCGCCCTGATCATGGCCTCGACCCACGCCTATATCCACTCCCTGACCGGAATGGGATTCGGCCTCAGCCAGATTTTCCAGCAGGCCAATGTCAACCTGAACCGGGAAACGGACGTGGGCCAGTTCGTCACTGCTATCATGGGCCGTATCGATCCGGAAACCCGCGAACTGACCTATGTCAGCGCCGGCCATCCCACCGGCTATGTGATGGACAGTTCCGGCACGGTGAAGGGCGAACTCACCAGCACGGGCATTCCCCTGGCCATTTTGTCGGAGGGGGAATATCCGCAGGGCAATCCCGTTCAGTTGGAGATCGGAGATGTTGTCTTTCTTTTGACCGACGGCGTGCTCGAAGCCATGGCGCCCGATCAGGATTTCTTTGGAGAGGAACAGACATTGGCCGTGGTGCGCGGAAACGTCTCCCGTTCGGCCGGTGAAATCGTGGAGGCCATCATCAGTGCCGTGGCCGATTTTACGGGAAATGTCCGTCAGGACGACGACATCACCGCCATCGTGATAAAGGTCGTGGATTAAGGTAGACAAGGAGGGTGCCGGTCACCGCCGGCACCCTTGACAACCTAGCTCATCGATTTCTTTTCCTGCAGACGACGGAAAGTAAAGTAGCCTATCCTGGGCTCCACCAACCGTTCAAAATCCCAGAACGGCATGGTCAATACCTCGGTGTGGGTTCCGGCGTTGAAGGAAATCATGTCCGCCCTGATCAGGCTGCCCGATACAAAAACCTCCATGCCGTACAGATGACCGAACGGCGGCATGGCCCCCAGTTCGCAATCGGGGAACATTTCCTCGAATTCATCCTCGACCGCCAGGCTGATGGTCTCGGCGCCCGCCGTTTCCCGCAGCAGATGGAAGTCCACCTTGCTGTCGGCCGGCAGCACGGCCATGGCCATCTTGCCGTCGAGCTTGATCAGGACCGTCTTGGCAAACAACCGCCCAGGGACGCCGGCCTTGAAGGCCACGTCCTGGGCGGCATAGGCGCTGGGGTGATCCGTCATTTCGAATAGGACATTGTTTTCGGTGAGATATTCCAGGAGTTTGGCGCAGGGCATTTTGGTCCTCCCCGATTGAAAGTGGGCGGAGGGCCCGGGTGCCGCGCGAGGGGCGTATCGAAGTTGTTGATCACGCCCACGCGGCTGCGGGCGATGATGGATGATGTCTATAATCTAGAAAAATTTCGGGGGACTGGCGACCCGTGCCCGGGATGGACTCATCCCCACACCCCCTGCCCGGTCAGCTGTTTTTCCGCCGCCGGCGCCCACCCCCGGTTGGCGGCCGGACTGGCGGGGCTGGGATGCAGAACCGTGCCGATGTGGGCGGGGCAATGTTCCGTGGCCCCCCGGGGGGCCTTCGGCCCGAACAGGGTGTCCAACTTCTTGCGGGCAAAACCCCCGACACCGATCACCCATTCGGGTTGGTACAGATCAACCAACCGGATCAGACGCCGGTCGCAGGCGGCGAAAAGAGGCGCCGATTCCGGGGCCGGCAATTTATCGGGAGTGCGGTTGCGGGCGCTTTCCTCCATGAAGACCAACGGGCAGTAGTTGACGATGAAATGGTCGGCGAAAAACCCCTCCGGACCGCCGAACTTTTCCCCGAAAAAACCCCATAGACGGCGTCCGCTGACTTCCGAACGGGGGCAGTCCAGCCCCTGAACAGGCCGTTTGGGGTGTTCGGGATCCGGGTGGCCCACTTGTCCTTCAAGATCCAGAAAATCCCGGACTGCCGCGATTTCCCCGAAGGGCACCCCGGTCTGGGCCATTCCCCAAGGTCCCGGGTTCATCCCCAACATCAACACGCGACGAGGCGACGCGCCCCATCGCCGCACGTACTGTTCGTGCAGCGGCCACGCGTAACGCAAGGGGTTGTAGACCCATGCGACGGGGTCGCTGAAGTTGAGGCCATCCACTTCGTCGCAAAGGGTCGACGTGGCGTCCAGGACTTCATCCGCAAAGCCGGGTTTGATCAGTGGGTTCATGCATTTCTCCGTTTGAGATTCCTGTTTCCACGGGCAGAAGCCTTGCCATCCACCCGTTGGCGTGACATTCTGCGGTTCCAGCATCAAACCACGAATCGGCGGGAGTTTCAAATGCGCATGGCGGTGATTTTCATGATGATGGCTTTTGCCTCGGGCTGTGGAAACGGACCGGCTGAAAACAACGCGGACCTCATCCTGGTCGGCGGTCATGTCCTGACCCAGACAGATACTGCCTACCCCACCCCCCCCACGGCCGTGGCCATGGCCGGCGGGAGAATTTTATCGGTAGGTTCCGACGAACTGGTTCTTAAAAACAAGGGTCCCGAAACCAGGGTCATCGCGCTGGACGGCGCCACCGTCATCCCCGGCCTCATCGACAGCCACTGCCACCTGTACGGCCTGGGCAAGAGCCTGGCGCAGATCGATCTGATGGGCACCGAATCACCGGATCAGATTCTGGAAATTGTCGCCCGGGACGCCACCAAATTCGCCGCGGACGCCTGGATCGAGGGCCGCGGCTGGGATCAGAACGACTGGGAAATCATTGAATACCCCCACCGTCGGATGCTGGACGAGATCATCCCCGACCGCCCCGTGTTCCTGCGCCGCGTCGACGGCCACGCCGCCTGGGCCAACAGCGAAGCCCTGCGCCGGGCGAACATCACCAAAGACACGCCCGATCCCGAAGGCGGGGAAATCCTGCGCGATGACCTGGGTAAACCGACGGGCATCCTGATCGACAACGCGGTCAGCCTGGTCGTTGAAGTGATTCCCGAAGTTGGCTCCGAAGAAACCCGCCGCCGCCTCAAACTCGCGGTCGACCACTGCGTGGCCCACGGACTGACCGGTGTTCACGAGGCGGGCGTAAGCTGGGACCGCGCCCAGATCTATCGCGACCTGGCCGAGACCGGTGAACTGGATTTGCGCGTATACGCCATGTACGATGACCAACCCGCAACCCTGGAAAACGCCTATGCCGAGGGTCCCCTGTTCACCGGGAACGGCATGCTGACCATCCGCGCGATAAAACTCTATGCCGACGGCGCCCTGGGTAGCCGCGGGGCCTTGCTGCTGGATGATTACTCGGATCGGCAGGGCCATCGTGGCCTTCCCGTGACACCGTCCGATCACATGCGCGAGGTCATGACCAAGGGCGGCAACGCGGGTTTTCAGATCTGCACCCACGCCATCGGCGACGGCGCCAACCGCCTGGTCCTGGATCTCTACGAAGAAGTTCTCGGCGATTTGAAACTGGAAGACGCGCGCTGGCGCGTGGAGCACGCGCAGATCCTGGACCCCGCAGACCTCCCCCGCTTCGGCAAACTCGGGGTGATCGCGGCCATGCAGCCGGTCCACTGCACCAGCGACATGGACTGGGCCGACGAACGCCTGGGTGAAGAACGGTTGGCGGGCTGCTACGCCTGGCGCTCGCTGCTGGATTCGGGAGCCCACCTGTGTTACGGGACCGACTTTCCGGTGGAAAAGGTGGACCCCTTGGCGGGTCTCTACTCCGCCATCACCCGCACACACCCCGACGGTACGCCCATCGGCGGCTGGCAGCCCCAGGAAGCCGTCGATGCGGCCACCGCCCTGGAACTCTACACTGCCGGCGGGGCCTGGGCCGGTTTCCAGGAAAAGGAATCCGGGCGCATTGCCGAGTCCTGGCTTGCCGACCTGACGGTCCTCGAGGGCAACCCCGTTACCTGCAATCCCGCTGACCTGTTGAAGATGAAAGTGACGATGACCATCGTCAACGGAGTCGTTGTTTTCGAAAATAACTGATCAATATTATTCATTCCGCTGGAACCATGTGGCCGCAATGACGTATTGTCCTACTTGTTACCTGTGGATAATGTATATTGCCCATGACCTCAGGCGATTCCGCCCGGGTCATCATCCCCCGGCCGAGGTCGGGTCTTTTGAATGGAGAGACAAACATGCGCCCTGAGAACCGAACGAACAGGCTGGTGGTTCTGAGCCTCCTGGCCGCCTTCGTATTCGGCGTGACCGGCGCGGCAGTTGCCGCGGAACCGGCCAACTTCGCCGAAGCCCTGGCCAAGGCCGCCCAGGAAAACAAGGTCCTGGTCGTCGACTTCTACACCGATTGGTGACCGGGTTGCAAAGTGTTCACCCGTGAGGTGAACGAAAACTCCACCATGAAGGAAGCCCTGGCCGGCGCCATCCTCTGGAAGGTCGACTGCGAAAAGGGCGAAGGCATAGAGATCTCCGAGAAATACGAAATCCGCGGTTACCCCACCTACATCGCCATGAACGGCGCCGGTGAAATCACCGACCGCTGGATCGGTTACGAAGGCGCCGAAAAATGGTCCGCCTCCGTGGTGGCAGCCAAGGCCGACCCCCGGACCATCACCGCCAAGAAAGCCGCCTTTGCCGCTGAGCCGACCCTGGAACTGGCCAAGGCCCTCGGCAGCGACGCCAACACCGGCTCCCAGTACAAAGCCGCCGTGGAATACTACGGCAAGGCCCTGGAACTGGACCCGGACAACGCCAAGGAGTACCGGGACCAGATCCTGATCAGCATGATCTACGGCATGGAGGATGAATCCTTCACCATGGATGAAGTGATCGCCAAGGCCCAGCCGGCCATGGATTCCGACAAGACCCCGGTCAAGGACAAGCTGGAACTGGCCCTGATGATGAAGCACTTCGCCGGCAAGAGCGGCGAGATGGAAAAGGCTGTTCCCTTTATCGAAGCAGCCTGGGCCGCCAGTGAAGGCAGCACCGATGAAGAAGTGATCAAGTACCGCAACTACATGGCGGTCGACCACGCCCTGCTGGTGGAAAAAGATTCGGCCAAGGCCCTGGAGCTTTACCGCGGCCGGATGCCTGAAGGCTGGGAGGAAAACGCCAACCAGTTGAACAATTTCGCGTGGTGGTGTTTCGAAAACGACGTCAATCTGAAAGAGGCCCAGAGCCTGATCCACAAGGGTGTGGAACTCGCCGCGTCCGATGGACAGAGAGCGAACATCCTGGATACCGCTGCGGAAATCTGCAACGCGCTGGGAAATTGCGACGAGGCGCTCGAGCACATTAAGCTGGCCATCCAACTGGATCCGGATAAGGAATATCTGAAGGACCAGTTGGTGCGGTTCGAGAAGATTGCCGCGGAGAAGAACAAAGGTTGATTCGGATCGATCTTCGAGGGAAACAGGCCCGGGTTACCGGGCCTGTTTTTTGTCGCGGTACCCGTGACTCAGGACTATTTGTAGACATGGGAATATGGGTAATAATATCGCGCGTAGTTTGGAAAGAGATGGTTGTCGAGTCAGCATTTTATCAGGCAAAATCCATATTGAGCTTGATGAGCAAGGTGGTTCCCAACTGCAAGAACACCACCAACCATATCAACCAGGCTCGCTCATTAATCGGTCTGCCACAAACCCACTTTGCGGCCACCAGGCAAACAAAAGGAACCAGGAATAGCCATAGCCGGGCCGTTTCGCCTTGGGTTCTGGTAAAAAAGGCCAATAGTAATATCAGGACGAAAACGATTGTTGATTGGCGCGAGGAATCAGTCTTGGCTGACCAACACGTTTTTACCTCCCCCGCCCAGCCATATACGCTCAAACAGGTCAGGGGGATTCCCAACCAGATTCCAAACTCCACCATGTTCAATAACCCCAAATACGCCGGTGCCCACCAAGATGAAGGCCAGGGTCGCCAAGTCTGGTGGTAGGATACGGCAGCTAAGAATCGGTTCCAAACCGGGTAATGCAACCACAGGCAACCAACCAGAACACTCAGGATCAGGCCCGCCGTCAGGCCAGCATTCGCCCTTACCGAAGACCGGCATGACACCACCATAATAACAAGCACACTTCCCAGGCCGAAGCTTAAGCCCATGGTCAAATAAGCCAGCACACCCCCGGCAACTCCCAACCACCAGCTGTCCCTGCGACCAGCCCACAGGCCAAGGGCCACACAACTCACAAAAAACAGTGGGTAGATGACCTGGTCGGTGTGGAGATTGATTAAGTTGACCGAAGGGACAGTCAGGAACAGGGCACAAGCCAACAGGGTGGGTTCCCGGCCGTAAAGAGAACGGCCCAGGAAAAACAGCGGAACCAAAACCAGGCAAGAAAGCAAAGGCCATAACCAAGCGGCTGTGGTACGCAAATCGGCAAGGGCCCTGTCATGAGTTTGCCCAGGGTGCAAAACCCGGGAAAGGCGGTTGGTCAGGATATGAAAAATCAAGGTACCCGGAGGTTTGCTTGGCGCGAACTTACCCAGTTTTCCCTTGTCAACCAACTCTTCGTAGCTTGCGATCAATAAAGGAATATCATCATAGACCACCGCCAAATCTGCAAACTCGGCATGCCCTGTAGTGAGCAGGCGGTCGCTCACGGCAGTAATTCCCCTACCTTCTATTGCCGCGAACCCGAACTGGAGCAGAACACCGACCAGTACCAAAAGCGCCACGCCGGTCAGGTCAGAAAACTTCTGATGGAGAATCCCGGCTACCACCAACCCAAAACAGAAAATAGCCCCAACCAGAGCCCACCAGAAAAGGCCTGGTTTGTTGGTGAATTCCCATACCCAGCCTGGAAGTTTCTGCAAAAGTGGAATACGGAAGACCAGCATAGCCCACAACAACATGGTCCCAAAGACAACGACTGCTATGAACTTTCTGGGGCCGGTATTCAACATGGGTTGCTACTCCCGTTAATGGGCAATATCTACTAACACTCGGAATGTTCGAGTTTGGCTATTTTTCGCAAGCTCCGTCTGGACATTTTCAATCTAAAAATACTAGAGACACGGCGCCCTGTCCCTGGTCAAAATCCCAAGTGATCGATAGTGCTGAAATTTTCCAATGATTTCCTGTATGGTGACGAAGAAAACAGGGGTGGTGATTCAGCTTCTCCAGGATTCTCCGTCTTTGTGGGCGACCACCGGGGCCCGGGGACAATTCCGCTACTGGAGCGTCCTGCGAACCGAAAGAAATGCCGAGGACGAAGTGGTCGATACCAAAAGACCCGGGATCTCGACCAGGACAGGATCTACCAGGTTTTTGCCATGGTCAGGGTTCGTTTCTGCCTCCAGACGCGCACATGGTGCCCTGCAGCCTATCACCAATATCATTGCAGAGAAGCACCCCCGGGGGTGCTTCTCTGCTGGATAATAAAATATCTTACACTACACATCATGTTGTCCTACAGCTTTTTATCATCTCCACCCGGAAATCGACGCCGAAATCCGCCAGTACCCATGATGCCCTTCTTCGTCCTCCGG
>JAUVII010000117.1 GCA_030592845.1 Candidatus Krumholzibacteriia bacterium | reverse complement strand
GGTGTGCTCGGCGTGGGTCACCACTACTGGTGGCAGGGTCTGGACGAGTACTGGATCGCCGTCGGTGGCATCTTCAGCGCGCTTGAGCCTCTGCCTCTGGCTTTGCTGATGATCGAGGCCTTCAAACAGCAGCGTGAAATAAACAAGACGCAGGGCAATTTCCCCTTCGCCGTCCCCTTCATGTTCCTGGCCGGAAGCGCGTTCTTGAACTGGTACGGGGCCGGGTTCCTGGGCATGGTCATCAACCTGCCCACGATCAACTACTACGCCCACGGCACCTATCTGATCATGCCCCATGCCCACGTGGCCATGCTGGGCGCTTTCGGATACATCTCCATCGCCTTCATGTACCTGACGGTGCGCACCAACGCCATCGCCAAGGGCCTGGAGTGGGATGACCGGATGAGTAAGGCCGGCTTCTGGATCATCACCAGCGGCGTGGTCCTGTTCTCGATCCCGACTTTGGTGATCGGTTTCGAGCAGGCCCGCATCGCCCACGACCTGGGTTACTGGGCCGCGCGGCAGCGTGAAGCCCTCGAACCGATGAGAGGGTGGATGTGGGCACGCGTCGTGCCGGATGGTTTGATGATCCTGGGCGCCCTGGTGGTGTTCCTGGATCTGCTGAAGAAGACCTACTTCCTCAAAAAGGCCGCCTGACAGCAAGCGGTTTAAACGCGGGCGCCTCCCAATCCCCCTGGGAGGCGCCTGCTATTTTTTCGGTTGTGCCTCTGAAATTGTGTTTAGTCCGCTTTGATCCTGTGGTTGGACTTTTAGACACTTAACTCATTTGTTATCAATATGTTGTGTTTTCAAAAGTGCCCCCGGGGGCACTTTTTGAAGCTATATTGTTTGTTTTCAACATATTAAAATTTCAATTCGATCGTTTCTGAATTTTTAACAATATATTTATTGTCAAAATGAAGTTTCTGACAATATATTTATTGTCATCAATGGCCCCGGGGGGCCTTTTTTGCAATGATATCCTATATCCCAGCGGGCCTGGAACCGTCGAAAAGGCGGTGGTCCGGTCAGACACAATTTCAGAGGCACAACCTAACCGATACGGGGAGAATTACCGGACATTCAAAATCAGAAGGCAAAATCAGAGGGTAAACAGAGCCTCAACCACCTGGATGCGGCCTTCACGCAGATTTTGGCGGAGATTGCGGGATTTTTCGGCGGCGTCGGGACCCAGAACGACTCCCACGTTGGGGCCCCGGGGCCGGGTGGTGACCATTTTCATGGCCGGGGCCAGACCGTCAAACCAGTCCAGGGCTTTTTTTGTAACGTCGGCCCAGTTTAGTTCGGTGAAGCCCGCGGCGGTGATCCATGCGCGCAGTTCGTCGGCGGTGGTCAGAAAACTGATGTCCGGGCCGCCCGCCCAAGGCACCGGGTAGTGCAGGGCCTTGTCATCTTCGCCGCACACTTCGTAGAGTAATAACCCGCCGGCGGGTTTCAACACACGGCGGATCTCGGCGAACAGCGGGGCTTTGTCTTCCACGTTCATGATCGTGTGCTGGGTTAAAACGACATCGAATTCATCGTCGGCAAAAGACATCGCCCGCATGTCGCCTTCCTCGAACGAAACCTGATCGGTCATGCCCACCCATTCGTTCAGCATGGCGGCGGCGCGGCAAAATTCGCTGACGATTTCCAACCCCACCACCTTGCAACCGAACTCGGCGGCCAAGGTGCGCGCGGGTCCGCCCAGTCCTGAACCCACGTCCAGGACACGCTGCCCGGGTTTCAAACCCGCCAACTCACCCAGTTCGCGCGTGGCCTCCAGGCCCCTGATGTGGATCTCGTCCAGATCGGCCAGGTCCTCGCGGGTCATGGATTCAGGTTTGAGCCCCAAACGTTCACAGGCCCGACGGATCTTTCCACAAAGATCGGTTTGCCCATAATGGCCGTTCAGGGAATCGCGGTAGGAATCCACGGTCAGTCTTCGTCCCGGTGCACGTTGTCCGGGGAAAAGGCCGGCAGGCAGACGGCGATATACTCGGCGCCCTCCGGGTCCGGGCAACTGTACCGCACCCACTCGCCTGGACTACAGATAACCGCTTGTCCGGCATTGACATCCAAAACACCGTGTTCATGTTCCACGCGCACCAGGCCATGCAGGACCAGGGTAATTTCCTCGAAATCCGGCCGCTGGCCCGGCTCTTCCCAACCGCCCGCGGCCTTCATCCGGGCCACGCTCACGTTTGCCTGGCCGGTGGTCACGCCGCCGGCGAATTCCTCGATCAGTTTGGGTTTGTCGCCCGCCGGTTCAATCACCGTCGGCGCTTCGATCAAGCGGGGCATATCCAATCCTTCCGGGAGTGGCGTCCTGGCCGACCTGCAGTTAAAGTGGTCGGAGAATTCAATCATCTCATACTGAGGAGTCTACTCCATGTCCAAGCCTCTGACCATCGTCGCCCGCATGACCGCCAAACCAGGCAGGGAAGATGCCCTGGCCGCCGAACTGAAAAAGCTGATCGCCCCCACGCTGGTCGAAGCCGGCTGCCTGCAGTACGACATGCACCGCGACCTCGAAAATCCCGGCAATTTTTTGTTCTTCGAGAACTGGGCCACCCGGGATCAATGGCTGGCCCACATGGAATCACCCCAGTTGCTGGCTTACAAAGCCGTCGCCGACGACCTGGTCGACGTGTTCGAACTATTCCAGATGGGGAAGGTTGATTAACCGCCGGACTTTTTGACCGTCCAGCCCCGCTGCTGAAGTTCGGCGACCACCCGGTCACGGTGGTCGCCCTGGATTTCGATGATCCCGTTTTTAACCGTTCCGCCGGCGCCACAGCGGTTCTTGAGCTGTTTGGCCAGATCGGCCAATTCCACACCAGCGAGCGGAACCCCGGTCACCACGGTGACACCCTTGCCCTTGCGGCCCTTGGTTTCGCGGCTCACGCGCACCGTGCCGTCGGACGGGGGGGCGTTTTTTCTTGAACCGCACACGCAATCGCCGACAGGACGGCCGCACTCGGGGCAGGTCCGTCCGCCTTCCGATGAATAAACCCGCTTATTCGACGACAACGCAGTGCCCATCCACACAATCGACGTCCGGCGGTGCCACGACCATGCAATCGGACATCCAGCCGTAACGGTCGTTGAACACCTGGTTTAACCTGTTGTAGTCCGTGACCATATCGGCCAGCGCCACGCTGTCCACCATCGCCTCCGAGTAGATCTTGAAGCTCCAGGGCCCACCGCAGGGCTTGGCGCCGAAGGCGATGACCCGGCAGTCCTTCGCGTCCTTGCAGGTCGCTTCGCCGATCAGATCGTCGATCTCGGCTTCCCTCTTGTCCAGACGGGCGCGGTCGGCGGCTTCATCGAGCGAATCTTCATCGTTGCAGGCGGCCAGGCCGCCAAAGCAGAGCATCAAAATAATGATGGGAATCAAACGTGTCAGACGGAACATTTCCCACACCTCCAGATTTGGTTATCGATCTTTAGAATACCATGAATCGCGGTCACTGCCCAGTTGCGGCACTGTTGTGGGTAACGGTTTTGAAATAAAGGCTGGTCGAACCACCCTTGCGTCCCTGCACCACAATGAAGGGAATCAGCACTCCATCAACTTGGCGATAATCCTCCAGCAACCAGTGATAACCGATGCGGGTCAACATTCCTGTCTCCACTTCGAAGTACAGTGTGTAGTACTCGAATTTGAGGTCGTTTTCCACTTTGTAATAAAGAATGCCGTCGTATTCCCAGGTGCCGGTCAGGCGTGGATTCGGGAAATACTTCTCCAGTTGGAGCGGTGCCCGCGGATTGAAAATGAAAGCCAGCTTGGTGCTCTTGCTGCTGTCACCGATTTCGCCTACATCACCAGCGGCTTCATGGAAAACCAGGGTCCAACTGGTGGAAGTATCAGCCCGGGCCTCGAACGGAGTTTCCACCCGTGGCCCCTGGTGAGGCCGGTCGTCGATCCGTTCGCCGATGATGGTCCTGGAATCCAGCATGGCGATGGCTTCGCGTCCCCCAAGTGCCACCACGTACCTTTCGAGGACCTGATCAAGGGTGGGAAGCTCGGCTGCGTAAGCGGGAAATGAAACGGCCATCAAAACAACGATGGATTGGAAAACTCTTCGCGGTGTGAACATGACAAACCCCCTTGTTCGTGTTTCACACGCTAGTGCAGATGTCGGGCCGGCCAAAGGTTGGTGGGTAAAAATCCGTAAATTGTTGGCTACCCAACCATTCTTCCTTTTTCGACCTGCCCCACCCAACCCTTGAAAAACCCTCCTGTGTAAAACTGGACACACCCCAACGGATTCCCGTTTACACAACCGCCGCGCGAGGTTAAAGTAATTTCCCGACAATCGACCACCAACCGCAGAGGGATGACCGACCCATGGCACAGGAAAAATCGAACGACCTGGTACCCCGCGAACCCATTCACAGGATCACCGACCCGGTGCAGCGATTCCTCCATGTCGAGGCGGCCAGCGGCGTGCTGCTGGTGGTCTGCACGGCCATCGCTTTGATCCTGGCCAACAGCGCGGCCAGCGAATGGTACGTCGAACTCTGGAAAACCAAGGTCGGCTTTGCTTTCGGCAACTTCTCGATGATGCACTCGCTGCAGCACTGGATCAACGACGGATTGATGGCGATTTTCTTCTTCGTCGTGGGCCTGGAAGTCAAAAGGGAAATGGTCATCGGCGAACTGCGCGATGCCAAACGCGCCGCCCTGCCCGTGGCCGCGGCCCTCGGCGGCATGATCGTTCCCGCCGGCATCTACATCCTGCTGCAAGGCGGCACCGAAGCGGCGCGCGGCTGGGGTATTCCCATGGCCACCGACATCGCGTTCGTGGTCGGCTGCATGGCCCTGCTCGGCCCCCGTGTGCCCCACATCCTGAGGGTGATGCTTCTTTCGCTGGCCATCGTCGATGATATCGGCGCCATTCTGGTCATCGCCATCGGTTATACCGAATCGTTGAACATAACCGCGCTGCTGCTCGCCTTCGCGGGCCTGGGCGTGGTCTACGCGCTGGGCCGGGCGGGAGTAAGAAGTTTCGGCATCTACGTCATCCTGGGCGTGCTGGTCTGGTTCGGCTTCCACGAATCGGGTGTGCACGCCACTCTCGCCGGCGTGCTGATGGGCCTGCTGACGCCCGCGCGCAGTTATCTCAGTGAAAACACCATCAGCCAGATGTTCCAACGCGCCGACACCACCCTTCACGGTGGCGAGTGGGTCAACATGCAACACCGCAGCGGCGCGGTGCGCAAATTCACCGATTCGGTGCGCGAAGTCATCTCGCCCCTGGAATACCTCGAAGGCACGCTGCACCCCTGGACCGCGTTTGTGATCATGCCCATCTTCGCCCTGGCCAACGCCGGGGTCGCCTTCACCATGGGCGACTTCGGCGAACCGGTGGCGATCGCCATCATGGTCGGCCTGGTGATCGGCAAGCCGGTGGGCATTCTGCTGATGAGTTTCCTGACCGTGAAATTGATCACCAAAACGCTGCCCGAGGGATTGACGTGGTCGTCGTTGGTCGGCGGCGGCTTCCTGTCGGGAATCGGCTTTACCATGGCCCTGTTCATTGCGGGCCTGGCCTTGAGCGGCCCGATTCTGCAGACCGCCAAAGTGGGCGTGCTGGGTGCAAGCCTGCTGGCCGCGGTGGTGGGCATGATCGTACTGGTCAGAGTGCTGCCCAAACCGGAAGGCGAGTGATCAGTCCGAGCGGGACACCGAGGCGGAGCGCAAAAAACCGCCGGCCTCTTTGACGGTTGGGAACACCTGGAAGATCTTCTCCATTTGGGTCGTTTCCATCAACTTGACCACTGCCGGCACCGGCCGGGCCAGAACCAGCGTTCCGCCATGACCTTTCACCGCTTGATAGAGCATGACCAGGGTGCCCAGCCCCTTCGAGTTGATCCAGGGAATATTACCCATGTCGAGGATGACGTTCGTTTTGCCGCGGGCAAACCCGTCATTGATGATGTCGTTCAAATCGGTGGGAATCGCCTGGGGATCAAAAGGATAGCGGGTTACCTCGGTCCGGGCACCCGCATCATCCAGATCATTGGATACATATTCGCTTTTTCCGATAATACCGTTGACGCGTATAAGATGGATGGATTCAGACATCGCGCACCTCCCTCCCATATGGGAACAAGGTAAGCAATCAACGAATTTCGACCACCTTCAGCCTGCTGACCTGGGCACCTGGAACCCCTGGACCAGCCGGAATAACCACCACATCGTGTAGATCATGAAATTCACGAATACGACCATGAACCAGATGTAATTCAGGACGACGGGGTCACTGAGATTCGCCTGCAGGGCCAGCAGTTTGATGACAAAGAAAAACACGAAAATGGCCACCCCGAACTCGGCCATGTAATACCCGAATTTTCGTTGGAGAAGTGCCAGGTTTTCTTCCCGCAGCCAGTAATCCTTGTTGGGCAGGTTCAGGAATTTCCGGGACACCCCCAGGGGCAGGACCCCCGCATAAAAGAACAACGCAAAAAAGGTGGTTTCCAGCACAAGGAATACGGCGGCGTCGAACTCCTTGGAGGCCCAGGAATCGGGCCGGCCGCCACCGCCGAAGTGGATGGCGACCTGGTCTGGCAGCATGGCGAAGGAAATGGCGATCAGAATAATATTGGCGGCGAAGGCGGCGATCAGGATTTTTCGCATGGGTCCCCCTCCAGGTTCATCCGGCCCGGAATCATGATACCACGATTATCTCCTGAACAACCTTCCAAAAAGCGGGATGAAGGACAACTCTGCCTTGGTGTCGAGCCAGGCCCGTTCGCGGGCTTCGATGTAGCCCATACCCTTGACCACCCGGTTGCGCGCCGCCCGGTGGCCTACATAACCGGCAAAGACAACCCAGACAAAGGCCAGGAAAACGTCCAGGGTCAGGCCGATCTGGATTCCCCCGGTGAGGTCGAACCAATTGAACAATAAACGAAGAACGACCGCCGCGATGATGATGGGCACCAAAAAGATCAGGAAAACCCAGTGGTAGAGCAGGTGGTTGCCGAGGTAGTTGAGCGTATTCATGGGACCCTCCCTTGGGAAACTCCGTGTCATCTCATTTATATTATAGAAGATATGCCAGGAAATCGCTAAACCGGGTGGAGATGCCCCCCGGGGGGCAGCAATCGCCTTTCCCCATATATTCCAATGTGTTACGGTTTCAGATGTTCCTCTTTGCTCAGCATCGCGATCACCCAAACGACCAGCCCGGCAGTGATGAATACCGCTATCCAGGAAACGGTCATGGGCACGTCGTAGGCGCCTACGACAAATGGCCAACCGAAGATGACCCGCAGCAGGTGACCCAGGAAAACGAGGCCAAAAATCACCGCGGAAATCAGGAGGTAGGTTCTGGTTTTCATCGCGTCCCCCTTGGTTGGGATCAAAAACCCACAAGCCACTCGTCGAGAACCGCGGGCCGGAACTCTTCCTTGGCCCTTTGCGTGGCCCAGTCGATCAGTTTCGGATCACGCGCCGGCTCCGTACACAATTTACCCGGATCCGGGATGATCCACACCCTGCCGAGGTCGAGACGGTCGGCGTCCCAGCAGGTCTGCACTGTTATATCGGCATCGGTTTCGCCGTCGGTGTGGAAGGCGCAGGCATCGTAAAGCAGTTCAAAGCGGTCATCGTCCAGGTGGATGTGCGTGCCGCGCAAAGTGCGCGCGAAGTCGGCGGCTTCCCGGCCGTGTTCGTAGCATACGCCCTCGTTGGTGCGGCGGCTGTCGTGCAGGACGGCGAACAGCTGGACGACTTCCAGGTCGGCGCCGGTCAGCGGGGCAAGGTGGGCGCCGTTTTCCAGCACGCGGGCCCAGTGGCTGGGGCCGTGGGGGCCGGAAACGTGGAGGGGATATTGAGATATGATGGTCTGGATAATTTCGTTGTCCTGCATTATGACGCCTTTCAGGGGCCCCGAGGGCCCAGACCAAACTATTTGAAGCAACTTTATCCGTTTACATTTTAAAAATCCATGAGCCACCAACCCATAATGTAATCCAAATGATCAGTACCGAAGGCTAAAGAGTGGCACCCACTCTCGAAGGTGTCATCATGACCTATGCGGCCATCGCAGGAAATGCCTGCGTGGAACTGCCCTCATTTCCCGAGGGCTTGAAATACATATTTAAGCCAAAAATTATATTGCCGAATTGCACATATGTGCTTAACTTTGCTGTAAACCTGAAAGGAAATCCGGATGCCAAGACCCAAGAAGAAACGATCCATCCAACATCCTCCCATGTTTTCCGAATTCAAGCCCACCGGAATCAGGGCAAGCGAATTGGAACCGCTGGGATTGGCTCTGGATGAATTCGAAGCCATTCGTTTGGCGGACCTCCTGGGTATGGATCATGCGGAATCCGCGGAACACATGGATATTTCACGATCCACGTTTTCCCGCCTGGTGGAAAAAGCCAGGTACAAGATCGGCCTGTTTTTAACCGAAGGCAGGCATTTACGAATTGAGGGGGGCGAAATTCACTTCCAGAAGAATTTGATCCGCTGTCAGGGATGCGGACATATGTTCAATATGTCCTTTGATGCGGAGATGAAACAATGTCCCAGCTGCGGCTCGTCCAACCTCATTGACCTGGCTGGAGGATATGGACACGGAAACTGTTGTCAGAGGCATCATAATCGCCACAGGAGGTAGAGAAATGCCTAGAGGAGACAGAAGAGGCCCCAACGGTATGGGCCCCATGACCGGCCGCGGATTGGGTTACTGCGCCGGGTACGATGCGCCGGAATTCTCATCGGACGCTCCCCCGCGAGGCGGGGCAGGTTACGGACGGGGGTATGGTTTCGGACGGCGCGGTGGAATGGGATTCGGACATGGGTTCGGGTTTGGAGGAGGCCGGGGCTTCGGTCGCGGTTGGGGGTATAACCAATACTCCGCACCGGGATTCGATGGCGACCGGAGCTATGATCCGGGCGACCACCGATCCGATCTGGCCGCCGAACTTGCGGCACTTAAGGAACAGATGAGGGTTTTGGAGGAACGGCTCGCCGAATCCTCCGACGAAAACTAGCCCTGAAATTTTTTCGACAAAGAAAATGGAGGCGTCATGCCTGGTGGTAAAGGAATGGGTAGCGGTGGCGGTCGCGGAGGCGGAATGGGCTCTTCGGGCGGCGGCCGTGGACGGAACAGCGGTGGCGGATTCGGTTCAGGGGGCTTTTGCGTTTGCGCGGGTTGCGGCAAGAAAATCCCGCACCAACGTGGCCTCAAATGCACCGAACTGAAATGTCCCGAGTGTGGGCGAACCATGGTTCGTGAAGAACTGCTCGACCGGGCCCAAAAGAAAAAGGAAGACAAGTGAAGATCGCCATCGCCAGCGGCAAGGGCGGCACGGGAAAGACGACCCTGGCCACGAATCTCGCCTCCTATATGGCCGAAACCGAAGCAGTGGTTCTGGCCGATCTGGATGTGGAAGAGCCCAACTCCGGACTCTTCGTGCAGGGCGATCTATTCCGCCGGGAAACCAAGTACAAGATGATTCCCGAGTGGAATGGTGACACCTGCTCCCACTCCGGCAACTGCCAGGCCGTCTGCAACTTCAACGCGATCCTGTCCCTTCCCGACAGTGTGATGGTCTTTCCCGAGCTCTGTCACGGCTGTTACGCCTGCTCCGAATTGTGCCCTTCGAATTCACTGCCAATGAGGCCCAAGCCGATGGGTGAATTGAAACACTTTCAGGCAGGGGATCTCGATTTCATCGAAAGCCGGCTGATGATCGGGGAGGAACAGGCCGTCCCGTTGATCAAACAGACCCTGGAATATATCGCGGACGGTTTTCCGGAGGACGTCGTCAAGATCCTGGATTCCCCCCCGGGCACGTCCTGCCCGGTGATCGAGGCCACCAAGGACGCCGACCTGGTCATTCTCGTGACCGAACCGACGCCTTTCGGACTGCACGACCTGAAACTGGCCGTTGAAACCGTCAGACAACTGGGCAAGGAATTCACCGTGGTTCTCAACCGTTTCGGGATCGGGGACGACGGCGTGATCCGCTATTGCGAGGACGAGGGTATCGACCTGATCGCCCGCATCCCCAACAGCAGGGCGATTGCGGAAATATATGCCGCGGGGCGGCTCATCTACCCTGAAGTCCCCGAGGTCAAACGCGCCGTGGAAACCATAGCCGACTATATCCTCAACCACCGGAAGGGACGGTAGCCATGAAGGAAATCGTCGTCATTTCGGGCAAGGGAGGCACGGGGAAGACATCGATCACCGCGTCTTTCGCCGTCCTGGGTGGTAAAGATGTCGTCGTGGCCGACTGTGATGTCGACGCGGCCGACATGCATCTGCTGTTGGATCCCGACTTCAGCAACCCGGAGCCCTTCTTCAGCGGTGAGCTCGCGGTAATCGACCAGGATCTCTGTATTGCCTGCAACAAATGTTTTGAGGTTTGTCGTTACGACGCGGTCAAGATCGAGGACGGACGGTACTCCATCGACGAGATCAGTTGCGAAGGATG
>JAUVII010000261.1 GCA_030592845.1 Candidatus Krumholzibacteriia bacterium | reverse complement strand
GGCCATCAACGCCTGTCAGGCCATGGCCTATGAGGGTGACCTGAGCATCGGGTTGAACCTCGTGGGGGGCGGTGACACCTATGAACTGGTGGTCACGGATAATGGGCCGGGCATCGAAACGGATATCCGCGAGCACCTGTTTTCGCCGTTCAAGACCACCAAGGAGAATGGCACCGGCTTGGGTCTGTCCATCGTCGCGCGGATCGCCAGCGCCCATGGAGGCAGCGTCCGGGCAGAGGATAACCCGGACGGCGGGGCAATCTTCAGGGTCCGCTGGCCACTGGACCGGCAATTGCTGGAAACCGGCAAAGAGCTGATATTGGCGGACTGAGTGGGGGATAATTTCCCTCCTGTAATGCACATTGCAATGATGAATGATCAGCCATCCGTGCAGGGATGGCATTTTTTTGGAAAAGAACCCCACTTTTTCGCATTTCGCGTTAAAGAGTCCCGCCACGATGACGATATCAAATCAACAACTGCAATTTGCCTCCAGCAACAAGGAGATTTCAATGGCCCTGGGCAAGATCCTGGTCGTTGACGATGAAGAATCGATGTGTCAGTACCTTTCGATCCTTCTGCAAAAAGAGGGCTACGAGGTATCGACGGTCAATTCCGGAGTAGAGGCTCTCAAGGTTTTCGAAAATGACCCGGTCGATGTGGTCATGACTGATATTCAGATGCCGAAGATGGATGGCATACAGCTGTTGAAGGGGATCAAGGGCATCGATCCGACAACCCCGGTGATCATGTTGACGGCCTATGCCAGCGAGCAGTCGGCAATCGACGCGGTTAACCTCGGGGCATTCTCCTATATGCAGAAACACTGCAAGAACGACGAAATCAAGATGGTCGTTCGCAACGCGCTGGCTCTGCGCAAGGCCAAGACCGAAAACATCAAGCTCAAGAAAGAGCTGACGCGCAATAAGCGGCGCAAGAACATCATCGGGCAGAGCACCCGTATGCGTTCGGTCTACAAGATGGTGGACAAGATCGCCTCAACTACCGCAACAGTTCTGATCAACGGGGAAAGCGGTACCGGCAAGGAACTGATCGCCCAGTCCATTCACCATCGCAGTGATCGTGCGGATGGTCCGTTCGTGGCCATCAACTGCGGCGCCATTCCCGAGACCCTTCTCGAAAGCCAGCTCTTCGGTCACGTCAAAGGCTCTTTCACCGGCGCGGACCGCAATCATGACGGTTTCTGCCGGCAGGCCGAAGGCGGAACCATCTTCCTGGACGAGATCGGGGAAACTCCCCACGCGATCCAGGTCAAGTTGCTTCGGATGCTCCAGGAGCGGGAAGTGTATCCCGTGGGCAGCAGCAGTCCGGTCAAGGTCAACCTGAGGGTCATCGCGGCGACGAACCGGGATCTGGAACATGAAGTGGCCGAGGGCAACTTCCGCACCGACCTCTACTACCGGTTGAACGTTATTCCCATGAACCTGCCTTCCCTGCGTGAACGCAGCGAGGACATCCCTCTGCTTGTGGACCATTTCCTCAAGCGTTGCTGTCCCGATGAGTACCAGGGGAACCTGGGTTCGTTGATCGAGGACAAGGCGGTCACCGCCCTGCAGGGCTACGAATGGCCAGGCAACGTGCGGGAGTTGGAAAACGTCATCGAACGGGCCAGCATTATTCGCGATAGCCCAAAGATCACTCTCAAGGATCTTCCGACCTTCGTCACCAGTCTGGTCGGATCCGAAGCGTCGGTCTCCAATCTGGTTGTCGGAGGACGGGTAACGCTCGACGATCTTGAACGGGCCCATATCCTGGGTGTTCTCGAGACGACAGGCGGAGCGCGCAAGCAGACCTCGGAAATCCTGGGCATCAACGCCTCGACGCTTTATCGCAAACTGAAGAAATACGGTTTGCAGGATTCCGATTCGGACGATGGCTTCGGGAACATGGAAAAAGATCAGGTTCCGGGGGAAGAACTGCTCGAGGCCGTGGAATCGATGATCCGAGAATCCGGTGAGCCGGTCGTCGAGCGAACCAAGGTTTGAAGGTGGTCCGGCTTTTGATTCGCACCGGAAAGCACGCCGGAACACGAGGAAATAGGCAATATGCAAGTGTTTTGCAGGTGGGAAATTGCCTAGCACCTCAACAACGAGTTTATAAGTCACACAATTTCAACTAGTTGGAATTGAAGGCTGATAAAGGGGCAAATGGCACGGCCATTGCTTCACTAGGACTGCCGTTGGCAGGTAGAGAGCCGGACAACCCGGCAGCAAGCACCAGAGGTCTACCCTCACAAGGATGTGGGCCGAATCGAAGGAGATCGATGTGTTGAATCGTAAGGGATTTACTCTGATTGAGCTGATGATCGTGGTCGTCATTATTGGTATTCTGGCCGCCATCGCCATCCCCAACTTCATTAGCATGCAGGACAGGGCCAAGGAAGCCAAGGTCAAGGGCGCTGCCCATACCGTGCAGCTGGCCGCCGAGGATTTTGCCGTTCGTAACGATGGTATCTACTCGGATGCCCAGGGTGACATTGAGCCGCTGCTGCCTAATGACGCCGTCAATGGCCTGGCTCTGCAGAACGCCTTCACCGGTAACTGGACCGAGCCCCAGTACGCTACCGCTGTGAACGCCGCTCCTGGCGCCGTCGGTATCCTGGCCGTTCAGGACGCCACGGGCACCAACGTTGGTTACACGATCAACGGTTGGGGTAAGGACACTGAGATTCTCGTGCTGAGCAGTGGCCAGTAGAGATCGTCTTCAGTTGGATAAAGAGACGGCGCCGGTTACGGCGCCGTCTCTTGATGTAAAGGGAAGCAGCTTTCCGCCGACAACAAGAGGGGCACAAATGCCCCGAGGGAGCGGAATTGCCCAGGAGGTCAGAATGCGAAACAGCGAAGGATTTACACTTATTGAATTGATGATAGTGGTCGTTATACTGGCCTTGCTGGCTACCATTGCCATCCCAAATTTCATCAAGCTCCAGGGGCGGGCCAAGGAGGCCAAGGTCAAGGGTGCGGCCCATACTTTGCAACTGGCCGCCGAGGACTTCGCCGTCCGAAACGGGGGCATCTATTCCGACGCCGAGGCAGACGTAAAGCCACTGTTGCCCAATGATGCTTTAAATGGCCGAAATCTGCAAAACGCCTTCACCCGTAACTGGTCCGAACCACAGTACGCCACCGCGGTTAACGCCGCTCCGGGCGCTGTAGGAATCCTGGCGGTTCAGGACGCCACCGGCACCAACGTTGGTTACACAATCAACGGTTGGGGGCAAGAGTCGGAAGTGGTCATCTTGAGCAGCGGCAACTAAGGATTACCGAGGGACCCTGTCAGGGGCGGCGTCAGTATGGCGCCGCCCTTCCTTCATGCCAAATCAACGCGTCTCCACCAATATTACCGTATCTCCTGATCTTTGGCATTCTTGTTGCAAATTTGGTTTCCGAAGGAAATTAGACCCCAATCTATGCCCTTGGAAGGCCATTTTTGGCCGGAGGTGGATGTTGATTATTCAAGCGCCGGTAAAAAACAGGACACAGGATACTGAATCCAGGGGGACTGGTCTTGCTGATCGGCTTTCAGGGCATCGGGTTCGGGAAATGGAATCCCCGCGACAACCAGACTTTGAACCCGCGGTGATTCTCGAGGTACGGGATCTCCAAAAGTCATTCAGGTCGGGTTTCCTGAAACGCCGTATCAGGGGTGTGGATGGCGTATCGTTTTCCGTCACCAAGGGCAGCGTATTTGCACTGATCGGCCATAACGGAGCCGGAAAAACAACGACCATCAACTGCATCCTGGATCTGGTCCATGCCGACGGCGGCGAGGTTTCCATCATGGGGATGGATAACCGGGATCCCCAATCCCGCAGTCGCATCGGTTACCTGCCGGAGAGACCCTATTTCTTCGAGCACCTGACCGGACGGGAATTGTTGAATTTCTATGCTCGGCTCCTGGACCTGCCGAAGGGTCGTCGGGCCGCGCGCATTGACGAGGTTCTCGAAATGGTTGGTATGACCGCATTC
>JAUVII010000312.1 GCA_030592845.1 Candidatus Krumholzibacteriia bacterium | reverse complement strand
GCAGCTCTTGTGCCATCGAACGCAGGCCCTACGGGCCGGGCGAGCATGGCCGTCGCCGCGGGCGTAAACCCTCGGACTACAAACTTCAGCTTCGTG
This sequence comes from Candidatus Krumholzibacteriia bacterium, assembly GCA_030592845.1. Lineage (GTDB taxonomy): Bacteria > Krumholzibacteriota > Krumholzibacteriia > LZORAL124-64-63 > LZORAL124-64-63 > JAGLCY01. Next base: position 2,816 of record JAUVII010000312.1, on the reverse strand, counting down.
AGAAGCAGAAGGTCCGTTCAATCTATGGCGTTTTGGAGAAACAATTCCGTCTGTATTTCGCCGAAGCCAACAGGCAGCAGGGCGCGACGGGCGAGAACCTCTTCAATCTTCTGGAGAAGCGTCTCGACAATGTCATCTACCGGCTGGGATTCGCGCCTTCGCGCTCCAGTGCCCGGCAGCTGATCCGGCACAAGCACGTGCTTGTCGAGGACGGAGTTTGCGATATTCCCAGTCGCCAGGTTCGAGTCGGCCAGATGGTCAGCATCAGGACCAAGAGCCAGAACATTCCGCAGATTGTTGATTCCCTCAAGGACAACTCCAAGCGGGACCGGCTCCCATTCATTGAGGCCGATGACAAGAAACTGGAAGGCAGGCTCCTTTCCGAGCCCCAGCTGAGTGACTTGCCCATCCCGATCCAGGAAAACCTGATCGTGGAGCTCTACTCGAAGTAAAGTGCCGCCAGGGCACGAAGGGATGGAGAAGTTTATGAAGTGGGTCAATATGATGATGCCCGAAGGGGTGCAGGTGAACAAGAGCACCCAGTCGGACAATTTTGCCGAGCTGGAAATTGCTCCCCTGGAACGCGGCTTCGGTCACACGCTGGGCAACGCCCTGCGCAGGACCCTGTTGTCGTCAATCCACGGACACGGGATCACCGCAGTCCATATCGAGGGCGTCAAACACGAGCTGAGCACGGTGCCGGGTGTCCTGGAGGACGTCACGGATATCGTTCTGAACCTGAAACAGGTGGTGTTCTCCCTGTCCGACGCACCGGCGGGTTGGGCTACCATCGACGTTACCGGTCCGGGTGAGGTGACCGCCGGCATGATCGAGGGTCATCCCGATCTCGAGGTGGCCAACCCCGACCACGTGATCTGCAACCTGACCGAAAAGGTAGGGTTCAGCGCGAGGATCTACACCGATGTGGGCCGTGGTTACGTCGATCGTGAGAACCACAACATTCCCGATGAAATGATCGGGATCATTCGCATGGACGCGAATTTCTCCCCGGTCCGGAAGGTGAGCTTCCGGGTTGAGGATACTCGCGTGGGCCAGCGGACGGACTACGACAAGCTGGTTCTGGGCATCGACACCAATGGTGCGGTCCGGCCCGAGGATGCCATCGGCTTCGCGGCCAAGCTCCTCAAGGATCAGCTCCAGATGTTCATCAATTTCGACGAAGCGCCCATCGACGCGCAGGAAATCGAAGTGAACGAGGAGCAGGAGCGAATCGTCGAGCTGCTTTCCCGCAACGTCGAGGAACTCGAGCTTTCGGTCCGTTCGGCAAACTGCCTGAAGTCCGGGAATATCAAGACCCTGTTCGATCTCGTCACGAAGAACGAGCAGGAAATGCTGAAATTCCGCAACTTCGGCCGCAAGAGCCTGAATGAGATAGGGGAAATCCTGGAAGGCATGGAACTGACGTTCGGTATGGCTTTCGATCAGGAAATCGCCGATAGGGTCCGCGGGGGCATAACCTCCTAGGCAGATGCCGGCTTCGGCCGGTTGCACAGCAAGGCGCGCGGCCAGACATGCCCGGCGTTCCGTAGAATACTAAGGATGGAATGAGTCATGCGACATAATGTCAGCGGACGTAAACTGAATCGCACTCCGGCCCACCGGAAGATGCTTTACCGTAACCTGGTGACGTCTCTGTTCAAATATGAGCGGATCCAGACCACCGTGCCCAAGGCCAAAGAGGCCCGCATCGTGGCCGAAAAGCTGATCACCCTGGCCAAGCGGGGAGATCTGCACGCGCGGCGAAATGCGGCCCGTAAGGTCATGGAGCCCGCCATACTGCAGAAGCTGTTCGAGGAAATCGGTCCCCGTTACGCCGATCGTCCGGGTGGTTACACCCGGATCATGCGGCTGGGTCCCCGCAAGGGCGACAACGCGGAACTGGCCATCCTTGAACTGGTGGACAACACCGTCCGGCCCAAGCACACCGACACGATGAAGCGGAAGCGCGCGCGCAAGGTGCTCGAGGCCCAGGAGAAGGCTGAAGCCAAGGCCGCACTGATGGAAGAGGCCGAGGTCGAAAAGGCTGAAGCTCCTGAAGCCGAGGATTCAGCGGAAGTGGAAGCTTCCGCCGAAGAGGAAGAGAAAAAGGAAGACTAGTTCTCCCGCTTCTCGCCTTGCCAAGGTTTATTGGTTCAGAATTGCCCCTGGAAGATTCGTTCCGACGAAACTTCCAGGGGTTTCTTTTGACCGGCCCGGGGTCACTGTAATAGGATCCCATTCATATGAACTCCCGTCCGCCCAGCATTCAGGAGGCTCCGGTGGTAACCTGTCCGGTATGCAACGACACAGCCGAAAAAACCGTGTTGGCGGAGGTGGCCCTGGTCCCCGATACGGCCAACAGGCTGGTTCAATGCCCCGCCTGCGGCGTGATTTGTTTCGACCCCCTACCCACCCCTGAAATCCTGAACCGCTTCTACTCCGCCGCCTATTACGACTTCCGCCGCTGGCCGGGGGAGGCCGGAGGCGCCTGGTTTGGCCGCCGCCTGGGAAAGATCGCCCCGACCGGCCGGTTCCTTGATGTCGGTTGCGCCACCGGATTCTTCCTCAATGGTATCCGGCAGAGTACCGACTGGGAGGTCCACGGGGTGGAATTCAGCCCGGATGCTGTGGCCTACGCCAAGGATGAACTGGGTTTGGATGTAGTGGCCGGGGATTTGCAGAATGCCGATTATCCCGACGAATATTTCGACTACATCCATGTGAACAATGTTCTGGAGCATGTCCTGGACCCGGTCGGCCTGCTGACTGAATGCCGCCGGATCCTCAAACCCGGGGGCCGTTTCTTCCTGGCGGTG
>JAUVII010000275.1 GCA_030592845.1 Candidatus Krumholzibacteriia bacterium | reverse complement strand
CCGACCCGTGGGGTGTGAAAATCACGCGTTACGAGATCTAGAACATTCACCCGCCCCAGCCGGTGCGTGACGCACGGGAACAACCGATGCGGGCCGAGCGCGAAAAGCGCGCCACGATCGCCGAATCCGAAGGTGTACGTCAGGCCACGATCAACGTGGCCGAAGGCACCAAGCAGGAGGCCATCAAGAATTCCGAGGGCGAGAAGATGAAACGCATCAACGAGGCCGAAGGCCGCGCCCAGGAGATCGAACTGGTGGCCACCGCCACCGCTGCGGGGATCCGCAAGATCGCCGAAGCCATCGAGCAGCCCGGCGGCTCCGACGCGGTGAACCTGCGCGTGGCCGAGCAGTACATCACCGAGTTCGGGAACCTGGCCAAGGAAGGCAATACGCTGATCATCCCGTCGAATCTGAGCGAAGTGGGCAGCATGGTGGCCGCGGCCACGAGCCTGCTCAAGAAGACCTGACCGCGAGGTTAAAGACCGGCGGCCGCTCGTAATTCGTCGGCCGACACACCTGAGAACCCGCCGAATTCGGCGGGTTCTCTTTGGGTGATCCCCGCGGGAATGTTTTCCACCAGCCTGTTCCAGGCTTGCTCGTCCAGACTTTCGATGAACGCCGCAAATCCCTCCGCATGGTCTTCCGCCGGAAGGTAAGCCCGGTACATCCCGACAATGGCCTGAAGCATGGGCAGGTAAGGCTGGATGTCCGTGGTGGTGGACAGGGCTTCGCTGTCGATCCAGGCGACCGGCACCCGGGCAATGGAGTCCTGCCGCCGCAACCTGACTTTAATCAGCAGCTCAATGTCGAAGGCGAATTTCTTCTCCAGCAGGTCACCGCCGATTTCCCTGATAACCGAAGCGGTGAATCCCTTGAACCCGCATTGGGTGTCCACAACGTCCGGCAATATTCCGATGATCCTTTTCCAAAGGTAGATGAAGAGCTTCCCCCGGGTGTTGCGCACGCCCTTCTTGATGACCACGGAATTTGGTTCCCGGCGCGAACCGATGGCGGCATCGCAACCGCCATTCAGGATTTCCCCCATCAGCAATCCCGTCTGCCCCAAGTGGGTGGACAGGTCCGCGTCCGTGAAAACGATGACGTGGTTGTCCCTGATTGTTTCGGCCGCGGCCCACATGCCCAGGGCGATAGATCCGCCCTTGCGGCTGTCGTCGGCTGTCGTCAAAGGCGCGGTCACCGGCACTCCGGCCGCGATGGCCTCGGCCAGAAAGAGAACCCTCACCCTTTTGGACCAGTTTCTGGTTTCCACGATTTCCATGGCTATCCGGCCGCTGCCTTCGGGACAGCCGTCATCGACCACGATCATGTCCCAGGTGAGTTCGTCCCGGCCCGCAAACAGCCATTCCAGTTGTTTCACCTTCCGGACCAGGAAATCCTCGCCCCCGGCCACCTGATCCGGCGGCAGAATCCGCTGATGCTCCTTGTAGACCGCGAACACCACCGACAGGTGGGCCGGGCCGGACAGGTTTTGAATGATGCGCCTGGAGACCGCCATCTTCGCCGCCACGTGAAGAAGGAGGGGAATGTCAGCTTCGTTGGAGATCAGATCGGATTCCAGTTGCCGCAGCTGGTCCTGATCCGCACCGCTGTCCAGAAGGGCGTCGGCCACTGCATAGGTCCTGTTCAGGTGGACCGGATCAGTCAGATCCAGGTCCGCGGGATCGTTTTTCGTCAGGTCGCGGGACAGGGCCATCAGATCTGTGGGCATCGGAATATCCGCCTTGGTTGGAGCTTGCTGTAAGCATCCTATCTTTTTCCCTCGAATGGGGCAACACGGAGAATACACGGTCCCGCTCATGCCATAACCGGTGGCAGGACCCACAGAGTGTCATCAGATTTTCCGGATGGTTGGTTCCACCTTGCCCGCGCGGTTTGATGTGATGCACTTCCAGGAACCGTGTCCGACCGCAATCCGGGGCCTGACAGCGGTGCTTGTCCCTAGCCAGGACTTCCCTGCGCACGCGAGGGGGGATTGTGGTTGTGTTTCGACCACCGTGTTTGCATACCGCGGCGTCGCACCGCATTCGGTCGGCTTCGGCCCGGCTCAGCTCGCGTTCACCGGCTTCTGTTTGGACGGTCATGACACCCGTTTTTTCATTTTCATGAACGTGGATCTGCACCGGCGGTCGGTTGAAAAGGTGCCCCCGGGGGAACTTTTGGCCCTGTAACTCCTTTGTTTCCACCAAAGCTGCCAGCGCTTCCAGCATCAACTCGGCCCGGTCAGATGGTACACCCCCCAATTTGTGAAGCCGTTCAACCAGTGCCGAACGACGCGCTTCTTGTTCCGGCGTCAGGTTCATCCTGAAACATACCGGCAGTTCGTGCGGCGCCACCACCGGCGGTGAAGAAGGCAGCAACTCGCCCTGGCCCGGATCCACCTTGGCCGCGCGCTTGGCTTTCTTAACTTCGTGGATCAAATCCTTCCGAGTCCCCTTGGCAACCTTGAGCCAGGTATCCTGGGTCTCCGGTGTGGCCACTGAGACGAGTTCCCGGGCTTTGGTGTAACCGAGTTCGCCCGAAGCAACCGCCTCGCGTACGGCGGGCAACTTCTCCAACTGTTTTGCCAGCCGGATGAAGTCATTGGCCTTGGACCTGCCAAAACCCAGCTCCTGAATGGCGTACTGATTGATGGAGGAGTGACCCAGGCCGCGGAAAAGTTTCCGGCGCATGACCTCGCCGAACCACAACACGGAGCACTGGTGAGCTTCTTCCAGGGCAGACAGGGAACTGCGGAGAAAGGCGTGGACCTGGGCGGCAGGCTGATCGGGAATATAGGAAATAGCAGACATGGAATCCCTCCATATTCAAAGGTTTTGGGAGGCAAACCCAACATACGAACAAATAACGAAAAAAGCCAGAAATAATCGTAATAAAACCGAATAAATTCACTCACTTACAAAAACAACTCGAAATGATATTCTATATTCAATCAAAGCCGCAAAAGGCAAAAGCAAACCCCTCCAAAAACCCCCGGGAAGCCCTCGCCCCTTCCGCTCAGATCACCGCACCCGGCGTCGGGCATGGGTAGCTTTTTCGAACGAACCCAGGTGTAAAAACACCGTCTTCCCCGGTTCGCCCCAGGCCACATCAATCCGGGCCATGCCCACGATGGGGACCAACAGGCGCAGGCCGACTCCGAAGCCGTCGATGAAGTTGTTGGCCGCGAATTCCGGTGCGTCGTCCCAGCCGATGCCCCAATCACCAAAGGCCGCCACTTGTAGCCCGCCCCGATATTTGATTCCCCACGGAAGATCCCAGCGTCGCGGAAAGAGCAGGGTGTACCTGTATTCAAGGGTGTTGAGCATCTGGTTCTTGCCCTTGCGGGCGGCGAAGGTCCAACCCCGCACGGTATTGGTGCCACCAATGCCGAACTGCTCCCAGGAAGCAACGTCGACCCCGACCTTGCCCGAACGGATCGTGGTCAAGGAAAAACCGGTCATGGTGTGCCGGTCCGCCAGGTACTGGTAGCGACGTAAATCCAGATCGACCTGGGTATACTTGCTGGAATTTTCGAATATCTCGATGGCCTGGGTCAAAACCACTTCGTTCCACCAACCGTTGGTGGTTCCTATGAAGGCGTCCAGACTGTCGTAACCGAGGTAGAGTCCCAGGCGCGAGGCCTTGTCGT
>JAUVII010000206.1 GCA_030592845.1 Candidatus Krumholzibacteriia bacterium | reverse complement strand
TCGCCGGAGCCGAAGCTGTATTGAAGTCCCGCGGTGAATTCGATATCCATGAAGGTGAAGGAGGCCCCGGAGCTGATGTGCCACAGATCCCAGTTCGAGATCTGCAGGTTGTCCGCCTCTTCGGAGGGAATTGAAGAAAAATCCGACCGGAAAGCGCCGTACAGGGCGAATTTTTTGGTGAAGGAATGGTCAAAGGCAACCCCGAAATTGATGAGGCTCCTGGCTCCGAAACTCAGGTTGTAGGAATTGATCTCGCTCTGATCGGACTGGGAGCGGAAGTCGTCCGGCTCCATTGCCTGGCTCGTATTTACGGCATTGAACCATTCGACCGTCATGTGCCAACCGGTGGAGGCGGCTTTCCAGGACGCCCCGAAGGCCAGGGACAAGGGGGACTTCCAGGTTGCGGAAAGGTCCTCCTGCAGATTGGCTGAAAGATAGGGGTCCGGGTTGATCCCCGAAGTATTGGTGCTCGTGTAGACCCTCCCGCTTCCGAACAGGCCCAGGCTGGGTGTGGTCAAGGTCAGGCCGTAGGACATATTCCCCTTCTCGAGGGCCAGGCCGATCTTGGCCAACATGCGGATATGCCAGAAGTCGTACTCGTCCACGGAATAGGTCTGGGCGAAATTTTGGTCGGAATCAAGGCCCTGCGCCGAGGCCTGGACACGTGATTTCATGGATCGCTGCACGACGTAGGGAGTAATACCGAAGCCGAGATTGGGGCGGATCTTGCGGGAAAAGGAGGCCCCGTACCAGTATTCGTTGGCCTCGGACTTGCGGAAGGCCTCCCCGGAAAACCAAATGTTTCCCTGGGGCGGCGGCGCCTCGCTTTGATCCACCCGTACCCCGGTGGCGTCGAACTCGAACTTGACCTTCTGGAGGTAGGAATAGGCCCACTTCCAACCGTCATCCTTGCCGGTGGTGAACCGGCCAGCCAGGAATCCCGGTGAAGTGGTGATCGTGGAACTGGATGGATTGGTGCCGGTGCCCAACCCGTCCTTAAGGGTGATGGTGTAGGCTTCCGCGGCCATGGTGGTCAACAAAAGGGACGGGTCGCTGTCCAGGGCGATCCAACCCGGATTGTAGAAAGTGGCGCTCAGATCACTGGAGCTGCCGACCACCACGCCGCCAAGCAGTTCGCCTTTGGTGCCGTACTGGTTGTCCCAGTAGTGGCTGTCCTGGGCGGCGGCTTGCATGGCAATCAGGGACTGGGTCAGGATGATGATGAATAAGACGCGGCGCATGGTGCTCCCCGATGGATCGGCCAGCGGTGGCTCTTGATTTGGAATAATCCGCAGATTAGGACAGAAAGCACCTGATTGCAAGAGGCGGGGTCGGGGGTTAGACTATCCCGGTTCCGATCGCCCGAATCTGAATATGGAATTATCGGAGGAATTGGTATGATGCGCTGCAAAACTATCGTGATGTTGTCCCTCCTTGGTTTGGTGGCCGTCATTCTGGTGGCCTGTGCCACGGTTCCGATCACCGGCCGCAAACAACTGAGCCTCATTTCCGACAGCGAAATGCAGGCCATGAGTTTTCAGCAGTACGACCAGGTGATTGCCGAAAGCAAGCTCAGCACCGATTCCGAGGCCACGGCCATGATCAAGCGGGTCGGAGGGCGGATCCAGAAAGCTGTGGAAGAATATTTTCGCGACCAGGGCATGTCCAATGAGCTCAAGGGTTATGTCTGGGAGTTCAATCTCATCGAAAGCGACCAGGTCAACGCCTGGTGCATGCCCGGGGGCAAGGTCGCTTTTTATACCGGGATCCTCCCGGTCTGCCGGGATGACGTGGGCGTGGCGGTGGTCATGGGTCATGAAATCGCCCACGCCATCGCCGAACACGGCAGCGAACGCATGAGTCACCAAATGGCCGTGCAGATGGGTGGCATTGCCCTGTCCGAAGCCACCAAGTCCAAGCCCGCCGAAACGCAGGCCATCTACATGTCGGTATTCGCCGTGGGCGCCCAGTACGGAGCCATGCTGCCCTACAGCCGCAAGCACGAGAGCGAGGCCGATCACATCGGGCTGATCTTCATGGTCATGGCGGGCTATGATCCGCAGGAAGCGCCCAAATTCTGGGAGCGGATGTCCGCCGGTGGTGGGGCCGCGCCTCCGGAATTCATGTCCACGCATCCCTCCGATGCCACGCGCATCCGGCAGCTGAACGAGCACATGCCTGAAGCGCTGGGGTACTACCGGTAGGGTCGGCCACCACCCCAACTCAAGCAAGAGTACGTTCTCTGCAGGTTGTGTGGTGTTGGACGAACGCGTGAATGGGGAAGAAGGCACATAGACCCTCCCAAAAATAATCCGCAGGTACGAGGACTTTTTTGGGAGGGTCTATGTGCCTTCTTCCCCATTCACACGTTTGCCCAACATCTTCACCAGCGCTCGCAGGGACCGTGCCGTGCGTGAACCGTACCAGGACAGGAGTTTGCCGTCCATGACGAGTGCCCGGCGGCGGGTGGGCACAACACCGGCGGCGGCCATCGACCAACTGGCGTGATGGGTGAAGGGGAAGGGCTCGTCGGGCAGCAGAACCAGGTCGAGGTTTTGGGCGACCAGGTCGTCGAGCTCCACTTCGTGGTAGCCTTCACGGTCGCCCATGGTGTTGACCAGGCCGACTTCCTTCATCACCGCGTCGATGTAGGTGCGGCTTCCGGCGACCATCCAGGGTTTTTTCCAGATCAAGGTGGCCGCGCGTTGAGGACGGGCCAGGGACTGGCGGAACTCACCTGCGTGAAGGCGGGCGGCGGTCAGGTCGGCCATGGTCCGGCCGGCGACGATCTGGGCGTCAAGCAATACACCGAACTGGCGCAGCAGGGTGGAGACGTCGTCGAGCGTGCGGGGCATGACCGCGAAAACGGGAATGCCGCCGTCTTCGAGTTCGGCGAGGTGTTCGGGTTTGTTCTCTTCGACGCAGGCCAGGACGAGGTCCGGGGCAAGGCTGCGGATCGTATCGAGTTCGGGGTTCTTGGTCCCGCCGCAGGACAGAACGCCCGCAAGCCGGCCCTTGGGTTCGATGCAGTAGATGGTGCGTCCCACCAGGCGATCCTGCGCGCCGAGGCCGAACAGGGTTTCAGTCAAGCTGGGCACCAGCGACACCACGCGTCCGTAGGGACCGGGAGGGATTTCCACTCCACGGGCATCGGTCTGGGGTTCGCGTATCGGGTTCATGGCTCCGGCCTTGGTTGATGTTGAAGGTCATGCTATCACCGGCGGCGGTGGGCGGCAAGGTTGCGGTCACCTTCAATTCTGTATTGGGTGTGGGGAAATATATCGGACCCTCTACCGGGAAAGCGGTTTCATGCAACTCAAAAACATCGATCATCTCAATCTGACAGTCGCGGATTTCGAGGGGACGGTTAATTGGTACCACCGTGTTTTCGGCTTCGAGCTGGTGGAGGAGGACGTGCAGGACGGCACGCGCTGGGGCGTAATCCGTCAGGGCGATGTCATGCTCTGCATCTATCAATTCGAGGATTGCCGCTATGAAGACCGATTCGCCCTGCGCAAGATGGGACTGCACGGCATCAATCACTTCGGATTGCGTATCACCGACCGGACGGCCTGGGAAGAGATCATCGACAGGGAAAAAATCGAGGTTCTTTACGAGGGACCGATCCGCTGGGCGCACAGCACCTCGTGGTATGTCAGCGATCCCACCGGGTATGAGATCGAGGTGGCCTTGTGGGACAACGATAAGGTGGCTTTTTGACCTCCGAATGTTTTTCCTGTAACGGCCTTAAGCGCCTATTGGGCCAAATTTTGACTTAAAGACACATCGACAGCGATAAACCCACGGTTTCATGGGGTTTAAATGCTATTTAATTAACATATCCATTGACAATAACCGACCATCGGGCTAGGTTATTGACAGGAGTATTTCAGTCAGACGAATAAAGGAGCGGTCATGGGGGGTCCTTTAAATTCCGGGAATATTTTTGAACCCGCCGTCGCGGGCTTTTTTTGTCAAAAATGCGGGAATGATTGTTTATCCAAATCCGGGGAATCGAACGGTGATTTTCCCTCCTGCATCAAGAGCGTACGGATCATCTGCGCCGAAAAGGTGGGGCCCGAGTTGATCAGGCGGGCGTTTGAAATCGGGGCGGACGGCGTCCTGATCTGTGGCTGCCTGATTGGTAAATGCCAATCCCTGGACGGCAACGCCGCGGTGCTGGATCATATTCATCAGTCGAAAATGGTTCTGAAGGAAATGGGTATTGAGCAGGGCCGTCTTCGCCAGGAATGGATCTGTTCCGAGGGGGGAGACAGCGTCCGGGACATCGTTGATGAATTTGCCGCACAAATCCGTGACCTCGGGCCAATGAGAGACCAACCCATGGGTGCCCTGCGGCAGAACGCCTGACATTAGCCGGATGCTTTCCGTGATGAATTATCATATGCTAAGGTCTGTCCGGACCTGAAGCAGTGCCTTAATCTCTCCAAGGAGTTTCCCAATGATCATCGCATCCGCGAAGCGGCCGGCCTCCGTCCTGGCCTTTGTTGCATTGACCGCCCTTCTGGCGGGGACCGCGGCCCTGGCGCAACGTCCGGAGCCCGAGGTGTACGGCACTTTCGACGGTGACGAGATGTACACGCTGCTGCCGCCCGACGGCATTCCCGCCATTCTCGATCCTGAATATGTGACGGGTGAAGAAGCCGCGGCCCAGATGTCGGACGCCGAGCACGTGATGGGGTTGGCGATCGAAGGCGATGCCGTCTGCTGGTCAACCTGGCAGTTGGATCACCACGAAATCGTGAACGATGTCTTCGACGGGACGGCCATCGCCGCCACCTGGTGACCTCTTTGCCATTCGGGCGTGGTTCACGTCCGCCAGGTTGAAGACAAGACCCTGACCTTCATCGTTTCGGGAAAGCTGTGGCGCAACAGCCTGATCATGCAGGACAAGGAAACCGGTTCGCTGTGGAGCCACATTACCGGGGAGTGCCTGGATGGTGAATACAAGGGCACGCAGTTGGAGATGATTCCCATGGTGCAGACAACCTGGGCGCAGTGGTCCGCCGATCATCCGTCGACGCGGGTCCTCAAAAAGAGCGAAGAAATCAAATCGGCTCCCTACCAGAGATACTTCGAGAATCCGGAAAAGTACGGCATGTTCAGCACGGTCTGGCAGCAGGACCGGTTGCCGGGCAAGTCGCTGGTCCACGGCATTATCCTTGGCCCCCACACGCTGGCCGTGGCCGACGCGGCACTTGCCACCGGTTCTTCGGTGACCGGGAAACTGGGTGATGTCGATGTGAAGGTGACCCGCAATGCCGATGGTGGGGTGAGCGCCGTCCGCACCGACACGGGTGAAGAGTTGGTGGTGCGCACGGCCTACTGGTTCGCCTGGAGTACCTATTTTCCGAAAACCGGGGTCATCGACTGAACTACAATCAGGATATTTTTCGTGTGGTCCCCATATTTTTAACTCATTTGTTGTGAACGGGTTATTGTCACAAAGTTCCCCGGGGGGCACTTTTTCGCAGTGATATTTATTATCCCTGCGTGCATTCCCGCCGGCAGATTTGAGGACAAAACTCCAGAGGCAAAATAAACACAAGAAGGC
>JAUVII010000012.1 GCA_030592845.1 Candidatus Krumholzibacteriia bacterium | reverse complement strand
CCGCGGCCATGGTCGTCATACCCTATGACAATCCCACCGGTCAGCTTTACGACCGGCAATCCCTGGTTGAGTTGGCGCGGTTGTGTGTGAAACACGGGCTGTGGATGATCAGTGACGAAGCCTACCGTGAGCTCTACTACACCGACGCCGAGACCGTGAGTGTCTGGGGACTGACCGAAGAGGAAGTCCCGGGTATCAACGGGCGAAGGATCAGTATCGAAACCTCGTCCAAGGTCTGGAACGCCTGCGGACTCCGCATCGGCGCCCTGGTTACGGACAATCCCGATTTTCACGCGCAGTCCGTGGCGGAAAATACAGCGGGCCTGTGTTCCAACGTTATCGGCCAGTACATTTTCGGTGGTCTGGCCGGCGAGTCCCACGAGGATCTCCAGAAATGGTACGGCCGGCAAAGGGAATATTATCAGGGCATGCTGCGGGAATTCACCTCACGGATGCGGGATCTCATGCCGGGGGCCATCGTGTCCCGACCGGACGCCAGCATCTATTCGGTGGTGGATGTGCGGAATATCGTGCCCGCGGATTTCGACGCCCTGGAATTTGTCCTGTTCTGCGCCCGCACCGGAAGTGTGGACTTGGCTGGAAAGAAGATGACGCTGCTGACGGCCCCCATGGCGGGATTCTACAGCGTGGAGGCGGGCGCTCCCAATCCCGGACGGACCCAGATGCGGATCGCCTATGTGGAAACTCCGGAACGCATGAAGCTGGTTCCGAAGTTGTTGGCGGGACTGCTGGACCAGTATCTGAAACTGGCCTGAATCAGAACGCGTAACCGAAAATAGCTCCGCCCATCGGTTGGAAGCCGTCCTTGGTATAGACAGGGGTGAAGGCCAACCGGAAAGTGTAGCCGTAGTCCCCGATAAACCGGTAACCGATCACTCCATTGGCGACCACTTGATCCTCTTGCAGGTCATAGATGACATCGTCGGTGCCCTCGTCGTCGAAATCCACCCAGGCTCCGCCTCCGCCGATCTCGATCTTGTTCCTGCTGCCGCCGAAAAAGAAACTCATGCCGAAGGGGATCACGTAACCTTTGCGATAGGCCACGCCCGTCAGCCCGGCGCCCACCTTGATGCTGGCGGTCCTTCCCAGGAATTTTTCGAAGTTGGCGGAAATCTCGCCGCCGTTTCCCATGATTTCGGCATAAAGGCTGCCTTCCTTCTGGTAATAAGACTGGGCTTGGGCGTTGGCCGTTCCCAGGAAAAGGCAGGTGATGATCAGTAACGGAATCAGTTTTTTCATGATTTATCTCCCATGGCCTTGGCGGCCCTTTGAAAATCGGTGGCGGCGGTTTCGGTCAGGTCGGACGCCAACAGTTCGGTGGCCACACCGGCCCCGAAGGTGAAAGTATCCAGGCCCGCGGCGGCCAGGTCAACAACCTGTTCGGCCGTGCGCAGGCTGGCTGTCAAAAGTCGTGTGTTCGATCCTGTTCCCGCGAGAATTTTGTGCATGGTCAGAACGATGGCCGCCCCGTCGTGGCCCGCATCGTCGAGACGACCGAGATAGGGCGCGGCATAGGCGGCGCCCAGGCCGGCGGCCGCCAGAACCTGGGCGGGTGTATAGACGGCCGTCAGGGTGACGGCCCGGCCCACGTCACGCAGGATGCGGGCTGCCCGGAATCCCTCGCTGGTGGCGGGGATCTTTATCACCGCGCGCAGTTTTGAATCGGCCAGCTCGGCTAACTTGACCCCGGTGTCAACCATCTCCTCAAGGGATTCGCCCCAGGTTTGAAGCTGGATTTCACGGGCGCCCAGATTTCCGGCCTTGCTCGCGAGGTCGCGCAGGTTGTCCAGGGTGCAAGCCTGGCCTGTCCGCTCCAGGAGAAGGGGATTGGTCGTCACTCCGTGAAAATATCCGAGGGGAAGGAAACGAGCCCATTCGGCGGGGTCGGCGGAATCCAGGAACAGCCTGAGGCCGGGTTCGGTCCCTTCGGGAGTGGCATGAAAGTCGTTGGTTGCTGACACGGGAAGTGGGTGTCCCTTCTGATGGCGGGCCGGGCCCGTCATTCAAACATGTTCATCTGTCCCCGGGGGTCGTCCCAGACCGGAGTCAGGCATTCGGGTTCATCGAAAGCAGGGCTGTTCACGCGGGGCGTGACAGGATGGGCCAGCAGGAAGTCCGCCGCGCACGGCTTCAGCAGTTCCTGCAGATGTTCAACCTTGTCCGGCGGCAGATCCAGCCAGATCCCATAGTCTTTTTCCGGCAGGACGACGGGCATGCGGTGATGTATGGGGCGCATGGTGGTGTTGGCCGCGGTGGTCAGGATGGTGCAGGTGTCCAGTTGCCGTCCTCCGGGATATTCCCAGTGTTCCCAAAGCCCGGCCAGGGCGAAAATGCCGAGGTCCCTTTTCCGGAAGAGGAAGGGCTGTTTGATGCCGTCACGCTTTTGCCACTCGTAGAAACCATTCACCGGAATCAGACAGCGCCGTGCAATGAACCCTTCCCTGAAGGAGGGTTTTTCAAGCACGGTTTCGCTGCGGGCGTTGATCATCTTGGCGCCCACTTCGGGTCCGGGACTCCAGGGCGGCACCAGACCCCAGCGGAACATCTTCAAAAGGCGGCCGTCGGAACGCGGATTGGGCACCACGGCGGCGACATCGCTGGTGGGCGCGATGTTGAAGCGGGGCAGGAGGTCGGGAACCATGTCCAGGAAAAACTTTTCCGCCAGGACATGGGGCGCCGAGGTGAGAATGATGCGGCCGCACATGAAAGGGTTCCCCATCGACAGGTTCAGGTTTCACCACAAGCCGGGATAGATGTTGGAAGATATGATAACTCTTTTATGGGGGCTCAGGGAAGATCGAAGACCAGGAATTCACAATCCTCGGTGGCCTTGAAGCTTAAACGGGGTTCCTCGGATACGGCCATGGCGTCCCCGGCGGTCAGGGTTTCCCCGTTCAAGTCGAGAACCCCGTTCACCAACTGGACCCAGGCATGTCGTCCGGAGGCCAATTCAAGGGCCGTTTCACGGCCCCTGGACAGGAGTGATGCGTAAAGACAGACATCCTGTCCCCAGGTGATGGAGCCGTTGGCGCCGTCCCCGGAGGCGACCAGACACAACCGATCGGTCCGTTCGGCGATGGAAAAATTCTTTTCCGCGTAATCGGGCGCGCGCTCCTTGCGGTCTGGAAGGATCCAGATCTGTAACAGATGGGTCTCATCGTCCGGTGAGGGATTGAATTCACTGTGCATGACCCCGGTGCCCGCGCTCATCCATTGCACATCGCCGGGACGGATGACCGAACCGTTACCCATGTTGTCCTTATGCTGGAGGGCGCCTTCGATCACGTAGGTGAGGATTTCCATGTCGCGGTGGGGATGGGTGCCGAAACCCATGCCGGGTGCGATGACGTCTTCATTGATGACGCGCAGGACCCGGAATCCCATATGGCCGGGATCGTGATAATCCGCGAAGGAAAAACTGTGCCTGGCGTTCAGCCAGCCGTGGTCGACGTGTCCCCGGTCCTGTGAACGGCGTGGTGTCAGCATGATGTATTCCTTTCAGTCATCGGTCCAGGGGGCCTATTCCAGGATGGTAAGTTTGTCGCCCACCGAAACGATCCCCGTTCCTTCGGGAATGAGATTGACGCCGAATACGACGCCTTTTTCGCTGTGGCGGAAGCGGGCCAGGGTTTGTAACGGTTCACTGGATAACCTTCCCCCGGATTCCTGGTCCACCGTGGTCACGGAGCATCGGGCGCAAAGTCCGGCGAATCGAAAAACGACCTCGCCCAGGGAAAATTTTCGCCAATTGTCTTCGGCGAAGGGATCGCACCCTTCTATCACCAGGTTGGGCCGGAACCGATCCATGGGAAGGGGTATGGCGAGGCGGTCATTCAAGTCGGCAAGCGAAGCGGTGGAAACCATGAGACAGGGGTATCCGTCGGCGAAGCTCACATAATCTCCGGGTCTTGCCTGTGAAGAAGAAATGGGCCTGTGGCAGGTTTCGTCCATGTATGCGAGCCGGCAAGGTTGGCCGAGGAAATTCGAAAACCATTCGTCCGCCCGGGGACCCGCGGCCGCGGCTTCAACCCGGTCGCGCCATACCGTTATCTTCACCCTGGGCGCTGCGCCGGGAAAATCCAGATGCAGGTGGGGCTGCCCGGGAGCGGAAAGCGCGAGACCCTCATCTTTGAATTTTCCCACGACCCGGGCCAACAGGGGATGGGACCTTTGGCTGAGGAATTTGCCCTCCTCGTCCACGACAACCCAGCGCCGGTCATCCCTCAAACCAATACTTTCCACCGTGGCCCGGTCGACCGAAATCCCCCGGATACCCTTGACCGGGTAAAGGTGAATGGCAGCCAGACGGATATCCATGTTACCTTCCCTGCTGTACTCAGGATGTTTTTTCATCAGGGCAGCATAAACCCGAACCGACCGGAAGGCCATGCCGACTGAGACCACCGTTTTCCCCGACCGGGCCATTCTTCACCTCGACATGGACGCATTCTATGCTTCGGTCGAGGTTCTGGATGATCCCTCTCTCAAGGGAAAACCGGTCATGGTCGGCGGGACCCCCGAGGGGCGTGGCGTGGTGGCGGCGGCCAGTTACGAGGCGCGCGCCTTCGGTGTGTACAGCGCCATGAGCGCGGCGCGGGCGGTCAAACTTTGTCCCGACGGGATATTCCTGCGTGGCCGCATGGATCGTTATTCCGAAATATCCCAACAGGTATTCGCGATTTTTGGAGATTACACACCGCTTGTCGAACCTCTTTCCATCGACGAAGCCTTTCTGGATGTGTCCGGCTGCCGCCGCCTGTTCGGTTCGGCGGAGAAGCTGGGACGCGCCATCAAGGCCCGGATCCTCGAGGAATTGGGCCTGGTGATTTCGGTGGGAGTGGCCTCCAACAAGTTCCTGGCGAAACTCGCCAGCGACCTGGAAAAGCCGGACGGGTTCGTGGTCATCGCGCCGGATGAGGCCCGCGCCCTGTTGGCCGACCTTCCCATTCGCAAATTATGGGGTGTGGGCAAGGTCGCCGAGAAGCAGATGCACCGGTTCGGCATCCGCAAGGTGGGGGACCTGTTGGCCATTCCGGCCGAACGGTTGATTGAACAGTTCGGTGATCACGCGGCCCATCTGCTGGAACTGGCGGTCGGATTCGACGAGCGGCCCGTCATTCCCGTTCACGAAGCGAAATCCATCGGCAACGAGACCACTTTCCGGGATGATATCGCCGATGCGGACCAATTGCAGGAAATCCTCGACCAGCTTGCCGCCAAGGTCGCTCGCCGTCTGCGGGCCCACGGATTCCTGGCCCGGACGGTCACGCTCAAGGCCAGGTACGCTGATTTCTCGACCCACACACGCTCGGAAACCCTGCCCAGCCCGAGTGATTCGAGCATCGATATCCGCGATACGACCCGCAGTCTGCTGACAGGAAAACTGGACAGGCGTGGCCGGCCGCTGCGGTTGATCGGCGTGACGGCTTCCAACCTGGTTCATCCCGGCGGCGGGCAGGGTCAGCTGTTTCCCGACCCCGGACGTGAGCGTGACCGGAAACTGGACCGGATCATGGATGAGGTTCACGGCAAGTACGGCCCGATGCTCCGTCGCGGGTCTGATCCAACTTGATTGACCGGCCTGGTTTTGCCATGGTGTGGTCCGGGCACAACCTTCAACAACCATGGAGAATGTGAAGTGGATTACCTGTTCATCGGATTTTTCGGAGGCTTTATCCTGGCTGTGGTGGCGTGGGGTGTATGGAAATTCGCCCGTCGCGGTCGCGGCAAAGGCAAGGCCCCGGCCTTGATCAACCATGAGAGTTTCATCACCAGCATGAAGGCCGTGGGGGAACTCAGCGTCTTCAGGATCATGACCAAGGAAGTGATCACCGCCAGCGAGCACTGGTTCGGGGAATTCGGACGCAAGTACCTGAACTGGCTTCTGTCCGAGCAGCGCATCACCCTGGTCATCGAGTTCGATGTGGATTTCCGCTACGATCTCAACGATCCCCAGTTCGAGGTGCAGAGTCTCGGCGAGGGCGCCTTCAACGTTGTTTTGCCGCCATGCCGCCACGAAGTGCTGATCCGTGATATGCGCATCCACAGCGAAGACAAGACCAAGCTTCTGCCCTGGCTGGTGCCCGAAGTGGTGGACCGGGTTTTCACCGGGGGATTCAGCGTGGATGCCAAGAACAAGCTCATCAGCGAAACCAGGACCCAGGCCAGCAACTATGCGGGGGATCTGGTGCGCAAGGCCACGGGGGAAGCGCAGCAGTCCGCGGCCCGGACCTTGACCATGCTGGCGCAGGGACTGGGCGCCACCAAGGTGGATTTCGAATTCACTCCTTCCGGGGAATTCCATCCCACGGTCGACAGCTCCAAATTGGAAAAACTTCTTCCGGACCCCGACCAGATCCGGGAAGGGGGATTTTAATATGCGCAGAACGACTGTTGGGGTCATGGGCGGATGCGCGGCCGATGACAGCACCGCCGCCGGGGCCAGGGAACTGGGCCGCCTGATCGCGGAAAACGGTTGGGTCCTGATTTCGGGTGGACGGCCGATGGGGGTCATGCAGGCCTCGGTGACCGGCGCTCACGAAGCGGGCGGCCTGACCGTAGGAGTTCTTTACGACGAGGACCGTGACAATGCCGCCGCCGGTTTGGATATCGTGATCCCCACCGGCATGGGAGCGGCCCGAAATATCATCAACGTTTTTTCCAGCGACGTCGTGGTCGCCTGCCGCGGAACGGGGGGGACCCTGAGCGAAATCGCCATGGCCCTGCGGTTCGGCAGGCCGGTCGTGTTGCTGGATTTCGACCCGGGTGAGGCATTCCTCAACGCCGGCGCGGCCGAAGTGAAGTGGTCGCTGGCAACTACTCCCGGTGAAGCTGTTGACCAGGTTCGGGATTATTTGAAGGAGTTGGGGCGCGCGTGACCTACGATTTCGATTCTCCTGTTGAACGACGTGGCACCGACAGCCACAAGTGGGCGAAGTACGCCGAACGGGACATTCTGCCCCTGTGGGTGGCCGATACCGATTTCCGGTCATCGCCGGCGGTTATCGCTGCCCTGAAAGACCGTGCAGACCACGGGGTATTCGGCTACGGAGATCCTCCGGGCGCCCTGACCGAAGCGGTTTTGGCCACCTGCGCCGAAGATTGGGCCTGGGAAGTGGATCCCGCCTGGCTGGTCTGGTTGCCGGGTCTGGTCAGCGGGATCAACGTCACTTGTCGGGCAACCGGGAAGTCCGGGGACGGAGTGGCGTCCCTGACCCCGGTTTATCCCCCTTTCCTGAAGGCGCCCGGCCTCATGGATCGCAAGTTGGTCACGATTCCCTTGTCTGGCGATAATCTCGCCGGCTGGGGCGTGGGAAAGCCGCGTCTGGCTAGGGGATTGAGCGACAACTGTTCACTTCTGCTGTGGTGCCATCCCCACAATCCCGTGGGCCGGGCCTGGCGGCGCGAGGAACTGGAGACAGTTGCCGAATCCTGTCTGGAAAACCGGACGGTCATCTGCAGCGACGAGATCCACAGCCAGTTGATCCTGTCCGAGGGGGTACGGCATGTGCCGATGGCCGCGCTCGGGCCGGAAATCGCCGCGCGGACCATCACCCTGATGGCGCCGAGCAAGGCCTTCAACGTGGCGGGGCTGAGCTGCTCGCTGGCGGTGATTCCGGACGAGGACCTGCGCCGGCGGTTCCGGCGGGCCATGGCCGGCATCGTGCCTTCGGTGAACGTGATGGGATATGTGGCCGCTCTGGCTTCGTGGCGCGACAGTGCGGAGTGGCTGGCGGCGCAGATCGATTACCTGCGTGGGAGCCGTGATTATCTCGCCGGGCGCGTGGAATCCCTTGAAGGAGTCACCATGGCTCCGGTCGAAGCGACCTATCTGGCCTGGCTCGACGTCAGCGCCCTGGGCCTCGATGATCCGGTCGCCCATTTCGAAAACCATGGTCTGGGTTTTTCGGACGGGCGGTTTTTTTCAGGGCCGGGGTATGTCCGATTCAACTTCGGTTGCACCCGCGCCACCCTGGTAGAGGCTTGTGACCGGTTGGCCGGAGCGGTGATTGCAGCTGGTTGATAAGGATGTTGGGACATGAAAGGGAGGGCCGTCCGGCCCTCCCTTTTTTGCACCTGTAAGGATAAACGAACTAGGGAATAAGGATTCCATCGTTGTCGTAAAGCGGGAAGGCCCCGCTCATGCCGTCGTTCCACTTGCTGCCGGCCGTGTAGCCCGCATTGTTGTAGAACAGGTGGTTCATGCCGAACTTGACCGATTTGGCTTTGTACCCCAGCACGTTCAGAGCCGCGGTGACCTGGCTCGAAGATTGGCCTGTGTAGCAATAGACCAGGACGGTGGTACCGTCGGTGGGCAGGTACTTCATCTTCAGGTCCCTGTCGATGTCGTTGCCGGCTCCGGGAGTGTACTGGTAGGCGCCCTTCACATGCCCAGGTGCGACACCCTGGTCGGTGTAATCGGCATGGGGCACATAGTTGAGCCAGAAGTATGTGTCCATGTTGCCCCCGGTATTGACGGCGTCCATGGTGATGGCCTCGAAGGTGATAAGCATGTCCAGCACCGCCTCACGCAGAGCTTTCTGGCCGGTGGGGTATGCCTGGATATCGTCGTCGCCAAGGTCGTTGTCCGCAACTTCGATATTGGCTGGGGCCAGGTCGTCCTTGCAGGACCCGGAGGTCGTCGCCGGGGCGACGGGTTCGGTCCACCTGGATCCGGTGACCGCAGTGTTCCAGGAACTCATGCCGAACTTGAGGGTCTTGGCGTTTTCGTAACCCAGCAACCGCAGGGCCAGCACCGCGTGTCCGGCGCTCTGGCCGGTATAGCAGGTGACCACCAGATGGTCGGTCGACGTCAGGTTGGCCGCCTCCACCGCCGTGACGATGTCTGTGCGTGTGGTATTGATGGCGCCCTTGACATGGCCGTTTTCGAAGTCCTGGGCTCCACGGATATCAAAGACCACGGTGGTCGGGGGATCTGCGTTGACCATGGGGTTCAGGTTGGTCGCGGTGATGAACGAAGTGCCGATGTTCGGCAGGTAGGCTTCAACAGCATCGGCGATGATTTCGAAATTGGTTGCCGCTGCTGGTGGTGTTGCGGGATCGTCATCGCTCGAACAGCCGACGAAGACCAACAGCGCCATGAGCATGAGAAGCATCCAGGTAAGTCGCTTTTGCATTACTTCACTCCTTGGAGGGGCCGAATGGCCCGGGTGGAGGGTGGGGGCACCCTTCAGTTATCAGCGGGCATTGGTATAACGCCCGCATCTCTCGGCTACTTTCAATCCATGACGATCCCGGCGTTGGCGGTCCGCTCGTCGGGTGTCGTCAAATCGACGGTCTTCAGGTAGAAGTCGGAATCGTGGCAACTGCCGCAGCTGGCTGCCTGGGCAGTCGTTTTGTTGATGTTGTGGGGCGATGTGTACAGCCAGGTCGGTTTGCTCGTGTAGTTGGGCACATCGATCAGACCCCAGTGTTCGTAGGTGTTGCGCGCGACCGGGACGTGTCTGACCAGCACGTAGTCATACCCCTTGTCCTGACGGTAGGGGAAGGCTGCGGGGTCGTTCCTGCCGATCTTCAGGTTGAACTCTTCCTCGTACACCGTTCCGTCAACCGTGTCATGGCAGCCGGTACAATTTCGGTAGGGCTGGGCATGGCAGATCTGGCATTGCAGATTGCGGCCCTCGACCCCAACGTGGAACTCGTGGAAGTTGTTATCCGGTTCCAAACTGCTGTGGCACTTTTCACAGCGGGGCATTTCCGCTACTTCGTAGCGATGGTCGAGGACTTCGCCATTGCCGTGAAGTTCAGTACCGCTGTGGCAATCGAGGCAGGTAAAGGAACGGAGCCTCCAATGGATGTCCTCGACATTGGCATCGGGAATCCCATCGCCCTGTTTCAGATAGTCGGTGGCGATGCGTGTGCCGTGGCAGGCCGTGCATTGCTCGGTCATATGCGGCTTGCTCTGGAACAGGTGCGAACGGGAAACCGTGGCGCCCTCCAGATAGACAAAACCGCCACCGGCGCTGTTGGGCCGCGAAACGTGGCACTGGCCGCAGGTGGCATGACACTCGGCGCACTGGTTGTTGAAATCCTCGCGATAGCCGGACTGGTCCAGGTCGATGGCGCAACGGCCTTCCACCGCATTGACTTCGCCCTGCAGGTTGGCGTGGAGGCTGGAGGACCAGTTTTCCGCGTGGGTGGGATGGCAGTCACTTGACGAACAGGCCGATTCGAATGGCTGGGCATCGTGGCAACCGGTTGCGTTGCACCCGACGTCGCCCGGTCTGCTGGGATCGACGATCATTCCCTGATGGGCCTCGGCCATACCGGTGAAATCGTTATCCGCGGGTCCCGCATGGCAAGCCTGGCAGGACAACTCATGAGGGATTGCCGCTCCTGTGTAATCCGGACCGTGGACACTGGCGACGAATTCCTTGCCATTATTGTTTGAAAGATCGATGAAGACTTTTTGCCACGCTTCCAGCGTGGGCACGTCGCCGCCTCAGCCGCCCCCTTTGGCGCGAATCAGGACTTTTGATCCTGAGGTAGCCCCCGCAGCCGCTTTGAGGAGTTCTTCGCTCGAATGACAGCCCAGGCAGGACTTTTCCGGGGCAATTTCGCCGGCTCCGGGGTCTACCGGGCCGTTGGATGTGTCATTTTCACATCCCCACAGGGCAAAAAGCGCCAGCAGGGCAAGGATGGGTAGGATGATGAATCGTTTCATCAGGCTCTCCCTGGTTGGGTAACGGGGTTATCGGTTCCGGAATCTTTGGTGAGGCCGAGGGCGAAAATGGGGACGTTGTTGCACACCACGTCGTTCGCCGCGATGTCCAGGCCGGCGATCCGGTTCCAGACTCCGACGTTGAGGGCGCAGTCCATGACCATGCCCACGAAACAGCGGCTTGTAATCAGGGGATCGATTTCGCGAATTTCACCATCGGCCATGCGCTTGGACAATTCACACGACATGTAGGTGATATAAGGCAGACGGACTTCCTTGAAGAGGACCCTGGCCACCGAGGATCCACGTTCCAGACTGTTGTTGACCATCAGGCGCATCAATTCCGGATCCTGTTTGGCCATCTCCAGGATGTGTTCGGCGATGGCCCGCAACACCCGTTCGATATTCCATTCGGGGGAGAAGGATTCCAATTGTCCGGCGATGTTGTGCTGCACGGCCTTGGCGATGATCACCTGTTCATACAGATCGTTTTTGTTGGTGAAATGACGGTAGATGGCCGCCTCGGTGATGCTGCAGGCTTTGGCGATGGTACGCATGGACGCGCCCTCGAACCCCTTGGCGGCAAAGAGGTGCGTGGCCTCTTCGAGGATCTGCTGGCGTCGGTTTGGAAATCCGTTAACGCGGTTCACTGTCACATCCCAAATCCAGTAAGGAAACGTTTACCTACTTGGGAAAATGCTATCCTGTGAAAAGTTTGTCAACATCTGTTTTTTTAAAAACATAGTGAAGCGGTAGGAGATCGGCGGGTTTCAATCACATATGAAGGCAAAAAAAAAGAGGGCCCCCGAAGGGACCCTCATGTTGTGGTTATCAGAAAGTTCCGGAAACCGAAACGGAATACAGATGGTGGATGTAATCGTCCCACCTGTTTTCGTCGAATTCATTCCGCGTGTAGGAGGCCCATACCTTGGCAGCGGAAGAGATGTCATACCCCGCCCGCAGGCGCATACGGTCGTGGTCCGCCTGCAGTTTTTTGATGACGTCATCGTTGCCGGTGTCCTCGAACCGGACTCCCTCGTAGTGGCCTTCGAGGCTGAGGTTTTCTCCCAGATGGTAGGTGGCCCCTGGAGTGAACCGCATGGTGCTCCCGTTGTAGGCGATCGCGTTCATGTCCGCTGTCGGCACGGGATCCGTGGTCAGGGAGTATTTTTCAACGCCGTAGGAGAACATGCCGTACAGATCCAGGCTGCCTCCACCGGGGGACCAGGTCAGGTTGGTGAAGCCGCGGTTGGCTGTCCAGGTGGATTCGCTCATCCCGAATTCCTTGCGCTCGAAAGTCTGGTCGATGGCCTGGTGTCCGATGTCAAAACGGACCCACCGACCGAAGCGCATTCGCAGGGCCAGTTCCCAGCGGTAACGGTTCAGATCACGGTCGCCCATCCAGTAGGTCAACTGATTACCCGGATTGGAGAGCACCGGGTTCTTGTCGTCGATCTCCTGTTTCCGCCATGCCACCTTGGCTTTGATGGTGGCGGCGATGCCGACCCGGTAACGGGCGCGGAAGCTGAAGTCATGCTGGGTCCTGGTCTGGTCGGACACCTGGAAATCCCCAACCTGAGCGCCTCCGGGAATGTCTCCTTCGGCCACGGTCTGGTCCAGGTTGGAAGTTCCGTAGCGATAATTGAGACGTAGACGAGTCTTGGCCAGCCCGTGGTAGTTCAGGGCGATCCGGTAATCCTGACTGTCCCGTTTGCGGGCTGTGGCCTGCTGAACGTCGGCTCCCAGGTTGGTCCGGGCATCAGTATCCAGACTTCTGAAATTTGCCGACGCGGCAAGGTTGGCAGATTTTCCCAACCGGGCCAGCAGACCGATTTGACCTGCGCTGGTGGTGGTTTCACCATTTAAGTCGTAGGTCCTGATTCCCGTGTTATCCCAGCCGGTGTTTTCCAACTTGGACGTCGCACCATGCCCAACAAACTTGAAATTGTCATTCAGGGCATAGGAGAGGCCGAGCTTGGCCCCGAAACGGGTCTGGTCATCATTGAAGTTGTGCCGGCCCTCGAGAGCGCGGGTCCCGCTGGTACTGCGGTAGCTCACGTTCAGGTCCGAGCCGAACCCGCCGCCAGCATAACCGACACCACCCCAGAATTCATTGGTGGTAGTGTCGAACAGCTTCGTGCCCGGAGCCGATGCTCCCGTATTGCCGAAGCCCCGCAGCAGGCTGCCCTTCTGGCCGTTACGGCATTTCCGGTTGAAGCCGCCGACCAGCGAGAACTGGTCGGACAATCGGTAGTCGGCCCGAATCGAAGCCCGCCGCCAGTTGAGTTTTGGCAAACCACCGAGTTCCGGGGGAGGTGGTGGGGCCGCGAAACCCGGCGCCCGCATCTCGCTGGTGCGGTCGTAGAAGTAGTCGAAATCCCGGAAGTCGATGTTCCACTTGAACTGGCCGGGAATGTTGCCGCCAAGGTCGAACTTGCCGACCAGGCCGCCGGTGCCGGCGTTGTCGCCGTAACCTCGCAGCCAATACTGCGAACCGTTTTCCTTGGTACGGAAATATCCGAACAGTCCCTGGCCGGAATATTTCTGGACCAGCTGCCAGTCCTCGGCGCCCTTGGCTTCGTTTCCGTGGGGGTCCTTGGCCTGGAAGGTGGCCGTTCCGTGGTTGTCCTGTCCGATCACATCGCCCGTTGGGGCCCAGATGCGTTCGGTCTGGGCCGGCAGGTCCACGGTATCTTCGGCGAGGGCCGGCAAGGCGAACGCCAGAAGCGCCAGGCCCAGGACCGTAATGGTCGTCGTCCTATTCATCTTCATGGTCGTACTCCTTTACTGGTCCTTGAAGTTCGGATCGGTATTCGATCCGTGTACTTCGGTGTGGCAATCGAAACAGCGAGCTTCGTCTGACAGGAGGCCGCCATGGCCCCGCCCACCAAGGGTCCATCCGTCGCCTGCATTGAACCCCTGCTCGAAATGGCACTGCAGGCACATGCTGTTGGATTCGGTGATCAGCAGTTTGTCGTGATTCGAACCGTGGGGACGGTGGCAGGTAATACAGTCTTCGCTGGCCACGCCTTCGTGTTCATAGACGAAGGGTCCTTCCATTTCCACATGGCATTCCAGGCAGACGCCGTTCATCCCGTTCCAGGCCGTCTGGTCGAAATCCGCATGGGGATTGTGGCAATCCTGGCAGTCGATCTGGCCCTCGAGGACACGATGACGGAAGGGAAGCCGGAAATCAGTGACCTGGGCCGGATGGCACTGCAGGCAGAATTCGCCCTTGTTCCGGAAATCGGAAACCGGAGTGACGCCGCCGGCGAAATGCACCTGGTCGGTGTGGCAATTGGCGCAGGAGATGTCCGTGCCGGCGTGGGGACCGCCGGTCCATTCCAGTCCCTTGTCGGTATGACACTGGGTGCACATGGCCACCTTGACGCCCTGACCCTGGCCAGCCAGGATTTCGGGTCCGATGATGAAACCATCACCATCTTCTTCTACATGGAGGCTGCCGGGTCCGTGGCAGGCTTCACAGCCGGCGATCCCGGTGCCCGGGATGGCGAGCCCGCGGTCGGGGGAGTGGGGGGAGTTGGCGTAGAATTCGCCGACATCATCGTGGCAGTCGAGACAGGTCTCGGATCCGACATAGCCGGCGCCAGCGGGAACATCGAACGCATCGACGAAAGAAACGCCGCCTGCCGCGATACCCGGGCTCAGCAGGAGAATTCCCGCGACGGGCAGAATGAGACGCAGCATGTAAAACCTCCACGGACGGAGTAAACGGTTGTTGACCAATGGCTAGGATATCGGGCGGGGATGCACTCTACAAGATAAATTTATAACAGGTTGCAAGGCGGAATTTACAAGCAAATCGGTGGGATTATTTTTAAAAAGCCGGACGGTTTCCCGCCCGGCTTTTCTTTACCGTAAATCCGCCCGGTCTCAATCCTCGGTCGGAGTCTCCTCTTCCTGACCCAACAGGTATTTTTCGAACCAGGCCAGATCCCACTTCATCTTGGCCAGGCGGTTCTCATGGGTCGTCAAACCGTGGGGTTCGCCCGGATAGACCACCAGTTCGGTCGGAACGTGGAGATAGTGTTTCAAAGCCCGGTACAGCGCCCGGCTGTGGGCGGGGGGGACGCGGGGGTCATTGCCGCCCACATGAATGAGGGTAGGCGTCTTGACCTTGTCCAGATTATAGAGGGGCGAAGCCTTCTGGTAATGGTCCGCCTGTTCCCAGGGAAGGCCTTCGACGAAGTTGATGACGTGCCCGGGCGTGTCCTCGGTGCCCCACTGGATCACCATGTCCAACACTCCCGCACCACTGCTGGCGGCGGCGAACATGTCCGGTTCGGCGACGATCATGCAGTTCGTCAGGTACCCGCCGTTGCTCCAGCCGCTCACGCCGATCCGTTCGGGGTCGGCGATTCCCTGGTCGATCAGCCAGCGCGTTCCGGCGGCGATGTCGATCACTTCGATATCGTTTTCCCGCCCGATCAGCTTGGCCAGGAACTCGTCCCCGTATCCGGTCGAACCATGATAGTTGGGGCTGAGCAGGGCGTAGCCGTTACTCGCCATCAACGCCCGGCCATAGATCCACAGGCGCAGACGATACTTGGTGGAGGAAGTGGGTCCGCCGTGCAATTCGATGATCGTCGGCAGGGGGCCGTCGTCTTCCTTGTACTCCGGCGGCAGTTCGAGGATGCCGTAGCATTTGTTCCCGTCGGCTCCCGGCCAGCTGACATGTTTGATCTGCGGAAGTTTCCAGGTGTCGATCTGGGGATTGACCCGGGTCAGGCGCTCAAATTTTTCGGGAGCTTTGACGGTATATATGTCGTTGCCGTCGGTGATGGTCTCGAACGCCGTGGTCAGGCTTTCGCCCTTCTTGTCGAAAGCGAAGGAGCCGGCCACGATGTCGCCCCCGGCCAGGACGCTGGTTTTTCCCTGCTCGCCCCCGCCGACCTTGTCCGTTCCGTAGACATGGATCCGGCCCATGGTTTCGCCCAGATAGCACAATGTGCGACCGGAGCCCTTCCACTGCATGGATCCGGCGAAGGAAACCATGTCCGGCCGCTGGACCAGTTGCAGGCCCCAGGCGCCATCGGTTTCTTCGGTGATCCAGATGCGGGTGGCGTATCCGTCGTAGGAAATGGCAAAGGCCAGCGCCTTGCTGTCGCCGGACCAGGCCAGGTCGTCGATCCAGCCGTAAGGGGATGGATGATCCGCGCGCCATTGTTGCTCAGTGGCGGAAGTAATGACCCCGGTTGCGATGTCCAGAATCTCCACCCGGGACCAGCCCTCCTTGAAGATCAATTCGTTGTCGCTGGTTGTGACCATGCCCAGGCGCGTGCCGTCAGGGGAAAGGGTCATTTCCCAGATTACCCGGTCGGCCGGCAGGACAATTTCGTCCCGCCAGGAAAGCAGATCCAGCTTCCTCACCTCGGTGAACTCCGTCACTCCGTGGCCGTATTCAAGATCCTTGAATTTTTTACGAAGGTCTTTCCACTCACCCGTCACTTCCTCTTTATCGACGGTATAAAACAGGGCGTTCCCGTCGTGGGAAATATTGAAGGAGGATACGCCGTCGGTGATCCGGGTCACGGCGACGGGGTTTCCTTCACTGGGATTTAGGCGCCAGACCTGACGGCTGCCGTCATGGGGAGGGGTGTCGCGGCCCGCCTTGTCCCGGCCCAGGAAGAAGACGCTCTTTCCGTCAGGCGACCAGACCACCGAGGAAACTCCAAAGCTGTCGAAGGTGTGGCGAACGGGGCTCGCCCCCCCGCGGGTAACCGTCCACAGTTCACTGTGGCGGCCTTCCTGTCCTTCGCCCCAGCGGCTTTCGGTGTAGGCGATGGTTTTGCCGTCAGGCGACACCGCCAGGTTGCCCAGGCTGATCAGGTCGAAATAGTCCTCCGGAATAATGTCGTGATCGCGCTCTGGCGTTGCGCCGGAGACGGGGATGGCTGCTGCCATCATCACCAGGGCAATCATAAAGTAAAAGTGGGCCATTGGTTTCACGGAAAAACCTCCGAGGGAAGACGGGGCGGTTCATCACCGGCGAATGAAAATGTCTGACCACGGAAACTATCATTTTACGGCGGACATGAAGCCAGTTTTTTTTGATTAAAATAGGAGGTAATTCCTTCCTGTTTCATGGATGAAAACAGGATTATAAAACCAACAAATTGATATCCTAGTATTCAGTATAATATCGGGAATTAAACAAATTTGATGTAATTAATTAAAAAATAAAGAGTTAGGTTGATTTGAATATTTTACGGTTTTGAAAGCCTATTGATAAAAAAGAGAACAATCCCACATTTTTTCGTGTAAATGGCCTGCGGTTATGATATAATCTTGCGACAAGGTTGATTTCGTTCGCCGGGGGTAGCTCCAAAATGGGATAGCCCCAAGATTAACTCTCCAACTCATCAGAGGAGCGACAAAATGAAGAAGATGGTTCTTGTCTTGACCTTGGTGGCTTTCGCCCTTAGCGGATCCGCATTCGCCCAGGACCCGGGCTACCAGAACAACATCGGTTTGATCATTGATGTTGGATCCAGCTGCGGGACCGTCGGTGAAGACACTCCATTCACCGCCTTTATTGTCCTGTCCAAGCTCACCAACAACGAGGTTTGGGGCTGGGAAGCCAGATTCCCCTTCGAAAACCTGCTGAAAATGAATAGTGTCTTTTACGGTTCTGGCGTAAACGCCGGCACCCGTCCGGACGAGATGATCGTCGGTCTGGGAGCTCCTTTGCTCACGATTGACCGTGCGGTTGTCGTTGGTGAGTTGCAGTTCATGGTCAGCAGCTTCTACAATGACGTTACCCAGCCGAGCTACGTCTTTATCGAAGGTATCTACTTCAGCCTGATCGACCCCATCGAAGGTCCTCCGGCCTATCTGGAAGCCTCCGGAAGCACTGGCGTGGTTCTGCACAACGCCCTTGGCGATCCCCTGGATCAGAGTGGTGTTATTCCCCAGCTGACGATGAATGGCGATTGCTGGGTTGTCGCCGTGGAAGAAAGCTCCTTCGGCAGCGTGAAGAGCCTGTTCCGGTAAATTGAACGGTTTTTCAGCCTACGGCCGCTTTCAAAGCGGCATCGGATAAAACGGCCGCCTTTCGGGCGGCCGTTTTATTTTTTGCGGTATTCCGTCTTTACGTGCCTTGTACCACAGAAAAATGGGTACATTATAAATTCCTCCAGATTATTGACAAAAAAATTTCCCCGTGATAGGGTCCGTTTTGGGGGACTTTCAAACCCTGCACCACAAGCAGATGATGACGCCAACGGACTTCAAAAGGAGAGGCATTATGAGGAAATTCGCTATTGCTTTTGTTTTGTTAACCTTCGTCCTCGGTGGAACCGCTCTGGGCCAGGATCCAGGTAATCCCTTCGTCAACAATATTGGGATCTATCTCAATCCGGCTGCCACGGGAAGTTGCGGAGCCATCGGCGAAGACGTCCCCTTCACGGTCTTCGTGATCCTGACCGCCCTTACCCATGATGAGGTATGGGGATGGGAAGCCGGGTTCACCTACGACAACATTCTCAAGCTGGGGCACACCGTTTTCGGTGATCATGTCAACGCCGGCACTCGTCCGGGTGAATTCATTGTCGGGTTGGGCAGTCCGTTGCTGGCCGTGAACGGCAACGTCATTGTCGCGGAATTGACCCTGATGGTGAACGGGTTCTACAATGATGTCAACTTTCCCAGTAATGTGTTCGTTTCAGGGATCTACTTCAGCCTGATCGATCCCATCCAGGGTCCTCCGGCCTACCTTGAGGCTTCCGGCAGCACTGGTGTGGCCCTGCATCAGGCCATCGGTGGAATGGGCGATGCCCAGCTCTCGATGAACTGCGACTGCGCCCCCGTCGGCGTGGAGGAAAGTTCCTGGGGTAATGTGAAGAGCCTTTTCCGGTAGAATTCGACCTGTATGAAAAGGTGGCCGCTCTTACGGAGCGGCCACCTTTTATTCGTCTTCCTCTGACTGGGAAGCTTCCAGTTGGGGATCCCGGCCTTCCTGCCAGGCGAGCAATCCTTCAGAAGTTTCCAGCGAGGTCCAGCACTGCTGCTGGGATTCCCACTCCACCGAAAGCATGGTGGTCAGGTCCAGGTTGGCCGCCTGCTGAATTCCCAGTTTGGTCAACTGGACCGCCGGCTGGGGCAGACGCCGCAAGCGGTCGGTAAAGCGGTCGATTTCCTCTTCCCAGACCTCATCGTCGATGAGCCGGTCAACCAGGCCCATTTGGTAGGCTTCTTTCGCGCCGACCGTGCGTCCGGACCACAGGTATTCCAGGCTGCGTCCGGGGCCGATCAGTCGGGGCAGGACATGCAGCAGGCCCCAGCCGGGCAGCAGCCCGCCGGACATGTCCTGGATGGTGAAACTGGCTTTGTCGGAAGCCAGACGAATGTCCGCGGCCATGAAAAAGCCCAGGCCGAGATAGCGGATGTCACCGCGGGTGGCTGCGACCACGGGTTTGGTTGTTTCCCCGATCATGGTCACGATCCGGCGGGATATCTCTTCGTCCGCGGCCAGGATCTCGAATCCCCGGTCGTTTGGATGGGCCTCAGAAAGATCATCGAGATTGTGATGAAGTTCGAAGGCGTGGTCCCCGTCGGTAAAAAGGATCATCCGCACAGCCCGGTCTTCCTGAAGCCGCAGCATCAGGTCCACGAACTCGTCACACAGATCGCCCATGTTCGGGGCGCCTGGTCCGATCATGCGCACGGTGGCGCATCCTTCGGCGATCTCACAATCGAAATTCCGGTATTCCATGGCAGCTCCCGGCCGGTTTGATTTCCTGGTTTGCCTGCCCAAAATAGGACAAATGCCGCCACAGGCAAACCGGGTTGCTGGACACCGTACGGCAACTGGGGTAATGTCCTGCCTCCAGTGGGAGGCGGGTCATCACGAATCAGGGGACAGGAGTGCACAAAGGGATGGGAATGAGGGTATTTGTCACCGGAGGAACCGGACTTGTGGGCCGGGTCGTCATTCCCATGCTGCTGGACCGGGGGGATGAAGTTCTCTGTCTGACCCGGGATCCCGCGCGCGCCAGGAATGTCCTTCCCGCGGGAACGGAAATTCTGGGTGGTGATCCTACCATGCCCGGAGACTGGCAGGACCGGCTGGGGACTTGTGAAGGCGTCGTCAATCTGGCCGGAGCACCGGTCGCCGATGGCCTGTGGACAGGACAACGAAAACAGCGCATCCGCCGTTCCAGGCTTTCGACGACGGGGAACGTGGCGGCGGCCCTGGCTGCCTGTGAGCAACCCATTGTTTTGGCGAGCGCCTCCGCGGTTGGCTATTACGGCAACCGGGGTGAAACCGCCCTGGGCGAACGCAGTGAACCGGGGATCGGATTCCTGGCCCGCCTGGCCCTGGAATGGGAGCATACCGCCTTGAAGGCCGAGCGGGAAAATGTCCGGGTCGCCCTGATCCGGGTCGGCGTGGTCCTGTCCGCCGAGGGCGGGGCCCTGGCCAGGATGCTGCCCGCCTATCGCCTGGGATTTGGAGGCCCGCTGGGGACCGGAAAGCAGTACTTCCCCTGGATCCACATCCGGGACCTGGCCCGACTCCTCCTTTTTGTCCTGGATCAGACAGAAGTCCGTGGGCCTGTGAATGCGGCGGTTCCCGACCCTCCGCGGCAGAAGGAATTTGCACGGGCGCTGGGGCGGGCCGTGGGCAAGCCGGCGTATCTTCCGGTGCCCGGATTTGCCCTCAAATTGGTGATGGGGGAGTTGTCCGACGTTCTTCTGGCCAGTCAGCGGGTGGTTCCGAATGTCCTGAGGGCGGCCGGCTTCAAGTTCGAGTTCGGTGAAATCGAAAAGGCCCTCGACGACTTGATCTGATTCCCCTCAGCCCACCACGAAGGCGTCCGGTTTGAGGTCGCCCTTTTCAAACCGATCCAGTGAAAGGCTCGTGATGATGTCATCGGGTCGGCCGGTGGTGATGTAGCGGGCCATCCTGCGTCCGGTCACCGGTCCGAGCATGAATCCGTGGCCGCTGAATCCGCAGATATGAAAATAGCCGTCCAGACCCGGCACCCCACCCAGGATGGGGCGGTGGTCGGGCGTGACGTCGTACATGCCCGCCCACTGCCGCATCATTTTGATCTGGCCGGCGCGGGGGTAGTACCGCAGCAGGGCCTTGGCGAAGCGGACCGCGAAACGCAGCTGGCTGCGGGTGTCGAAATGGGCGGGTCCCTCCAGGCCGGGTTCGCTGGGGTCGCCGATTCCGCCCACGATCTCTCCCCTCAGACTCTGGCTGAAATAGATGCCGTTGGTGATCGAGATCACCATGGGGTCCAGGAATGGTTTGAGCGATTCGCTGACCATGATCTCGTGGCGCTCCTGCTTGTTGGGCAGCTGCACGTCGACCATGGCGGCCATGGACCGTGCCCAGGGACCGGCGCAGTTGATCACCCGTTCGGTGGCGATATCCCCACGATCGGTATGAACGGTACGGATCCGGCCCTCATCGGCGGTGATGCCGGATACCCGGGACCGGATGAATATCTTCACCCCGGCGCGGTGGCAGGCCCTGGCATATCCCCAGACCACGGCGAAGGGGTAGGCCGTGCCGTCCTTGGGACAGAAGGTGGCGCCCTTGAGGTTGGAAACATCCAGATCCGGCACGAGCTTCAGGCACTCTTCGGGCTGCAGGAATTCGGTGGGGACATCGCAGCGGTTCTGCAGGGCGACCGCATCGCGCAGGGCGGGAAGGTCGCCCTCGTTTTCGGTGATCATCAGGTAGCCGCCCTGACGGAAGAAAACCTGGTAGCCCAGTTCCGCCGACATGTTTTCGTACATGGCAACGCTTTCCTGGGCCAGGCGGATATTTTCTTCGGTGGTCCACTGCTGCCTTATTCCGCCGCCGCAGCGGCCGGTCGAACCGCTGCCGATGTAATCCTTCTCCAGGATCACGATGTCGTTCATGCCTTCGCGCGCCAGCTCCCGGGCCGTGGTCAGGCCGTTGATGCCTCCGCCGATGATGACCGCGTCCGCGGTGGCGGGCACCGGCCCGCTGGAAAGGGGGATCATGAGTCACTCCCGGAGTCGCCGGCCGGATCGGGAACATCAAGAGCCGCGAGTTGGGCAAAGGTCAGCGGTTCGGCAGGTGGGCGAATATTGGTCAGGCGGACTTCCGCCGGCGGTATGTCGCGCAGGGTGGCGAGTAATTCGGCAGCCTCACTGAGGCAGCTCTTGCCCTGGCAGAAACCGGTTCCGACCCCGGTATAGCGCTTCAGGGATTCCAGTTCGGTAAAACCTTCGACATAGGCATCCTGAAATTCCTGCAAGGTGACATCTTCACAGCGGCAAAGAAAAACCTTGGGCTTGCTCATGGCTTTTTCACCTCAGCGCCTGAAGGATGGTGCCGGCCGGGCAGATCGCCGCACGCTTCTCCGACGGCCACCAGGCGCGGGCCGCCCGGTAAAAGGGATGTGGCGGGGCCGGATCCCGAATCGTCGGGCAGGGGCAGGGCGAATCCTCCGAGGTCCGGCTGAAGCGCCAGGTTGGCTCCCAGTTGGTAGGGGATGTCGTAGGCCGGTTTGCCGCGGCCGCAAATGACGGCCAGATCGGCTTCCAGGGAAAGCCGTGTCCCGGCCTCACCGCTGCTGGGAGTTCCTTGAACAAATGATGCCGTCAGATGTCCTTCTCCGCGTTCCGAAATCTCGTCCAGTTTTAATCCCGTGTTGAGGGGCCACTTGAGATCCACCGCCGCGGAAATCTCTTTGGCGCCGCCATCACCGGTTGGCACCAGGGAGAGCCGCGCGCCCGCTGCGTCAAGTGCCGCGGCGCTGAGCCAGAAATCAGGACCGTCGCCGATGACCAGGGCCTGAAGGCCCCGGACCCGGAGGCCGTCCCGGAACAGCAATCTGTACAGGGCGCGGGGACCCAGGATTCCGGGTGTGTCGTTCCCGGCAAAAAGCCCGAGGGTGTCCAGGGCGCCGGCGGCCCAGACCAGGTTGTCGAATTGCACCGTTTGAAGATGGTCGCCCCGCCGCAGGAGCAGACCGTCGGGATGGTATCCGGCAATGGCCCGGGTCCCACCCAGGAAGGTCAGGTCATCCCTGGCGATCATGAGATTTTGCGCTTTTTCGATTCTCTCCAGGGAGGATTTCAAAACAGGGAAGCGGTCCAGATGGCCGTCGGGTTGATCGGCCAGGCCCCGCAGGACTCCATGGCGCTGTCCGCCCGGAAGTTCGTGGTCATCCAGGACAAGGACCCGACCGTCGGCCGTGGCGGCGGCCTTCAGGCCCGAAGGCCCGGCACCCACTACAACGGTGTCGAAGCGGCCAAGGTCCGAAGCAGGGGTGTTCACCGTTCCCGAGGGGGCGGAAACCGGCGGCAGGGCCTTGAATCGGGAACCTCCGCCGGGAAGGCGACCGACCCCGGTCATGGGCCGAATGCCGTCCAGAAAAAGGCGGCTCAGAAAGGGAGGCCTGGTAAACCACTTGTAGTAGAACCCGACGGGGAAAAAAGCGCTGCCGGCGGCCAGGATCTTCTGCATGGGGGCGGCATAGAAAGCTCCCGCGTCCTGGCGTCCGACTTCCATGCCTTCACGCACGGGAAGCTCGCAGGTCCGGACGTTGGGAATCCGGTCCACTCTCATCAGACAGGCGGTGCAGTGGCCTCTGGCGCACGTCAGGCCTCGGGGACGGCCGTATTTTGGGGAGTGGGAGAGATGTCGGATTCCATTTTCCCACAGGGCGACGGCCACGGAAGTGCCAGAGCGGCACTCGAGGGTGTTGCCTTCGAAGCGGATGCGCACCTTGTCACTTGGCAATGCGGGTCCTTTCGGCGACAGATCCGACGGATTCAGGGTTCGAAAATATGTCCCCGTCCGGGCAGCGGCAAGGACAGTGTGGAAGAGGAGCGAATCGCGACATATATTTGGGGAACTCTGAACGAGGACCGGTCGGACGCGCGAGTCCGGACCGGTTCCGGTCCAAGACAACGTCACCACACACGAGGTGGATCATGAACACCAACAAGTTTGCCGAAGTTCGCAGGGAAGCCGAGCAATCGGGCATCGAATTCATTGATCTGAAAATGCTCGACCTGGTCGGTCGTCTACATCACATCTCCTTTCCCTTCGACCGGTTTACCGAGGCCTCCTGCATTGAAGGCATTGGCTTCGATGGTTCCAGTTACGGATTCCTGAAAGTTGAAAACAGCGACATGGTTCTGGTGCCGGATCTGGGCACCGCCGCGTTGGACCCCTTTCGCAAGCGTCCGACGCTGACCATGTTCGCCGAAGCGCGGTTGACCGATAAGGATCGCAGTCCTTTTCCCCAGGACGGCCGCTACATCGCCCGCCGCGCGGAGCAGGCCATGCGTGATTCAGGTGTGGCCGACGTTTCCCAGTGGGCGCCCGAATACGAATTCCACATCTTCGAGGAAGCGAAGTTCCTGACCGAAGCGAACCAAACCTCTTTTGGTGTTCGCAGCGGTGAAACTTTCTACGGGAACGCCTACCACGCCTGCAATCCCTTCGACCGGTACGACGACTTCCGCGACGAGGTCTGCGCAGCGATGGCGGACTTCGGCATCCCCGTTCGTTATCATCACCATGAGGGGGGCGCCCAGGGTCAGCAGGAGATCGAAGGGTGGTTCGCCGATCTGCCCACGACCGGTGACCACGCGGTTCTGACCAAGTACATCCTGTTCAATCTGGCCGAGCGTCATGGGCTCAAGGTGACCTTCATGCCCAAGCCCCTGATGGACAACGCGGGCAGTGGCTGGCACCTCCACCAGTTCCTTATGAAAAACGGGCAAAACATTTTCAACAAAGATGATGGGTATGCCAGCCTTTCCGATGAGGCCCTGTTCTATATCGGGGGAATCCTCAAGCACGCCGATGCGCTTTGCGCTTTCACGAACCCCAGCACCAACAGCTTCAAACGGCTGGTGCCCGGCTTCGAGGCGCCCACCGTACGGACCTTCGGCCGCAGCAACAGGGGGGCGGCGATCCGCATTCCCAGCTACGTGACCGATCCCCAGATGCGGCGCATCGAATACCGGCCGCCCGACCTGACGGCCAACCCTTACATCTGCTGTTCGGCCATCCTGATGGCGGGATTGGACGGCATCATCAACCGGATCGATCCCATCAAGGCCGGTTATACACCTCAGGATTCTCCCGGGGACGCTGTCGGAAATGAGGATTTTCTGCCCCGTTCCTTGGCCGACGCGCTCGATGCCCTGGAGAAGGACCACGAGTTCCTGCTCAGGGGTGAGGTTTTTCCCGAGTCCATGATTCGCCGCTGGCTCCAGATCAAACATGATGAGATCAACGCCATCAACCAGCGTCCGCATCCCTACGAGTTCACGATGTACTTTGATTTCTGATCGGGATTCCGAAGGAGGAGCCATGCGGGAGTTCAACCTGGAGACCCGGGGACAGACGGATTTTGTCGATGTCACGTCCCGGGTCCAGGAGCAGGTCGCGGACCTGGGTTTGCAGGAGGGCGTGGTCGTCGTCTTCAATCCCCATACAACTGCCGCGGTGACAATCAACGAGGGCGCTGATCCGGACGTGGTCCGGGACATGACCGGGGCGCTGGACCGCCTCGTCCCCTGGCAGGACGGTTACCTTCACGCCGAAGGGAACGCGGCCGCCCACATCAAGGCCAGCATGTTCGGAAGTTCGGTCACGGTGATCGTCTCGAAGGGGAAGCTGCAGTTGGGTACCTGGCAGAAGATCTGGTTCTGTGATTTCGACGGGCCGCGCCGCCGCCGGGTTTGGGTCAGGGTTTTGTCCGGAAATTCCTGATCAGCGGGGGAACACGTTGGCGATATGACCGAGAGTGGTTTTTGCGGTCAAGGCGTAACGGCCGACATGCAGGGTTGTGTCGCGTCTGGAAAAGGAAACGGGATATAGACTGACCGTCCCCCGGAAGCCCGCCGCCCGGCTGAGGCTGTCCAACTCATCGCTGGCAAACCCGTAGGGCCAGGCCAGCCAGGCCGCATTGGCGTCCGCACCGGCCAGGAGATCAACCCTGCTGGCCACCAGGTCCGCGGCCACCGTCGCGTAGGTTCCCGAAAGAATCTCTTCCAGGTTTTCCGGCATAATGGTCGTGGCATGGGCTCTGGCTTGGCGGGACAGATCGTTCATATTCCGCAGCCTGGCCTCTTCGGGCACTTGATCGGGATGGAAAAAAATCGGCTCCATTTTCCCGTCCACCTCCACCTTGAAATGAAGATCGCGGGTATGGGATCCCACCAGCACGTACCCTGACGATTCCATTTCGGAAAGTTGTTCCCAGGTGCAGATGTCGAGATCACTCCAGGGTTTCCCCGCCTGGGCCGTGGGGACAAACAGGTGGGCCTTCATGCCGTATTTCTTCAGCATCGGAAAGGCCAGTTCATATACGCTGCGATCGGCGTCGTCGATGGTCAGGATCACCGCCCGCGCAGGCAGGTCCTTGCGGGCTTCGACCAGATCGGCCACCTCGTCGAGGGTCATGACCACCGTTCCGGTGTCCCGGAAATACCGCAGGTGTTTTTCAAACTCACCGATGGGGGTGGTCCAGAACTCCCGCGGGCCCAGGGCCGGCATGCCCAACAGCACCGATCCCAGGACCTTCATGAGATAGCCAGCATTGAATCCCGACCGGAAATAGTGGTAACAGAAAACCGGCACGCCGTCCTCGGCCGTGGGGAATCCGCCCGACCCCAGATATGGAGGGTCCAGGTTGTAGCCCGACCTGTTCCTGTTCGCGGAATCCTCGGAGCCCCCGCCGCAGCCGGAGATCCACAAGGATCCGGCCGTCATCAGAAGCAAAAGAAAAATGGTTATGATGGAGGGGGGCTTGCGCATCATTGCCACACCGCGTTAGAACATTGCCCGTACGGACAGGTTGGCGAATGTCCGGCTATATCCGCTGGCGGTCGCGAAAGAGGATTTGGAATATCCGCCCTCGAGCGCGGCCAGCCATCCCTGGCTGAAACGCCAGCCAATCCGGCCTGAAGCTCCGCCGACGGTCAGGGCGTCGTTACCCAATTCCTGTTCCTGGCCGATGCTGCCGTTGAGCTTGAAGGTCATGCGGCTGGTCCGGGTGCTCAGGGTGGCCTCGATGCTGCCGTTCCTGACCCAGTCCGGCGCCCAGTAGCCGCCCGGGTAGGGGATGGAAAAATCCATGTAGGTCAGGACGGGCCCCACGATGAAATTCCAACGGCCTTCCTTCCGCCAATCCAGGCGCAGGCTGCCTTTGAGCTTTTCGTTGCCGTCGCTGTAGTCGGCGAACTGGCCCGATGCTCCGAGGGAAAACCGCCGCGCGAAACGCCAATCAGCCGAGAGGTTGCCCTGTTTGTAACTCACCTTGTTGTTGAGGGCCTCGAAGGTCTCCACTGATTTGGAGGTACCGCCGAAATCGATCCTCAACTTGGGTTTGGCGATCCAGGTGAACCAGAAGTCGCCGCCGAACCGGTCCCAGCTCAACTTCTCGGTCCCCGCGAAAAGGGGCTCACTGGTGCGGTACCGGTCCAGCCAGCCGTAAGCGTGCAGGGCCCAGTTGTGGGCCAAGGGGGTAATGAATCCAGCCGCGGGTTTCAGGTTGGTGATGTCGGCCTGGTCGGGGTCCTGGAAAATTTCCCAGGAGGGGATGGCCTGAATCAATTTGTTGCCGAACACGGTAAAGGTCCCCGTGGCGGTCAACCTGTAGATGTCCAGGTCGTCGGAATCCCAGCTGGCATCCGCCTTCAATTCCAGGTGGGGGGTGTAATTGTCCAGAACCGTCAGCAGGAAATCCGAGCTCTCCCGACCGGGGCCCGTTTCGGCGGGAAATTCGTCCTCCACCGATCGCACGACGGTAAAGCCTTCGTGCAGTTTGTTGTCCCAGATCAAACTTCGGCCCAAACCGATCCTGGCACTGCCGTCGGTGGGGTCTTCCTCGACCAACTGGCGATACAGCTCAATGGCTTCCTTTTGACGCCCGCTCCAACTGTAGGCCAAGGCCAGGCCTTTGCGCACGCTCCGGTTGGGTTGGTCGGGATGACGTGCCAGATACCTGCGGAAATAGAAGATGGCTTTTTCCGCGTCTTCCCGCCACAGCTTCTGGTAGGCGAGTTCCTGGGCAACGGTCGGAACCAGGGTCGCGTCGTGGGCCAGGGCCTCCAGATAATGGTCCGCCGCATCGTGGTGGCGGTCGCGGCTCGCGGCGTCCCGGGCCTCGTCGACGTTGGTCCGGGCCAGGTCGGGATTGATGATTCTCTCGGACTCCACCTCTGTGGTGTCCGGCAGCGCGGGTTCGGCCGCCGACAGGCGGACCGGTCCGCATAACGCGGCCGACAGCGTCAAAAGAAGAATCGTCCAGTAGTGCCGGTTGCGGATCATGGTCACTCCCGGACCGGTTTCCAGAGCGTGAACTTGCGCTTCTGGCGGTTGACGTTCAGGCCCACCGGGGCCGTGGTCACGGTGATGACGGCCATCAGGATCCAGTAGATCAGGGGGTAGAAGACCGCGACGATGAAATATTTTCTGAGAACCCGGTCGTAGGTGTGGTCAAGGATGACGCCGACCATCAACTGAACCAGGCACATGGTGGCGATGACCATACCCCAGAAATTGGGAATGGGAGAGGCCCCTCTGGGCGGGTACCCTATGGAATAGCTGACCAGCCAGATGATGGTCAGAAGCACGTAGATGTAAGCCCAGACCACCGACAGGTTGGCCTCTATCAGAACCGGCCAGAACCGGCGCTGTTTCCAGTCCAGCAGGTCCCGCCAGTGCCGGGTCAACACTTGGCTCAGGCCCAGGGACCAGCGCCGCCTCTGCCACCACAGCCCCTGCAGGGACTGGGGCACGCGCATCCACATCACCGCGCGGGATTCGTAACGGACATCCCAGTGGCGCATCTGCAGGCGCCAGGTCAGGTCGATGTCCTCGGTGGCCATTTCCGGGCTGTAAAGGCCCACATCGTAAAGGGCGGTACGGCGGAAGATGCCGACGACTCCGCTCATAGTCATGATCCTTCCCCATACCCTCTGGGCCCGCCGCATCAGGGAAATGATCGAGGCGAATTCGATGGCTTGCAGTTTGGAAAGGAAACTGTCCCGGTTGGCCACCCGGGGGTTGCCGGTCACCGCGGCGCAACGCGGAGAACGGAAGTGGGGCACAAAATATTTCAAAATATCCGGAATGGGGATGGCATCGGCATCCATGACAAAAAGCAATTCGCCCCTGGTCAGTGGGATGGCGTCGTTCAGGGCCATGGCCTTGCCTTCGTTGACCTTTTTCTGAACCAGTCGGACACGAGGATCGGCCAGGAACGGTTCAATTTCGTCCAGGGTGCCGTCGGTGGAGGAGTCGTCGATGACGACCACTTCGAAATCGGGGTAGTCGACTTCGAGTACGCCCTTCAAGGTGGCGGCGATGTTCAACTCCTCGTTGAACGCCGGGATGACGAATGAAACCATGGGCTGGGGATCGCTGTCCGGGATGAGGTCGTAGAAGGCGGTTTCGCCCACCTCCTTCTGGCGGAAAAACAGGATGGAGGTGAATATCCACATCACGCTGGTGGCCAGGGGATACCAGGCAAAGTAGATCAGCATGGCCAGGTAGAAGGACGAGTCCTCGAAACGCACAAGGAGGGAATAGAAATCCATCAGGAGTCCCCTTCCCCGTCGGCGATGTAGACCTTATTGCCCTGGTCGTCCACGGTGATGGTGACCCTGGACGCGGTCTTAAGCACGGCAATGTCGGGAGCGACGATGGGCCGGTTCAGGTTGTCGAACTCAAATGGCTCGACGGGCGGAGGCATCAGGGTATTGCGTTTCCCCTTGGCGGCGATGCGTTTGTTGTGGGCGATCCACCAGAGCGTGATGGCCAGACCCAGGGCCGTGATTCCCACCAGGATGCCCAGGGGCTGCAGGTGTTCCCGGTTGATCTGCCTCTCGACCACCACATACCAGTAGTAGCCGAAGAGAATCCACAGCAGGATGGAAAACAGGTAATGTAGGAAATTCCTCATTGTAGCCGTTCGATTCCTGTTTGACCGGGTCCTGACGCCCACCTGGGCACAATTCAGGTGCAATTCCGGCGCGGGTTGACCATATTCGCCGAGCCGCTTAAACTTCGGGGAGGGTCGATTCCCCGATCAGTGGTAAGCCAATACCATGTTTGTGTTTCGGCAATTCAGGGCCGAGTTGAACAAAAATTTCCGGTTTTCCTGACGGGAGCAGAATTTTGAAAGCCAAAGACATCCGCTCGAGTTTCCTGGAATTTTTCGCCCAACACGGGCACCAGGTCGTGTCTTCGTCCACTCTCGTACCCCGTGACGATCCCACCCTTTTGTTCACCAACGCGGGCATGAACCAGTTCAAGGGTGTCTTTCTGGGGCTGGAGCACCGGGACTACGTCAGAGCGGCCTCCGTCCAGAAATGCATGCGGGTTTCGGGCAAACATAACGATTTGGAAGAGGTGGGCAAGGACGCCCGTCACCACACCTTCTTCGAGATGCTCGGAAACTGGTCCTTTGGCGATTACTACAAAAAGGAATCGATCCACTGGGGCTGGGAATTCCTCACCGTGAACATGGGTCTGGAGAAGGAAAAACTCTGGGTATCGGTCTACAAGGACGATGATGAGTCCTTCGGCATCTGGGAAAACGAAGTGGGTGTTTCCCCTGCCCGGATCGTCCGGTTGGGCGATCTGGAAAAAGGGGACGAGGAGAATTTCTGGTCCATGGCCGACACCGGTCCCTGCGGTCCCTGCACCGAGATCCACTACGACCAGGGCCCCGAAATGAAATGCGACCATGCTGACGGGTGCGCGGTCGGGGTCTGCGACTGCGACCGCTGGCTGGAACTCTGGAACCATGTCTTCATGGAATTCGACCGGCAGGCCGACGGCGCCCTGAACCCGTTGCCCATGAAGAGCGTCGATACCGGCCTTGGCTTCGAGCGCCTGGTCGCGGTGGTCCAGGGAAAAAAGAGCAACTACGATACCGATCTCTTCACCCCGCTCATCGAAAAGATGGCCGAAATCTCCGGGCGAAAGGCCGAGGGCGAGGACAGGATCAGCATGCAGGTCATCGCCGACCACGCCCGCGCGGTGGCCTTCACCATTACCGATGGAGCCATCCCTTCCAACGAGGGCCGTGGCTACGTGGTGCGTCGGATCCTGCGTCGCGCCGCCCGCCATGGCCACCTGCTGGGAGTCGAAGAGCCGTTCCTGTATAAAGTGTCGGCTCTGGCCATGGATGAGATGGCGGAGGCCTACCCCGAACTGGCCGAACGCCGGGATCGGGTGTTGCAGGTGATTCGCCAGGAGGAGGAGCGATTCAGCCGGACCCTCGCGTCCGGTCTGCAGGTCTACGGCGAGTTCAAGATCCGTATGGAAAACGAGGGGCGCACCTGCCTGACCGGCGAAGAAGCCTTCAAGCTACACGACACCTTCGGTTTTCCGGTGGACCTGACCTCGGTCGTCGCCGAGGAGGACGGATTCACCGTGGACCGTGACGGCTTCAAGGTCTGCATGGAAAAACAACGGACCATGAGCCGGAGGGAAAATCGGTTCATGGAGGGGATCTCACCCTGGCAACCGGTCGATCCGGCGCGGGATCTGGTGGGTTTCAAGCCTGTTTTTACCGGGTACGATGGTTTGACCGACGACACCGAAGTGGTGGCGGTCCGGGCCGCGGGCACCGATGCCCGGGACCAACCCTTGTCCCATCTCCTTTTTTCCCGCACTCCGTTTTATGCCGAAGCCGGGGGACAGGTCGGCGACACCGGTGTGGTGAAAACGGCCGGTGGCGCAAAGGAATTGAATGTCCTGGGCGCCCTCGTATCCGAAGAGGGATCAGTGGCTGTGGTTTCCGGCGACGCCGACCAACTGGTGGAAAGGTTCCGTGCCGATGTCCAGGTGAAGTTGCAGGTGGATCCTGATTTCCGCCTGGGCGTGATGCGAAACCATACGGCCACCCATCTTCTGCACGCCGCCCTGCGCAACGTCCTGGGCGACCACGTGGAGCAGGCCGGCAGCGTGGTGGATGCGGAGCGGCTGCGCTTCGATTTCCGCCATGACAATGCCGTCACGGCCGGAGAAATGCGGCTCATCGAACAACAGGTCAACGAAGCGGTACTTTCCAACCGGGCCGTCATGAGTCACCAGGATGTTCCGGTGGATGAAGCCAAAGAGCGGGGAGCGATGGCCCTGTTCGGGGAGAAATACGGGGACAAGGTTCGTGTGGTCGAGATCCACGGGGGCTACCAGGTCACCCCGGGGCAGCCGGAGGATTCCGGGCCGGTCTATTCCATCGAACTATGCGGGGGAACCCATTGCCGCCGCACCGGGGACGTGGGTCTGTTCCGTATCCTGGGCGAAGGCAGCGTGGCGGCGGGTGTCCGACGCATCGAGGCCGTGAGCGGGGATGTCGCGTTGGCCCGCTCCAATGAAGAAAGGGATCAGTTGGGGGAAATCGGATCGCTGCTGCGACCCGACGGTGGTCCTCTGGCCGAACAGACCGCCCATCTGATCAGCGAACGCGATGAACTTCGGAAGGAACTGGCCAAG
Organism: Candidatus Krumholzibacteriia bacterium; assembly: GCA_030592845.1. Lineage (GTDB taxonomy): Bacteria > Krumholzibacteriota > Krumholzibacteriia > LZORAL124-64-63 > LZORAL124-64-63 > JAGLCY01. Next base: position 4,337 of record JAUVII010000012.1, on the reverse strand, counting down.
ATCCAGCAGGATTCCGCCCGCGATTCCCTGACTGACGCCCTCAGCGCACCGCGCGACGTGGCGGGGCTGAAGGTGGTCACCGCATTGGTTTCCGCGGAGGACAAAAACTCTTTCATGCAGTTGGGTGATCATGTGCGTGACAAGCTGGGCGCCTCGGGCGTTGTGGTCCTGGCGACGGAGCTGGGCGGCAAGGCGACCCTCCTGGTCACGGTGACGGCGGACCTGGTGGACGCCAAGCGGCTTCACGCGGGAAATCTGGTCAAGGAAATCGCCGCGGCCGGTGGCGGCAGGGGAGGCGGCAGGCCCAATATGGCCCAAGCCGGCATGCCGGATGCCGCGGCCCTGGACAAAGCCCTTGAGGCCGCGGACGGTATCATTGCCGCTCAGGCGGACGACTGATCAGGGACAGGCCGCCCCGATAGCCTCGGCCATTGGGGGCAGATCCGAGAGATTCACGACCCCGTCCCGGTGGAAATCCGAACGGAAACTGGTGTCGAAAAAATAATAGAAGTCTTCCGTGAAAATCTGAAGGTCCGTCAGGTTCACGATCAGATCCCCATTGAGATCCGGGCTGTTGAAACTGAGCGCCAGAGGTGCTGCCTGGTCCAGGGTTGACCCGTTGACAATTACATCCATTAGAGATTGGCTGTGTCCCCCGGCGTGCAAAGGTGTGGCCCACGTGGTGATCCCCGCCGCGTCGGTGTTTGCGTCGGCCGTGGTGCCGCCCCGGCAGGGAACGAGTCCTGCATCCCTGGATTCCAGCCATATGTCTTCAAAGGGAAAATGGGCTATCGGGTCGTTCATGGCGTCCATCAAGAGGAGGGTTATGGTGGCATCGGCCTGACCTCCATAGGGCAGGGAGGCCTGGTCGAAAGAATTGCCGCTTCCATCGGGAACTACAAACAGGGTAAGGGTTTCCGGGCCCTGGTAGGCCATTTCGTATTCGCCGGTGGGCATGCCGATACCGGTGGTGTCGGCATAGGCTGCCGGAAGAAGGAAAAGACAGAGCAGAAATACTGAAATGGATATGCAGGAATATCTGGTCATAATTATTCCCCTGGCCAAGTTGAGAATGAATTGGATTATGCTCCCGGGACGGTGTTGCACCGTCCCACGAGCCAACCACATGAATCGATCAGGGGTGATACGGTTCCGTAGTCATCTCATAATACCCCAATCGCCGAGCAATTTCAAGAGTCGCCGGCCTCACGGAAATGAATATACTGGCCGGGATCCTTGCGGGTGATGGCCGGCACAATGGCGCCTTCGGCCGGATATCCGGTCACCAGGAGCAGAAACGGCTTTTCGTTGCCGGGCCGACCCAGGATTTTGTTCAAAAAGCCCATGGGACTGGGGGTGTGGGTCAGGGAGGCCAACCCGGCGTTGTGCAGTGCGGCGATCAGGAACCCGGACGCCAGTCCCACGGATTCCTTGGTGTAGTAGTAACGGGTCTTCGCGCCGTCCGAATCCTGTCCGTAGCGCTGCTCGAAGATGACGATCAGCCAGGGGGCGATCTCCAGGAAGGGCTTCTCCGCGTCCGTGCCCAGGGGCGCCAGGGCGTTCAGCCATTCCTCGCTGGCCCGGCCGTCGTAGAATTGTTGTTCCTCTTCTTCGGCGGCCAGCCGGATCTTTTTCTTGATCACCGGATCTCCCACCACCTCGAAATGCCAGGGCTGCATGTTGGCGCCGCTGGGGGCCTGACCGGCGGCCTGGACGCAGGCGGCTATGATATCGCGCGGCACCGGCCGGCTGGAAAAGTCCCTCACCGTTCGGCGCCGGACCACCAGTTCGTGAAAGGCTTCGGCGCGGGCGAGCATTTCCTGCTCCGGGAGTGCGGGCAAGCCGTCATAGGGAAGATGTTCGGAATCGTGCATAATATCTCCGGCCTCGTATTCACATTCGTCAGGGAAGTTTTAAGTATAGTAACATCACGCGTTGAGTGTTGCCTGCCACCAGTGAAAAAAAACGGGGCAGCCTGAACGACCGCCCCGATTCATCTCATTCACAGGTTTTACTCGGCCAAGGACACTTCCTCTTCACCGGTCGCCGTGTCGGGTGCGGCGAACTCACCCTGCTCGATTCCCAGGAACTCGCGCCTGAGATATTCGTGCATGATACGATCCGGGTCCTTTTCACCGGCGGGCAGCAGGAACTGGAACTCCGTGGCGCTGTCCATGGCCAGGATCGAATGGCAGAGTGTGCAATCGTAGGGGATTGCCACCCCGGTTTCGTCGACCATGTCCCTGTTGTGGCAGCGGAAACAACCGGTGTCGTTTTTGTGCCCCAGCTGGGATGGGTAGGAGTTCCATTCGACTTTCATTCCCGGGAAGATGTTGCGGGAATAAATGGCCTGTACTTCGGCGACCATCAGGTCCACGTCCGCCAGATTGACCCGAACCTCGTGTTTCTGCCGGAGATAATAACCGCGCACTTCGTTTTCGATACCCTTGAGGCCATCGTATTTGGTAGTCCCATACCGTCCTGTCAGGGCACCGAATCCCACCTTCTTGGCGAAGGGGAGATCACGGCTGATCCTGCCGGAGGCCAGCGCGTTGTCAATGGCCTGTTCGGGATCCTCATAGATGTGCGTCGCCCGGTTGTGGCAGTCGACACAGTCCATGGAGCGGGGGAGCGGCAGTTCGGACCCGGCATCCTTGCCGGGGGTTGCCGACCGGTTGGTGTACCGATGAAACTCCTCGCCACGTTTGATTTCGACCCAATCCATCGCGTGACGGGATTCGTCCGCGGCCTGGTAGCGAACCTCGTTCGCCTCGGCGACATGCCAGTGGATGGTGCCGTGGGAATCGTCCCCACCCGATCCTACCTTCAAGGCCAGGGTCGTGTGCCGGGGTGTCGATTCCTGGTCGAACCTGAAGGTGGGGAAGGTCTTGATCCTGTCGCCGTAGAACTTGTCGGGCCAGTGGCATTTTTCGCACGTTTCCCGCGCCGGACGCAACTGGTGCACCGGTGTGGGTATCGGGCGTTCGTACAGGTCGAACGTTGCCGAAACGACCTGCCATAAACCATTGAGCTTGGCGTCCAGGAGGGCCTGGGCTCCTTCGCCGACATGGCAGTCCACGCAGCGGACATGGGCGTGCGGCGAGTTCTGGTAGGCGACCCATTCCGGTTCCATGACCGAATGGCAGGCCGTCCCGCAGAACTTGGGCGAGTCCATGAAATGGAGCATGCGTGCGCCGCCGATGCCCAGGAACAGGATGTTGACGACCGTCAGCAGGGCAATGGTGCCCATCAGGGACGAACCAATCCGTTTGGCCTTGGTCATGTCGTCGGGGAATCTCTGGGTGAGCAATTCCGAAGTCGAACGCCCGGTGGCCCGGCGGAACTGCCACCAGCCGATCGGGACAAGGACCAGACCCATAAGGAACAGGGCCGGCAGGGCCATGTAACTGATGAGCCCGACGTAGGAATTGGTCAGGATTCCCGCGATCTGCAGCAATTCGAAGAACACGAACAGCAGGAAGGAGGAGGTCGCAAGAGCGACCCCCACCGTCCCGGTCCAATTCGTCATGATGCCGCGGATGAAGAGCTGGAATCGCTTCATCGCTGAGCCCCTTTACTTGGTTCCGACCTGGTACATGTCCTTGTACATTTCCTCCATCTTGCCCGACTTGATGTCGGCCTTGATTTCGGCGGTCGGGCGATTCAGCCAGTTGTGGTACGGATCGGCCAGCACCTCGTCGATCATCTTGTCCAGCTCCGGGTTGTGGAATTTCCGCAACTCGGGGATGTACTTGAAGTAGAAGTGTTGCGAGACCTCGTAGATACCGTGCCACCAGGTGTAATCCGGACCCATCATGGCGGCCCCGTGGCGCGCGCGGCGTCCCTCGTGGTGCCAGATCTCCCACCAGATCCACTCGTACTTGTTCGAGAAGTTGGCCGTGCCTTCGCCCAGCTTGAGCTCCTTGGCCTTGTTGTAGAGAGCAAGTCCCGGCTTGGCGTATTTCTCGTTGTAGAGGTTGACGACGCCGTCGAACTGGGCGTAATGGCCGTCCACGAAGCCGGCGCCGTGGCAGTTGATGCAGACGTCCTTCATGTTGGACCGTTTCATTTCCCAGTCGTCCTTGGTCTTCGAAACCGGGGGACGCAGGGTCCAGCTGATGCGCTGGCCCACGTCGTGGGTGACGGGTTGCTTGGTCGTGGCCGACATGTGGCAGGTAGCGCAGGTGGGGGCCTCGAAATAGTCCACGCCGACGACCCAACGGTCCGAGTCGAGGTTCATCTCGTCTTTGTGGGTGATATAGGCGTTGCCGTGCTTGGACGCCTCGAAGTTTTCTTTTTGGGGATGATCGTGTCCCAGGTGGCACTTGGAGCAGGCT
>JAUVII010000215.1 GCA_030592845.1 Candidatus Krumholzibacteriia bacterium | reverse complement strand
GTTACTTCGGGCGCCTGGCGGTAGGCACCGTAGATCGCCGTGAACCGAAGCGCGTCACCCTGGGAGCGGTTGACCCGGTCCAGGGCGTAACCCTCGGCCTCCTGGATCGTCTGCAGGGCTGCACCCTTGGCCTTGGGGATTTCGCGGTTGTACTCGGACTGGGCCAGGTTGATGAGTTTTTCCTTCTCCTGCTGGGCTTCGTTCACCGCGTTGAAGGAGGGTTTCACCGGATCGGGCGGGTTCACGTCCTGGAGCACGACCTGATCGACCTTGATACCGGTTTCGTACTGGTCGCAGAGTTTCTGCAGATCAACGGTCACCTGCAGGGCCACCTCGGCGCGGCCGACAGTCAGGACCTCGTTGACGATGTGGTCACCGACCACCTTGCGCATCACCGCCTCGCTCATGTCGCGGAAGGTCTTCTCCACGTTGCGCACCCGGAAAAGGTACTTGTACGGATCGGTGATCCGGTACTGCACCACCCATTCCACCACTGCGGCGTTCAGATCGCCGGTGAGCATGTTGGATTCATCCTGGTAGGGTTTGACCGAGTACTGGCTTTTGATTCCGGCCTTCACGGTGCGGAAGCCGAATTCCTCCTTCAGTTGGCGCTGGATGGGAACCTTGAGAACCCTTTCCAGACCGAATGGCATCTTGAAGTGGAGTCCGGGTTCGGCGCTGCGCACGTACTTTCCGAAACGCAGAACGAGCCCGGTTTCCTCGGGATCGATCGTGTAGAAACTTGTCATCGCCAGAATCAGGATCAGGACCGCGCCAATGATCAACTGGATTTTACTCCGGTCGAGCTGGGGTATCTTGATCTCCGGAATCTGAGGGCCCTGGGGGCCCTGGTCGAACCTCTGGTCATCGCTCATTACTATCCCCTCTACGTCTGAGCGGACCTCACGGCCCGCAACGTTTAGGTAAAGTGGTTCCGACTTGAATATTCTGCTCGGAATGTACAGGCATTTAACCGGTAAGGCACCCGTTTATTCGAATAGGGGTCAAAATTTCCCGTGGGCGGTTCTGGCGATGATCTCATCCTGCAATTCGCGGGACAAATCGCAGAAATAGTCGCTGTAACCCGCCACGCGCACGATCAGGTGGCGATAGTTCTCCGGCGCCGCCTGGGCTTCACGCAGCGTATCGGCGCCCACCACGTTGAACTGCAGATGATGCGCGTCCTGACTGAAGTAGCCCCGGATCAGGCCTACCATGGCGTTAAGGCCCTTTTCCCCTTCCAAAACCTGGGGTGTGAATTTTACGTTGAGCAGAGTGCCTCCGGTTTTGAGATGATCCATCTTGGCGGCCGAGTTCAAGACCGCCGTCGGCCCCTTGCGGTCGGCACCCTGAACTGGGGAGATCCCTTCCGACAAGGGAGTTCCTGCCTGCCTGCCGTCCGGAGTGGCTCCGATGACCGAGCCGAAATACACATGGCAGGTGGTCGGAAGCATGTTGATGTGGTAGGTGCCGCCCCGGCCGTTGGGTCGACCGTCCACGGCCTTGAAGAAGGCGTTGAAGCAGGTGACCATGAGGTCGTCCGCGCCGTCGTCGTCATTGCCGTAACGCGGGACCTTGTTCAATACGGTCTGGTGCAGGATTTGGGCTCCCCTGAAATCATCTTTCACCGCGTCAAGCAAGTCACCCATGGTCAGGGCATCGGTATCGAACACCAGGTGTTTGATGGCCGACAGACTGTCGGTCAGGGTCCCGGTGCCCACGCCCTGGATGTAGCTGGTGTTGTAGCGCGCCCCGCCCGCGTTGTAGTCGGTGCCGGTGGCGATGCAATCGTCGATCAGCAGCGACAGGTAGGGCGCCGGGCCATAGTCGGCGTACATCCTTTCGAAGATGGCGTTGCCCTTGATCTTGATGTCGATGAAGTGGGTCAACTGGGCGCGCCAGGCGAACATCAGGTCCTCGAAGGACGAAAAATTCCGCGGATCCCCGGTCCGGGGGCCGATCTGCTTTTCAGTGCGGGGATCATATCCCTGGTTCAGGGCCAGTTCGAGAATCTTCACCAGGTTGAAGTAACCGGTCAGGATGTAGGCTTCCTTGCCGAAAGCCCCGGCTTCCACGCAGCCGCTGGCACCGCCTTCGCGGGCATCTTCCAGGGTCTTGCCCTGGCGCTGCAGCTCATTCACGATGGCGTCGGCATTGAAGACCGATGGGAACCCGTACCCCTTGCGGATGACCTTTGCTGCGGCCTTCAAAAACCCGTCCGGGTTTTCTTTTGAAACCTGTATATTGTTGCTGGGCTGAAGGATATGCATCTCGTCGATGACCTCCAACAGCAAGTACGACATCTCGTTGACCCCGTCGGTGCCATCGGGTTTGACCCCGCCCAGGTTGATGTTCGCAAAGTCGGTGTAAGTGCCGCTTTCCTGGGCGGTGACCCCCACCTTCGGCGGCGCGGGATGGTTGTTGAACTTCACCCAGAAACACTGCAGAAGTTCGCGGGCGGATTCCCGGTCCAGGGATCCGACGGCCAGTTCCTGTTTGTAGAAGGGTTCCAGGTGATGGTCAAGATGACCCGGGTTGAAGCTGTCCCAACCGTTCAGTTCCGTCACCACGCCCAGATGATGGAACCAGTAGGCCTGCAAGGCCTCCTGGAAGGTCCGGGGCGATTGGGCCGGGACGCGTTCGCAGACTTCGGCGATATGCTCGAGTTCTCCCCGCCTGACCGGATCGGTCTCGACGGCGGCCAGCTCGAGGGCCCGGGTGACATAGCGCCGCGCCAGGATCATCGTGGCGTCCGCAGCGGTGTACATGGCGCGCAACTGCTCGCGGCGGTTCAGCGCCTGCGGATCATTTACGAAATCGAGGGCCGCGGCGGCGGTCCTTATTTCGTCCTGCAGATCCAGCAGGCCCTTTTTGAAGATCTTGCCGTCGGCGACGGTGTGGCCCGGGGCGCGTTGCTCCATGAACTCCGTGAACACGCCGGCGGCATAGGCATCGTGCCACATCTTTGGCAGGAGGGGGAAAATGCGGTCCCGCAACGAACGTCCTTCCCAGAAGGGCACGATCTCGTCCTTATAGGCCTTTATGACATCATCACTAACGCTGTAACTGGTTTTTGGCCGGGAATCGAGGATCTGCAGATCTTCCGCAGTGTGGCAGGTCAGTTCCGGGAAGGTGGGCACGGCCAGGGGTTCGGGGCCGCGTTCGCCGACGATCAGTTCGCCTTCACCGATGTAGATGGTCTTGTTCTCGCAAATGTACTTGAAGGATAAGGCGCGCATGACCGGCACCGAATGTTTGCCCTGTTCGGCGCGGTAGAAATCCGTCAGGAGTTTCGCCCTCTCGACCGAGATGGACGGCCGTGAAGCCAGACTTATATCACGCAGTTTTCTGACCCGCTCGTTCATCGTCATCCTCCGATATGCACATCCAGGCCGAAAGCCCGTAACAGTTCAGCTTGTTCGTTCACCCGGTCGGGGTCGGATGGGGCCAGACCCGCCAGCTGGTATTCCATTCCGAGACGGCCGTATTTATCCCCGCCGAGAGCGTGGAAGGGCAACAGGTGCACCGGGCAGGGCCGCGCCAGACCGGCCGCGAATTCGGCCACGGCGGTGAGGTTTTCCTCGTCATCGGTCAGGCCCGGAATGACCGGCACACGAATCCAGACATCGTGCCCCCCGGCGGCCAGGGCTTTCAGGTTTTCGTGGATGCGTTCATTGCCCACGCCCACGATCAACCGGTGTTTCGCGTCGTCCATGACTTTTAAATCGTAGAGGATCAGGTCTGCGCGTTCCGCCACCGCCAGCAATGTTTCCGTGGTGACGTGGCCACAGGTGTCCACGGCGGTGTGGTTGCGCCGTTTGACGCATTGATCCAGACATTCCTACTGGAAGGCCGCGTTGCCGTTGGCGATGGGCTCACCCCCGGAAAAAGTGACGCCCCCGCCCGATTCCGCATGATAGGAGCGGTCGCGTTCGATTTCCGCGATCACCCGCGCCACGCCCATGTCTTCGCCCAACAGATCGCGGGCCCCGGCCGGACACACCTCGGCGCAGGCTCCGCAATGGATACAGAAGGCGTCGGGCCGATGGATGCTCGTCCGGGAATCCAGCGGTCCGGCGATGCCTTCGGGGCAGGCCGGCATACAAAGTTCACAACCCAGACACCGGTCGGCTTTGATCGCCAACTGGGGCCGTCCATCACGGCTTTCCGGGTTGTGGCACCAGGGACAGCTCAAGGGGCATCCCTTCAGAAAAACTGTCGTACGGATACCCGGCCCGTCATGCAGACTGAACCGCTGGACGTTGTAGACGACCGCCGTGTTCATGCCCGTTGCCCGGCACTGAGTTCGTCGCGGTAGTAGCTGCGGATGAAATCCTTCTGGACCTCGAACGACCAGTGCACGTCGCGCACGATTTCCGCGGCCCAGGCGAAGTCGCCGGCTTCCAGATGCGAGATGATGTCCTCATGCTCGTCCACCGAGGCCATTTCCCAGGCCTTGACGAAGGTCCGCTTGCGGGGAAAATCGTACAACCGCTGCTTCATGGCGTTGACCGCGTGCACCAGTTCCCGGTTGTTCGAAAGCTGGAGATAACTGTCGTGCAGGGCGAGGTTGGTCTTGTAGTAGCGGTCGAAGTCGTTCACGACCAGAGCGGCGCGGCCTTCGTCGTTGTGGCGGCGCATCCTGGCGATTTTCTCGTCGGTCAGGGCGGCGGATTCGGTCACCAGGACCGAGGCCTCCAGGGCGCCGATCATCTGGTAGAGATTGCGGATGTCCTGCTCGGTCAAACTGCGCACCCGGATCCCGCTGCGCGGCTTGATGACCACGAACCCTTCCTGCTCCAGGCGCAGCAGGGCTTCGCGCATGGGAGTGCGGCTCACACCGAGCTGTTGCGCGATATCATCCTGCCGGATGACGCTGCCGGGTTCGAGTTGGCCATTATCCAATTGGTCGCGCAGGATCTCGTAGACCTGTTCACGCAGGGAGGAGCGGTTCAGCGGCAGGGTGGGGCTTTCCATGGTTTTCCCTTTATTGGGGGAGGGATACCGATTTCTGATATCTAATATATCAGTTTTTGTAAATAGGGACCAGAGATTTAATGTTTGGGTTGTGCCTCTGAAATTGTGTTCGGCAATATGGCGGTCTTTTGAAGCTGTTCCAGGCCCCGCTGGGATATTGGATATCAATGCAG
>JAUVII010000002.1 GCA_030592845.1 Candidatus Krumholzibacteriia bacterium | reverse complement strand
TTCTACGTGACCAGCCGGGATTCCCTGCATGAGGGCGTCACCAAAAAGTATTACCAGATGATCGGCCAGGTGGATTTAACCAACATTGGCAAAGCCGTGGAGCAGACCAACTGGGGCAGCATCAAGGCCCTGTGGCGCTAGCTCTCCATCACAAGAGCGACGATCTTCTCCAGCCCGGCCCGGTCCACTTCGGTGAACGCGTCGGGCTGGTCGCTGTCCACATCCAGCACCGCCACCACGTTGCCAGCCGGTTCGCGCACCGGCACCACGATCTCGCTTTGTGACCGGGCGTCGCAGGCCACGTGACCTTCGAAAGCGTGCACGTCCGGCACGATGATCGATTCCCGCTTATTCACGCAGGCCCAACACACGCCCTCGGGACTTTCCAGCACCGCGCAGGCCAGCGGTCCCTGGTAGGGACCGACATAAAGTTTTCCCGCGATCAACTGATAGAACCCCGTCCAGAAGAAGTGGGGCATCTTGTGGTGCAGCAGAGCGCTGATGGTGGCCATGCGGGCAATGGGGTCATCGTTCTCGGCGAAGAGTTCGACCAACTGATCGTAGATCCTGTCATAGCGGTCGGCCAGTTGGGTTGGCGAGGTAGGTGCCATGGGTCAGGGCCCTTTCGGTTTATAGATGTCGCGGCAGAAATTCCCCGCCGGGCTGATCGAGGGTGAGTTTACCTCCGGCGACCACCTGGCGGCCGCGCAGCCACACATCGCGCACTCTGCCGGTGACCGGAAGTCCGGTCCACAGGGAACCGGCGCGGTCACTTGAACCAAGAGGTTCCCAGCGGTATTCGGCAGTGGGGTCGAACAGGACAATGTCGGCGTCGAACCCCGGAGCCAACTGTCCCTTGCGGTCCTTCAAGCCCATCAGTTCGGCGGGACGGCGGCAGCAGGTTTCGATCCAGCGGGCAAGTGTCATTTTTCCGGTCGCCACGGCCAGGGTGTGGCTGACGACCATCCGTTCGCCGACGCCGCCGCACCCGTTGGGAACGCGTGGAAATCCACCGGCGGCCGCGGCCGATTTTGCGGCCAGGCTGAATTCGCAGTGATCGGTGGAAAGGAAATCAAGATCACCGTTCACGAGACCCGCCAACAAGTCGGCGCAATTGCCCGCCGTCCGCAATGGAGGAGAGCAGATCGCCGCCAGAGCGGCCCCGTGACCGGCTTTATAGAGGCCGGAGTCCGCGAACAGGTGATGCAAGCAGACTTCACCGACCAATATACTGTTATCGTCCCGATTTACCCGGGCATTTTTCAACAATTTCAACGATCCGGCCAGACTCATATGCACGATGGTCAGGGGACAGCCGGTTTCTTCGGCCAGGGCCAGGACTTCGGCTACGGCTTTCTCCTCGGATTCGTCGGGATGGGCTAAAGGGTGCCAATTCGGTCCCGTGCGCCCGGTATTCAGGAGGGTCTCTTCGGCCGCGGCGTTCATTTCGCCGTCTTCGGCGTGGACCAGCAGCATGGCCCCGGATTTGCGAACGGCCTCCATCAGGAGTTTCATCTCGCGGGGATCCAGCATCAGTCGTCCCTTGTAGGCGAGGAACCCTTTGAAGGTGGCGATTCCCTTTTGCACCAGAGCGGGGATTTCGGCGAGCCGGTCAGCGGAAACATCGGTCACCGTGGTGTGGAGGCCGTAGTCGCACAGGATGTTCCCGTCGGCCATGTCGCGCCACCTGGCCACCGCCTGGGGTAAGGGTTCACCGACGGCCGGATTGGCGAAATCGATTATAGTGGTCGTCCCGCCCAACAGGGCCGCCTCGGAGCTTTCACGCCAGCCGAGGCTGGAAATGCCATTGCCCAGGGGCATACCGAAATGGGTATGGGCGTCGATTCCTCCGGGAAGGACCAACAATCCGCCGGCATCGATGATTTCAGAGGAGCCGGCCAGTTCACCCGGGGCGATAATGTCCGTGATGCGGGAGCCCTCGAAATGCACGTCGGCACGCGTGGGCCCCTGGTCCGTGATGATGCTGCCGCCAGTGATGATCATGACTTTATGAATACTTGTTTACCCTTGGAATCACCAGTACTTTCGCTTTGCGAACCAATTCTTGGCCGAAACGCTGAGCAAGGAAGGAAAGACCATGAAAACCCTGAGTTACGTACTGATCACAGCCATGCTGATCGGGGCCGTGGGCTGCGCGAGCATGAGCAACAAGGAAAAGGGCGCGGTCATCGGCGCCGGGTCGGGGGCCGTGATCGGCGGAGTCATCGGCAATCAGTCCGGCAATACGGCCCTTGGCGCCATCATCGGGGCGGCCGTTGGTGGAGCGGCCGGGGTTCTCATCGGCGATTACATGGACGACCAGGCCGCCGAGATCGAGCGTGATCTCGAAGGCGCCACCGTGGAAAGGGTCGGCGAAGGCATCAAGATCACTTTTGATTCGGGGATCCTGTTCGATGTCTCCAGCGCTTCGGTCCAGCACAAGGGCCGGGCCAACCTGATCAAGCTGGCGGAAGTCCTCAACAAATACGAGGATACCGACATCCTCATCGAGGGCCACACCGATGCCACGGGTTCCGAAGATTACAACCTCACCCTGTCCCGCAACCGGGCCCAGTCCGTGGCTACGATCCTGGAAGGCGCGGCCGTTCAGGTGCCCAGGTTCACCATCATGGGATACGGCGAGGTCCAGCCCATTGGGGATAACGAGACCGCTGATGGCAGGGCAGAGAACCGACGGGTCGAAATCGCCATCATGGCCAACGACAAGTTGAAGGACGCAGCCGAAAAAAAGACCGAGGGTTGACCCGGTTTGTCGATACCTGACTGTAGACCCTGCCCCCGGCAGGGTCTATAATCCCCAGCGACATATCTTATTTGCCACATCCATCCGCCGGGGAGTTTCGCTCACGGGTGGATGTCCTGATCCCCTACAAGGAGCCGGGATGAAACGGATCAAGAGCCAGATCAATACCCAGGACGCGGCCTTCAAGGAAAACGACAGGCTGAACCGGCAGCGAGCCGCCGATCTGGCCGCCCTGTTGGGAAACATTGGCCGCGGGGGCAGTGAAAAGGCCCGCGAGCGCCATCTATCCCGGGGAAAGATGATGGTGCGGGATCGAATCGAGGCCCTTCTGGATCCGGGTACTCCTTTCCTTGAACTTTCACCACTTGCCGCCCATGGGGTCTACCCCTCGGAGGTGCCTGCGGCGGGATTGGTCACCGGTGTCGGTCAGGTCCACGGCCGCCAGGTGATGATCGTGGCCAACGACGCCTCGGTCAAAGGGGGCACCTACTTTCCGATCACCGTAAAAAAACATCTCAGGGCTCAGGAGATCGCCAAAGAGAACCGCCTGCCCTGCGTCTACCTGGTTGATTCGGGCGGCGCTTTTCTGCCCATGCAGGACGAGGTATTTCCCGACCGCGATCATTTCGGGCGCATCTTCTACAACCAGGCAACCTTGAGTGCGATGGACATTCCGCAGATCAGCGCCGTGCTGGGCTCCTGCACCGCCGGCGGAGCGTATGTGCCGGCCATGAGCGACGAAGTGGTGATCGTCAAGGAACAGGGCACCATTTTCCTGGGGGGACCTCCGTTGGTGAAAGCGGCTACGGGGGAGGAGGTTACCGCTGAAGACCTCGGTGGCGGCGATGTCCACACACGCATCAGCGGGGTAGCCGACTACCTGGCCAACGACGACGCGCACGCCTTGCGCCTGGTGCGGGATATCATTGAAAACCTGGGGCGCCAAAAATCTTTGGGCGGACCCTGCGACGCACCCGAGCCGCCCTACTACGATCCCGAAGAACTCTACGGCGTGGTCAGTCACGATCCGAAGTTTCCCTTCGATATCCGCGAGGTCATCGCCCGCATCGTCGACGGCAGCCGGATGCACGAATTCAAACCCCGCTACGGCACCACCCTGGTGACGGGATTCGCCCGACTCCACGGTTACAGCGTGGGCATCCTGGCCAACAACGGGATCCTGTTCAGTGAAGAGGCCCTCAAGGCCACCCACTTCATCGAACTGTGCAACGCGCGTAAGATTCCCCTGATCTTTCTGCAGAACATTACCGGTTTCATGATCGGCAAACGTTACGAACACGGCGGCATAGCAAAAGACGGCGCCAAGATGGTCAACGCCGTCAGCAACAGCACCGTGCCCAAGTTCACCGTCGTGGTCGGCGGCAGTTACGGGGCGGGCAACTACGGGATGTGCGGACGTGCCTACCAGCCGCGTTTGATGTTCATGTGGCCCCAGGCCAAAATCTCGGTGATGGGCGGCGAACAGGCCTCCGGTGTGCTACTTACCGTCAAGAAGGACCAGGTGGCCCGGGCCGGGGGAAGCCTCACTCCCGACGAGGAAAAGGCCATCGTCGACCCCATCCTGGCCAAATACGAAACCGAAGGACATGCCTACTACAGCAGCGCCCGCCTTTGGGATGACGGCGTCGTGGACCCGGTGCAGACGCGCGATGTTCTGGGCCTGGGGTTGGCCATGTCTCTGAACGCACCCATCCCGCCGGTGAAATTCGGCATCTACAGGATGTAGGAGAAAATGATGGGAATAAACCAGGGGATTCATCAGGAAATCGCAGGGCGGGTGCTGGTTGTCACCATCGACAAGCCGGAGGTGAAAAACGCCTTCGACCGGGAGACCATCGGCGTGCTGCGGGAACTGTTCGAGACCGTGGCCTACCGTGATCCCCTGCCCCTTGATACGGGCAAGGCCACTCTTGCGGACGGCACCCTGGATATCGGTTCCGCCGGCCGTTTCAGGCCCCATGTCATTGTTTTGAGAGCGACAGGCGAGGTGTTCTGTTCCGGCGCGCACCTGGGTGAGATGAAGGAAATGGGCCAGGCCGACTATCAGGAGAACATGACGGCCGCTTTGGATATGGGCGCCATGTTCCGGGCGGTGCGCAACTGCCCGGCGCCGGTGGTGGCCCGGGTCCAGGGGGCGGCCTTCGGTGGCGGAGTTGGATTGATTGCGGCCTGCGATGTCGTCGTGTCCGCCTTCCGCGCGCGGTTTTCCTTTTCCGAAGTTCGCCTCGGTCTGGTCCCGGGGGTGATCGCGCCATTGGTCGTCGATCGCATCGGACAGGCCGCGGCCCGCCACTATTTCCTGACCTCGGACGTGATCGACGGTGCCGAAGCCCATCGCATCGGGCTGGTGGACAGGCTGGCCGCGGACGGGGAACTGGATGTCCTTCTGGAATCCACGGTCCGGTCGTTGCTGCGGGGCGGGGCGGAAACACTGGGTGTGTGCAAGAGCCTGCTCGACGGGGTGGAGTCGTTGGGATTTACCCGCAGCGGTGAACTGGCTGCCCGGATGATAGCCCAGGCCCGGACCGGGCCCGAAGCCCAGGCGGCCCTGGATTCCTTCCTGGCCAAGGCTCCCTCGCCATGGGGCGACCAAGCGGGTTGGACCCTGCCCTCCAACGAAGGCGGGGACTCATGAGCCCCGGCAAGGAGACTCCACAATTGCATTCCATCAGCAGAATTCTAGTGGCCAACCGCGGTGAGATCGCCGTGCGGGTAATCCGCGCCTGCCGCGAACTGGGGATCGGAACGGTAGCGGTTTGTTCGGAAGTGGATCGCCACGCCCTGCACGCGGAACTTGCCGATTTGGCGGTGACCATCGGACCGGCCGAACCCGGCGAATCCTATCTGCGCATGGACCGCCTGCTGGAGGTTGCCCGGGAAACCGATGCCGACGCCATCCATCCCGGCTACGGTTTTCTGGCGGAAAACGCCGACTTTGCCCGGGCCTGCGACGAGGCCGGGGTCATTTTTATCGGACCTTCGCCGGAAGTCATCGAAAAAATGGGCGAGAAAACCGCCGCGCGGGCCATCATGGAAAAGGCGGGTGTCCCCGTGGTTCCGGGTGCTCTTTTGCCCGCACCCGATGACGAAGGCCAGTACCCGGCTGCCGAGGTCCGTGCCGTTTGTGCCGAGGTCGGTTACCCGTTGATGGTCAAGGCCGCCTTCGGAGGCGGGGGCAAGGGAATGCGTTTGGTCGAAAGCCCCGATGAAGTGGTCCGGGCCTGCGAGGGAGCATCCCGCGAGGCGCGTGGAGCGTTCGGCAACGGCACCGTGTATGTGGAGAAATTCATCGAAATGCCCCGCCACGTGGAGTTCCAGATTTTTGGGGACAGCCAGGGCAACCATGTCCATCTGTTCGAGCGCGAGTGTTCGATTCAGCGCCGTCACCAGAAGATCATCGAAGAAACGCCCAGCCCCGCCCTGACACCCCAACTGAGGGAAGAGATGGGGCGCGCCGCGGTGGCCGCCGCCAAGGCGGTGGACTACGAAGGGGCCGGCACGGTCGAGTTCCTGCTCGGGCCCGGGGGCGATTTCTACTTTCTGGAGATGAATACCCGCCTGCAGGTGGAACATCCGGTAACCGAACTGGTGACCGGTACGGACCTGGTCCGGACACAGATCCGGGTGGCGGAGGGGCGTCCCCTGCCCTGGAGCCAGGACGATCTCACCACCCGCGGGCACGCCATCGAGTGCCGCATCTACGCCGAAGATCCGGCGGCCGGGTTCATGCCTTCGCTGGGTGAAATCCGGTTGATGCACGAACCTGTCGGGCCGGGTGTCCGGATCGACAGCGGTGTCCGGCAGGGCGACGAAGTGAGCATGTATTACGACCCCCTGATGGCCAAGCTCAGCCTTCATGGTGAGGATCGTGCAGCCGCCATCGACCGGGCCGTTACGGCGCTCAGGGAATTCGCCATCCTGGGGGTAACGACCAACGTGGAGTACCTGATAGCCATCCTGCAGGAACCCGCTTTTGCCGAAGGACGGCTTCATACGGGATTCCTGGAGGAACATCTGCCCGACTGGAGCGGTGATCTTACCGAAGACGGCGACCTGGCCCTGGTCATAGCCGCTGTGGACGAATATGAACGCCTCAACCGGGGCTCCGGGCCGGGATCCGACCGCTCGGCCGGGCTTTCGGACCGCAGGGATACTCCCTGGCGGTATCTGGGACGATTCCGCATGTCAGGCCTGGAATAAAGCTCCTCGGGGATAATGGACCTCGGGGGGGAAGGAAAAATGAATTGCTGCTGAACTTTCGCTGCGAAGACGAAATGGTCGCTGTCGACGTTTCCCGACAGGGCGACGATTGGCGTCTGGTGATCGATGGTCAGGAAGCTCCTCTGCGGGCTATTCGGGATCAGACCGGGTCGTGGTTGGTGGACACCCATCAGGGGCGCCGCCGTCTGTGGGTCGCCAGGGACGGGGACCGGTTTCTGGTTTTTTGTGACGGCAGGGTGCATGTGCTGGATCTGCCGGATCCGGAAGTGGCCGATGATGAGGAACAAACTTCCGCCGGCGGAGGTCTTTTCGCCGCCATGCCGGGCAAGGTGGTCAAGGTCCTGGTGGAACAGGCGGCCAGGGTGGAGGCGGGCCAAGCCGTTCTCATCATGGAATCCATGAAAATGGAGACGGAAATGACCGCACCGGTGGCCGGCACCGTTGCCGCGGTTCATGTCCAGGACGGACAACTTGTCGGCCAAGGGGATGCCCTGGTGGATATCACCGCAGATATCACCGAAGAATCCGAAGGTGATGATTCGTGAACATCCTGTTTATCTGCACCGCCAATTCCTGCCGCAGTCAGATGGCTGAAGCCTGGGCCTGCCGGTTGTTTCCCCCCGGCTGGAAGGTGTCCAGCGGAGGTTTGCTGACCTATCCCATCACCAACAACACGCGGCGGGCCATGGCCGAAGTCGGCCTGGACATGGGGGGGCAAAAGACCAAAACCTTCGACGGGTTCGATCTGGATTCCTTCGATCTGGTGGTCACCCTAAGCAATGAGGCCGGTCGCTACCTGCCTGCCCTTGCCGCTCCTGAACGCCATCTGCGCAAGCCCGTCAAGGATCCCATGTCGTCCGAGGGATCGTCCGAGGAGGTTCAGGCCGCCTTTCGTCTGGGCCGGGACCGAATCAAGGGCATCGTGGAAGACCTCGTAAGCAGCCATTCAGGCTGATTTCTCACTCATCATAAAGGGTGTTTTTCAGGGTGTCCGGACCGGTTGGCCCGCCTGGTGAAACGGCCGCCGGGCCTTTGATCATATTTCCTTTAACACCAAGGTGTTATTTCGAAGGCCGGGATTGATTGTTTTTGGACAGATGTTCCGGGAGGGTTGAGGCGTGATCATAGGTGAATTCTTTGCAAAAAATAGTAAATGCCCCATACGGGACCGGAACAAAGGTTTAACGCAATTTTTTTTGGGTTTCAAATCGCGGGCCGGACGGTAAAACCCCCGCTGTAAATATTTGTTTTGATGCCCACCGGGTGTAAATATTATTGTCCGTACACACCCACAAGGGGGTGTGGTAATGGCTGCCGGATTACCCCATATATTGGGGTGGCTTGCACATAGAAGATCAAGCTTGATCTCATTTTTCCTCAAGCCAGGAAAATGATAATCGGGTCGCGAGTTAAACCGTCCCGGGTCAGGTTGACCAATTTAACATCGGTATTATCCTGGATTTTTCAGGAGTTCAGATGGATCTGAACAAAGGAGCGAGGATCATGGCGGATCGCATCAAACAAAAAGATTCCACCACTTTGAAAGCTCACAAGGACATTCTTCCCGACAACATGGCTACCAAAAAACAAATCAAACCCACCGAACCCGCCAAGGCGGCCGCCCGTCTGGAATTGGACGGTGTGGACGTGAAAGGCCTGGCCGATGAAGGCCTCGCCGTTCACCAGGCCGAGAGCTCCGATTCGGTCCGGGTCAAGGGCAAGGGCATGACCATTGAGCGGCGATACACCACCGAGGGTGTCGATCCTTTCGACGCCATCGAGTGGGAAATGCGCTCGGCCACCATTGTCAACGACAAGGGTGAAAACCTGTTCCGGCAGGACAACTGCGAAATCCCCAAAAACTGGACCCAGATGGCCACCAACGTGGTCGTCTCCAAATATTTCCGGGGCGGTCAGGGCACCCCCGAGCGTGAGACCTCCGTGCGCCAGCTCATCGATCGTGTGGGCAATACCATCGCTGACTGGGGTATCAAGGACGGAATTTTCGCCACCGCCGTCGACGCCGAAATATTCCGCGCGGAGCTTCGTCACCTCCTGGTCAACCAGCTGGCCGCCTTCAATTCACCTGTCTGGTTCAATGTCGGTGTGGAAAAAAGGCCCCAGTGCTCGGCCTGTTTCATCAACGCGGTCGAGGATTCCATGGCCAGTATCCTGGATCTGGCCAAAACCGAAGGCCTGTTGTTCAAGTACGGCAGCGGCACCGGCAGCAACCTGTCCACGCTGCGGTCCAGTCGTGAAAGCCTTTCGGCCGGCGGATCGGCCAGCGGCCCGGTATCGTTCATGCGCGGTTTTGACGCCTTTGCGGGTGTTATAAAGAGCGGCGGGAAAACTCGTCGCGCCGCCAAGATGGTCATCCTGGACGTCGAACATCCCGACATCGAGGAATTCATCAACTGCAAGGTGAACGAGGAAAAGAAGGCCTGGGCCCTCATGGATCAGGGTTACGACGGTTCTTTCGGGGGCGAGGCATACAACTCCGTCTTCTTCCAGAACAGCAACAACTCGGTGCGTGTGAGCAACGAGTTCATGCGCGCGGTGGAGGACGACGGCGAATGGACCACCCTCGCGGTGGTCGATGGCCGGCCCATGGATACGTACAAGGCCCGCGATCTGATGAACATGATCGCCGAGGGCACCCATGTCTGCGGCGATCCGGGCATGCAGTTCGACACCACGATCAACGACTGGCACACTTGCCGCAACACCGACCGGATCCACGCGTCGAACCCTTGCAGCGAGTACATGTTCCTGGACAACTCGGCCTGCAACCTGGCTTCCCTGAACCTGATGAAGTTCCGCACCGAAGATGGGGAATTCGACTCGGGATCCTTCCGCTACGCCAGCCGGGTCATGACCCTGGCCATGGAAATCCTGGTGGGGAACAGCAGTTACCCCCGCGAGGAGATCGAGGCCAACAGTCACAAATTCCGTCCGCTGGGTCTGGGTTACGCCAATCTTGGCGCCCTGCTCATGGACCGGGGCCTGCCCTACGACAGCAACACCGGCCGGGATTTTGCCGCGGCCATCACCGCCCTGATGTGCGGCCAGGCCTATCTGACTTCGGCGGAGATCGCCAGCCAGATCGGTCCCTTCGAGGGGTACGAGGAAAACCGCGAGCCCATGCTCGAGGTCATCCGCATGCACCGGGCCGCCGTCAACGGCATCACCGCCAACCGGGTGCCCGAGAATCTGCTCGACGAGGCGGAGACGGTCTGGCGCGAAGCCTATGCCCTGGGTCACGACTATGGGTACCGCAACAGCCAGGTCACCGTTCTGGCGCCCACCGGCACCATCGGTTTCCTCATGGATTGCGACACCACCGGCGTCGAACCCGACATCGCCCTGGTGAAGTACAAGAAGCTGGTCGACGGCGGCATCATGAAGATCGTCAATAATTCTGTGCCCGACGCCCTGGAAAACCTGGGTTACGAGGACGAGGAAATCGAGTCGATCACCAATTATATCGCCGAGCACGAAACCATCGAAGGCGCCCCCGATCTCAAGGAGGAGCACCTGCCGGTGTTCGATTGCGCCTTCCGGCCGGCCAACGGCGTCAGGTCCATCCATTACATGGGCCATCTGCGCATGATGTCGGCGGTGCAGCCCTTCCTGTCCGGCGCCATCAGCAAGACGGTGAACCTGCCGACCGAGGCCACGGTGGATGAAATCGCCATCACCTACATGGAAGCCTGGAAGATGGGCCTGAAGGCCGTGGCCATCTACCGCGACAACTCCAAACGCCTGCAACCTTTGAACACCGGGAACAAGGCGAGCGAACCGGTCAAGGTGGATGATCACAGCGCGCCTCCCAAACCCAAGCGGGTGCGCCTGCCGGACGAACGTCAGGCCGTGACCCACAAATTCTCCATCGGGGGTCACGAGGGTTACCTCACCATCGGTCTGTACCCCAACGGCAAACCCGGCGAGATGTTCATCTCCATGGCCAAGGAAGGCTCCGTGGTCAGCGGCCTGATGGACAGTTTCGCCACCAGCGTGTCGATCATGCTGCAGTACGGCGTGCCGTTGAAGGTCCTGATCAACAAGTTCTGCCACGCGCGGTTCGAGCCCAGCGGGTTCACCAGCAATCCCAATATTCCCATCGCCAAATCGGTGATGGATTATATCTTCCGCTGGATGGATCTGAAATTCGGGGAACACGCCGGTGACGCGGACGGCACCTTGCCCGACGGCGCCGACGACACCCGGGAAGCCCTTTCCCTCAAGGAAAAGGAAATGAGGTCGGCCACGGGCCTGAGGGCCATGGAGGCTTCCGCCGGCGGCCCGACCCGCATCACGATGGAAGTCGAACAGGCAATTTATCAGCAGCAGGCGGACAGCCCGCCCTGTCCCGAATGCGGTTCGGTGACGGTGCGCAGCGGAGCCTGCTACAAATGTCATAATTGTGGAGCTACGACCGGTTGTTCCTGATCGGGACACCCGTGAATCGGTTGCTCCCCTGGCCATAAGAGCCCGCTCAACCGAATCGATGGAGCGAGCCTGAGGCAACGGACTGCCAGGAACCCCGGCGGGAATGGATTTCCGCCGGGGTTTTGTATTTATTCCAGGGCGCTCCGAATCGCCGCCACCATATCAGCGTCGTCCGGTTTGGTGCGTGGGGCGTAGCGGGCGATGAGGTGTCCGTCCCTCCCCACCAGGTACTTGGTGAAGTTCCAGGTCGGCTCTTCCAGCCCGGTACTGGTCAGCCATTTGTAGATTTCCCCCTTGCCGTCACCCTTGACCTTCACCTTTTCGAACATCGGAAACGTTACTCCGTAGTTGGAGTCGCAGAATTCCCTGATTTCAGCGGGGGCGCCCGGCTCCTGGCCCAGGAAATCGTTGCTGGGAAAGGCCAGGATCACGAAACCTTCTTCCTCCCATACCCCGTAGAGGGTCTGGAGCCCTTCATACTGGGGCGTCAGTCCGCACTTGCTGGCGACGTTCACCACCAGGGCGACCTTGCCCCGCCAATCCGCCAGGTCAGCGGGCGCGCCCGACAGGGTCCTGGTCTTCAGGTCCCACAACACCTTCGCCGTTTTCCCGGCAGGTTTCTGGCTGCCGGTGGACAGGGCGCCCCGCAGGAAAAAAACACTGATGCCCGCAGCCAGGATGATGGCCAGTGCCATGACGATGAAGACTGTTTTCATGATGTCAACTTTCAGGAAAGTAACGGTGTTGTCGCCTATCTTGAAAACCCGTTGATGATCTCTTCGGCCATCGCTCTTCCTGTCGTCGCGTTGCCTCGGGTGTTCCAATGAGTATCGTTGGGAACGTATTGCCGTCCTTCGGCCTGGTGAGCTTCCCGCAGGGCGGGCAACAGATCGATCACAGGGATCTGACGGGTCCGGGCAAATTCCTTCAACCGGCGTTGGGGCACGTCAAAATCGTAATCCTCAGGAACCCGGTTCAACCCCTCCAGGACCTGGGAACGGATTTCCGGATCCACCTGCACTTCGCCGGGAATCAACACCAGCAGCCACGGTATTCCGGCATTCAGGCACATACTGTCGATTCGTTTCAAGTGGTCTTCCGCCTGGTCCCACAGTTCAGAGGTGTCGCTCCCGGGATTTCGGAGATAAACCGGCAGATTCTGGGAAAGCATGTAGAGATAGTGCTCATTGACCGGTTCGTTATCCGGTGGAATGACCCAGTCCGGGCCCTGTTTGCCATAATAGCGGAGGGGCCCCAGAACCTGGGTTTCAAAAAGAAGAAACAGGGTGGATTTGCGCAGGAAATTTTTTACCGGCCGGGGACTGGTGGTCGGATAGAGAATTCCCCTGATGACCCGGCCGCCAATGGTCAAACCGGTCACGTCGTTTCCCACGAAAAAATTAATGATGACCAGATCGGGCTCCATGGCCAGACCCCGGTCCTCCAGCCATGCCGCCTGGTTGCCACCGTGCCATCCAGGGATCCCCGCCATTATCACTTCAGCAGGCGTTCCGCTTTGGCCCAACCGGGTTTCCACGATTCGTAAAAAATTATCGGAAACCGGTACGACTCCGTAAACGAACGAATCACCCAGGGCCAAAACACGAAAAACATCCCCGGAGGGAGTGGGGGTATGATTCCGGTCCCGGAAACCCAGGGTATTGATGTGGGAGTCGGCGTCTTCCGGGACATCACCGGGTTCGACCGGGCGCAGCCGGTAGCCGCATACCGGGTCACCCAGCCAACCGGTACCGGGCGGATCGGGCAGGAGGGGGAGAACGATCCGGGAGCCGCATTCCCCGATGACAAGAGCGACCACCATCGCTCCGGCCGCGAGGAGAAGTTTTTTGCGCAGGGAATTCAATGGACCGGACCCTCCCAAAGCGGTGGACACTTCTGGAAAAAACCGAGTATAAAGGAGGAGCCGAAGAGCAACCAGAGAGTTTATCCAGGGATGGTCGGACAATGCCGGGAGAAAAACCTTCAATGAGCCTGACCGGAAGAACCCTGGTTCTTCTGGGGGCCATCTGCCTGATTTACCTGGCCCATGCCCTCTACTATTGGGAGTGGATTGAGGACGACGCCTTCATTTCCATGCGCTACGCGCAAAATCTGGTGAATGGTTCCGGCCTTGTGTTCAACCCCGGGGAACGGGTCGAAGGATATTCAAATCTGGCCTGGGTTCTTTATGCCGGCCTTGCCCTTAAACTGAATTTGGCCCCTTTGCTGGTATTGCGGATTACCGCGCTTCTGGCGGGGTTGGCGGCCCTGGTGCTCTCATGGAAGGCCGCCAGAATCCTGTGGCCCGGGGCGGGATTGTCCGCCCTGGCCGCCCCTCTTTTTCTCGCGCTCAATCCCATGCTGCCCCGCCACTCCACCACCGGGCTGGAAACCGTGCCGTTTGCGGCCCTGATCATGGCGGGATTTGTCACGTCCACAAAAAGACCGACTTCGGGCAGCAGCGGAATATTTCTGTTGATCCTTGCCCTGCTTGTTTTCATGCGTCCTGAAGGTGTGGTTTTCGCATTGCTGTTCCTGATCTGGCGCCATGCCGGTACATGGATAAGCAAGGTCCCTTCCCCTGAATCAACAGGTGAGGGTCCCCTTGAGACGAAGCCGTCATCCGCCTTGATGTGGATCGAGTTTGCCGCGCTTCTCGTGGTTGTCACATCCATGTTTGCCTGGAAATGGGCCTATTACGGCGACCCCCTGCCGAATACCTTTTACGCCAAGATGACCGGCGAGAGCAGGGCCTTCGTTGAAGGCGTCCATTACTCCCTCGATTTTCTGCGGGAAAACGGAGGGGCGATCCTTGTCGGCCTGTTCCTGGCCAACCTGTTCAACCGGAAACTCTCCCTGGCCTTCCTGTTTTCCGCCGTCATCGTGATCGTCCAAGCCGGAGTGGTGATCGCCGCGGGTGGGGATTGGATGCATTTCTACCGGTTCTACGTCCCGGTTCTGCCGGTGTTGGCGGCGGGTTGCGCAGCCGGCCTCGGCATCATTCTTCAATTGACCCGGCAGGCCTCAGGATCACAAAACCGGGCCCTGAAATGGCCGCTGATCATTGTCATGGTCGGAACGATGGCCATGGGATATGTGAATGTCTACAAAGTTGAACGGGCGACCGGGAAAGCGGTCCTTCCTTTCGTGAAAAACGGAACCTATCTCACCGACGGTTACCGGCAGACGGCCGAGTGGATTGTTGACAACACTCCGCCCGGTTCATCTGTAGCCCTTTGCGATATCGGCTTGGTGGGGTACCTCAGTGAACGGCCCGTGGTCGACATGTTCGGCCTCATCGACCCGCATATTTCACACCTGACCGGCCGGCAGCATTTTAAAAGCGACTCTGATCATGTATTGGGAAAACACCCTGATATAGTGGTCCTGGTTTCTTCGGGAAACGATGAATTCATCCGGATCCCCGATGCGGAGATGTTCGCCAACCCTGATTTTCTCAGGACGTATACGCTTGTCCAAACCATTCCAATCCGGTTCAGGGATGAAACAATTCGGATTTATCGCACATTTCCGTAAATCAGGTGGGTCTTGATCGGGTTGTCCCCTGGGGGCAGAGCTGCCAAAAATATGATTGTGTTTTTTCAAGAACCTGTTACAATGACTCAACTTGCCCGGGAAGGGGGAATCCCCGTCATCTCAGCCATATTCCAACAATCCATTTTAATTCCGGCAGTGCCGCGATGTATCCGCAATCCGCGGGTTTTCGCGCGCTCAACTTTTAGGGGGACAAAAACATGAAAAATTTCCGAAAATTCCCGAGTATCCTGATGCCGATCCTGATTCTGGGTGGACTGCTGTTCCTTTTCGGATGTTCCCAGGAGACTCCGCTCGAACCCGAGTCCACGACTCAGGCCGACCAGTTCATCGGCATGGATAAAAAGGGTGTTGAGACCGAAGTCCAGGACGGGAGCATTATTCCCGCAGACCTGGTGGACATCGATTGCTTTGGCCGCATCCTGACCTGCTGGCCCTACACCGGCGCCAAACTGGACGGGGTGCCCATGGACCCGGTCAATCTCATCTTCACCGGGCATGCCGATCCGGTTCAGATCCGCGCGGCTCTTCTCGGACTGGATGGGGACCGCTCGGTTCTGGGCCTGCCGGATGCCTACCCGTTCAATCAGGTCTGGAAAGATGCTCTCGGCGGCGGCGTGCAGTCGAACTACGCCACCGAAGGCGCCTGGCGGGGATCGGTCATCCAACTCACCCTTGGTGACTATTCTCCTGTCCGGTTCCATTTGCGCCTCTTCCGGACCGGGGCGGTGGGGGACGACGGTTCTCCCATTACCATTGGTGCTGCGCATTTTGAAGTTCTGATTCCCGGCACCACCGATCACCAGGTGCTCAGTTGGAACGCGGCGAAGGACATGGTGGTCGGTGACATGATGCGCACCGGCTTGCTCAATCCTGCGACCGACCTGATGCCGAGCGGCCAGATCACCACCGCGCCGACTTTCCGGTACATTATTCCCGCTGTCTATAACGGACTGCCGCCGGAATTGTTGGCCATGATCGGCGGACCGCCGCCTCCGGTGGAAGATCCGGTGGGAATTCCCAACGACGGTGTGGCCATGGTCATCCATCTGGCCGGTCCGGCCGCCGTGATCATGGATGAAACCAGTTCCACGACGACCATTGAATTCGGGCAGTTCGTGCCCCGGCCCTACTGCAGCGATGGTCCCTACGATTTCCTCTGGATCGAAGGTCCCGTGCATTTCCACACCTCCGCAATGGTGGATGAATACGGCCAGTATTCCTATGAGGCGGGCTACGGAGGGACGTTGACGGCGGTGCCCGTCGATCCTTCCACAGGCCAGGCCGTGGGACCTCCGTTCAGCGCGGACGTGAACGGTAATCAGCACGGGTTCATAGATATGGCGGGTGCCCGGGTGCGGGCCCTGGACAAGAAAATCACCTTCGAGGGCGGTTCTCCCCAACGCGAACATATCCAGTTCATGATCGGGGAAAACGGGGCGGACAAATTCCGCGCCCAATACAAATGCCTGGATGGTGAGTGACGAAGGTCCGATAGATTGAAAAGAGGAAACCCGGCGACTGTTTCGCCGGGTTTCCCTGTTGTTTGTCCCGCCAAATCACAAGGCCTGCGGACTGGTCGGAAACTTACGGCCGCAGCCAATGACCAAGCGCCACCCCGATGAAGGTGGCCACGGCGTATCCAAGAGTACCGCACAGGATAGCCGGAAGAACCAGAGTTTCCCAGCGCCGGGCCACCGCCATGGCCGCGGCGGTGGTAGGGCCGCCCATGTTGGCGTTCGAAGCGATGATCATCTCGGACAGATCGAGTTTCAAAAGCCAGCCCGCCAGCAGCAAAAAGATCAGGTGGATGGTCAGGATCAGGGCGGCGAACACGAACAGCACCGGGCCGACTTTCATCACCACGAAGACGTTGGCGCTGGCGCCGATTACGGCGAAGAAGATCTGCATCAGGAACGTTCCGAGAACTTCGGCTCCGGCCAGTTTCCGGAAGGGTCCGGGAAAGGATGTGGCCAGGGCCACGGTCAGGGCGGTAACCACCAGGATACCGGCGCCCCGCCAGCCGGTCAGCGAAGCCAGGCCGAAGCCGACCGCGCACAGGCCCAGGGCGATGGCCAGCGACAGGGAGGCGCCCTGGACATCAGGCAGGGTGGCCGCTGTTTGCCGGCTGGTCTCCAACTCGGTGGATCCCTCGGCGACGGCGGTGTGGCGCTTCACATAGCGGGAGCGCAGCCAGGTTACCGACGGCAGCGCGAACAGGACCAGGAAATACAGGGCCATCACCAGGTTGTCGGCGGCCACGCCGGCGCTCAACAGATCTCCCGACCTTAGTCCCACCGCCTCGGCGGCCGCGGCGTAGTTCATCGATCCCCCGATATAGGTGGCCGAAAAGATACTTGCCAGTTTCCAGCCCTCTTCGCCCAGGGGTACCACGTTGAACGCCACGATTGTGCCGATGATTGTCCCGATGCCGCCGATCACGAAGGCCAGCAGGGTGGGGCCCGCTTCGCGCAGGATACGGCGTAGGTCGGCCCGGAACAGGAGCAATGGGATGGCCAGCGGGACCAGATAACCCCAGACCACGTCGTAGGCCGGAACTTTGTCGGCGGGGATCACGCCCAGGTTCGAAAGCGTGAAGGTAAAACCCATGGTCAGGATGGCTCCCGAAAGCTTGCGGCCGACCTTGGTGTTTTCGGCCTTGAAACCGAAGGCCGCTGCGCCCAGCAGGACGGCCCATATGGCCCAGCTCTGGTCGGGGGCGATCAATGGGGTTTGCAAAAGGAGGCCTTTCGGGGTGAGTCGTAGTGTTGGGGGAAATCAGGGTAGCATGTTGGGCTTGTTTAGGACAGTGGGGAGGTTTTTCTGCAGCCGGTCACCAATATCATTGGTTGTGCCTCCGAAATTGTGTCTGGCAGTAGGAACAGCTTAGACATCAAAAAGAGGTGCCCCCGGGGGCACCTCTTTTTGACAAACTGTCATATTCGCTGGATAAAACAGCATCTACGCCCCTCCACCAAATCCGGACACATTTTCAGAGCCACAACCTTATCGTCAAATTCCCGCAATCCCAAACCAACCCTCAGGTCTGCCTGCCGACCGGACTGTTCAGGAAGGCCTGCAGGTTCGTCGCGCTCCCCGATATTTTCAGTTTTCTGCGGATGATATTGCGGTGATTATTGATCGTGCTCGGTGAACAATCCAACGCCCGGGCGATTTCCTTGCTCGTCATTCCGTCACGGATCATTTCGCAGATCAGGATCTGACGCCTGGTCAGGTTCAACCCGAACGAATTGATCGGATCAACGACACCCATCTCTCTGGCAATGTGCCCGATCCTGTTTACCATGATATCCAGGACTTCCTTTTGGGCGCCGGTCGCGGTGATCCGCATCTGGTCGATCAGGGGGTAGAGGACCAGCCCCATATTACTTTTGATGTTCTCGGAGATCTTTTGTTTCTCCTTGTCGATCATGGTCAACATCTCGCTCATGCTTTCCCGCGACAGTTTCAGAAGCGACTCCGTCTCCTTGAAGTGACGGATATCGTGAAGTTCATTCATCACAACGGTTTTTCCATCCATCTGGATCAGTTTCATATGCAACAGTACGGGAATGGCCTCGTTTGAACGGTGCATCAGGATCGTTTCGAAGGTGAAGTGTCCGTGTTCGCGGAGCCCTGAGAACAACTTCTCTGCCAGGACCCTGGTTTCGCGGGTAAAATTTTGAATGGGAGGATGTTTGATGATTTCCTCCCTGGACTGCCCAGATATTCGGCAGCGGGTGTCATTGACGAAGATATATTCCGCTTTGACAGGGTCTTCAGGGTGCCAAGTTGTTATGGAAACCCCAACTTCCAGGTTGTCCAGAATGCGCTCGAGATTTCCAGTTGGTTCCATCACTAATCCTCCCGGAGCGAACACCAGGTAAAAACTAAATGAAATTGCGTGTCAAAAACATATAGTTTATGCCTGTAAACTTAGGCATTATATGATTAAATTACCTGCATTGTCAACGCGATAACATTCTATCATAATCTTAATGATTCTTATTAAGTGTGTCGCAGTAAATTCCAAAAATCGCAGGGTCAGGCATCATGCCGGTGGGGAATTTGCGGGAATTGGGATATCGCTGTCATGTTTCGAAATGAGCCAGGGTTTCCGGATTGAATGGTCTTGGGCGAGAATCATTCAGGATGGGACCCTGGCTCTTTTTCCAAATGATCAAAACTTCATCATCATGATTATTTTGGAGAACATCTGTCCGGTTCCCATACATAAATCCGTTTTTACAAATACGTAGAGGCCTAATTTCCCCCCGATCACTCCAGGAGATCCAACCGTGCGCCATCTAAAACACCCGGTCCTATTGCTGTTGTTATTGTTTTCGGCCCTTTTTCTCGGATGCGGGGGAGGTGACGACGTTGCTACACCACCAGGTCAGACCACTGATCTGGATAACGCTGCACTGGCAACCAAAAGCAGCCTGCCGATGGCCAGGATCTCCGTCAGCGGTATTCCCGCAGCGAAAGCCGCTACCTCGTACGAAGTCGTTTTTCTGGATAAGGAGGGGCTTGATCTGTTCACGCTGCCATTGGAGATTCCGGCCGAAGGTTTGCCGTGGTTCATGGCGCCATTTCATCCGGGTCTTCCGAATGAAGGCGGTCCGGTCAGCTTGCTGATCGCCGCGGGTGAAACGCGCAGCCCGGTGTTGGATCTCGACCTGGGAGCCCTTCCGGCCGCACCTGGCAGTTTCGCGCGTTATGTGTCGGTCCTGCGGGAGCACATCGACCAGCGCGCGGTGCTTGAAGGCAGTTCGTTCGCGGCTCTGGCTGCCCTGGATTTTGAGGATGTCGAGACTCGCCTGCTGCCGTTCAAGTTCGCCCAGTCTTTTGTGGACGACTCGAACAATCCGAATTGCCTGGCGCGGATTGCCGACGGATCCTCGCCTTACCTGGATGCCGAAGCCAAGGATCTGCTCGATCGCATATTCGGCTACGCACCGGTGGACTCGGTGGTGCAGGCGGACATCGACCATTTGACCGGGGCCGAAACTTCGGCCTTCACCTGGTATGGAGATGGTTCGGCCAAGGATGGCTGCGTCAACATGGGGCCGACCGTCTCGACGGCCCCGCAACTTTCCGATGCGATGCAAACGGCCTTCGAGGCCAAGATCGCGACTGATCCCAACGGGGCCCCGGCCCAGATTCTCGGCGCCACGGGTCTCGCCCTCGGTGCGGCGGCCTTCGTGCCCGGGCTCGGCGGTTTGGCCGCGGTGGCCGGAGCCGGCCTTTACGCTTTCCAGACATCCCGCGAATATTACGCCAACACCTACCCCAGTGCTTTCGTGAGTCTGGACTTCGCCCTCGATAAATCCGAGTTGTCGGAGGACGAGCCGGGGTTCACCCGGTGGTCCGATGTCAACGTGATCGCCAAATCCAACGGCTGGGTTGCCGACAAGGCCATTTTCGACGCAATCATGCAATTGGCGGGGGCGGGCCTTGGTGCGGCCCAGTTGGGTAAGATCAAGGGAAGCGAGACCTTGCGCGATGCAGCCATGACCGATGTCGGCATGAGTGTGGGATTTTTTCTGGACGGCCAACCCAGCGGTTTGGTGGAGTTTTGTTCCCAGCGTTGGCGTGTCGATATCACCGACCTTCCCTATAGCCGGGGGGAAGCCGTGATCGGCAGGGTAACGGTGGACACCAAGTGGCGCGAAATCCGTCCGGCCCAGGTGGGCCCGGATATCATCAGGGTTCGCGCCGTTTCGGAGCAGTTCGGATTCCAGACCATCTCGGCCGATCTGCCCATTGAAACCAAGGCGATAAAGGTGACGGCGGTGCCCAGCGTTGTCTTCGTGAAAAAGCCGGGGGAAGTCGTCAATATCACCACCACCCTCCAGTACGCCGAACTGGAAATATTGGACTGGCGCCCCGAAGAGGGCAGTTGGAACGACGGCATGGGCAACGCAACCAACGAGCCGGGAACTCGCCCGCTGTTGACTCCAACGGACGAAAAAAAGTACCCGTTCCTGGTGGTTGTGGAAAGCATGAGCCGGCAGGGCCTGCGCGCCGCCGGTGATCCTCCCCGCCTGGACATCGTGACGGTCAAGCACGAGAAGGCAACGATCATCGTCAGCCCCGATGGTATCTGCGTGGCCAACGGGAAAACCGAGAGCTTCACTGCCGATGTCCAAGGGTTGGACAATACGGCAGTCACCTGGTCCCTGGCACCGGTCACGACCGGTGGTGTTGTGGTCGGCACCATCAACCAGACGACCGGAGTATTCAAAGCCCCGACCAGTGGTGGCTCCGCAGAGGTCCTGGTCGTGGCCACCAGCCAGGAAGATCCTGAAATCTCCGGCCAGGCCCATGTCGAAACCGGCACCTGTTCCTGTTCCTGGTCCCTTACCATCGTGGGTGACGGCACCTGGAGCGGTGATTTCGCGGCCCATCTCTTTGGGACCCAGACCGGTCCCTTCACGATGACTTTCGGCCAGATTGATCCGGACGCCGACGGGCTGGGCACGGTCCAGATCTTCGAGGAGGTTGGCCCAATACCTGGCCTTACCGGCTCCTGGGGCTGTCATTTCGGATGGCAGATAGGTGAGCGCGGCTGGTTTGCGATCAATGACGAAGATTCCCCGTCTGTCCTTCAGGTGCTCTCGAACTCAGGTGCCCAGATGGAGAGCGTGATCTCCGGAACAGTCTATACACCCGTGAACGGCGATGTGGTTTACCGGTCGTTCAGCTTGACCATCCGGTCGGGTGACCTGAGAACGGACGGATCCGTTTGCGGGGAGGAATAGGGGCCTTTAATACCACAACCCGTAACTCAACTTGACGGTGAACTGGTTGGAGTCGAACTGCCACTGATCCTCGGGTATCTCCCGGATGTTGTGGTTGTAGACCACGAACAGGTCCGTCAATGGAGTGATCGTCCAGCGCAGGCGGGTGTTGGTGCCGACCGAATCGCTCTCGTTGTCGTACTGGAGGAAGCTGCTCAGTTGCAGGTCGGACGAGAAGTTCAGCTGCAGCCGGGTGCCGATCAGGTCCTGCTCGAAATAGCCTTCGGGCAGGTCCACGATGTTCTTTTCGAAACTGCCCTCCAGGATGATGTTGCTGGTCAGGCGCCAGCTCAATTCCAATGCTAGCTCGTCCAGGGTGCCGCTGTAGAAAGTGCCGAACCACCAGGACACCTCGCCGCTCATCGCGCGTTTGCTCGCGGTTTCAAATTCCAGCCGGTAACGCAGATAGTGGTAGTCGTCCGCCGGCAGGATGACACCGTCTCCGATTTCAAAAGGTTCCCGCAGGCTTTCCCCGACGGGCCGGATGTTGAATTCGAACCGGTCGCCGCTTTCCAGCAGAAAATGAACCGGCGCGGTGAAAACGCTGTAGCTTTCCCAGCGGTTGTCCAAGTCCGTGATCAGCAGCGACGAGGTCTCGAAAAAGAACTGCCTGATGCGCGGCCAGGTGGGCCGGGGCATGTAGTCGATTCCCACGCGGTAGTACTTGATGCCGTTGCGGGGCACAAAACCAAGGGATGGCCTAAAGGCGTCGCCGATGAATTTGTGGGTGAGCGAGATGTCGAAAAGGTCGTTGGGGTAGTCCATTTTGACCCCGAACGAGGTCTTGATCCCCCGCAGATCCGGCCGGTTGTTGTACAGCCCCCACGCACCGATCAGGAAGTTCTTGTCCCCGAACAGGTCAGTTGTTTGATAGGTGAAATCGACGCCGGACAGCCAGCTGTTTTTCAGTCCGCTTGGGTCACCGACGGTGGCGATCAGTCCCACGTTCGACTGTTTCAGGATGTTCTGTTTGACCCGGACCACACCCATGTCGGCGGCCGGCACCAGGTTGTCGATCTTGTCGGTGCGGACATAGAGCCCCCCGAAGTTGGTGTTGCCCACCTTCCCGTTCAACTTGCCTCCGGCAATGATGGGCACCTGGGATCCCTGGTAAAGCCCGATGCGGCGGCTGAAGAAGGGGATCACGTCCGAGCCCAGCCCCAGGCCGAAGTCGTAGATGTCCGCGCCCTCCAGGAAGAAGGTCCGCTTTTCGGGAAAAAACAACGGGAAACGGGTCAGGTTGGTGCGGCGGGCGTCCACTTCGGTTTCGGCGAAATCGGTGTTTAAAGTCAGGGTGGCCGAAACGTCGGGCGTGATCCGTTTGGTCAGGTCGCCGCTAAGGTCCGCGTCGAATTCCGTCTTGGAGCCCTTGTTCTTGTGAAAGCCCGCGGTGGGGGAAATCTTCGCCAGCAGGCCAAGGCCCAGGTCGAATTCGGGCAGTCCGGTTATCAGGCCTGCCTGACCCAGGCTGATGACCTGGTAGTCCTGCTTAATGGCGCACCAGCGGTCCTTTTCCAGCATCCGCTGGATGCGCCGCTCGATGTTGAAGCCCCACTCGCGCAAGTCTCTCTTGAAGCTCAGAGTCTTGACCGGGATGACGATTTCCGCGCTCCAACCATCGGCGTTGATGGATGTCTTGGCATCCCAGACCCCGTCCCAGTTAGCGTTCTCACCCTCGCCGCGGTCGGCGACCAGGGCATCGTAGCGGGCGCCAAACGGGTTGACCGCGAATACGAATCCGTTGCGCTCGTCGCGGTAGGTGTCGAAGACGAACTTGATGTGGTCTTCGTTACCCAGATACACGTCACGGGCTTTGGAATAGGCAGTGATCGCCTCGGGATCGTCGTAGCAGACAATGCCCAGGATGATGTTCTCATTGTCGGTGACGATCTTCACGACGGTACGTAGGGAGGCGGGTTGGTCCACGTTCGGTTCGACCATGGTCAGGCTGTCGATGGACGCCGCGGTCAACCAGAACGGTTCGTCCAGGACGCCGTCGAAGTCCAACTCTCCCTGGCGGCTGCCGACGGGCAGGGCAAGTTGTTCGTCCGACCGGGCGACAGCTGCGCCGGCGACAAACAATAGGCTCAGGGCGGCGGCCGCCAGACCGGATTTCAGGGCTGAGGCTGGTTTCATGCGTGTTCTTTTTGAACTCACCAGGATCACTTGTGAATGCAGGGGATGCGGGTAGCGGATGTCAGCCACAAAATCATATCCCCGGAGCGAGCCCAAACCCTAGCACCGCTGAGAACGTAGGGTCAATTGCTGAAAGTACTTATCTCATCAGAATCCGGGATCAACTGAAATGGACCTCGATCACTCCGCCAACCTTGCCGGATTCGCATTTTTCATTTAGGCTGGGAAAGCAGACGGAACCAACCGGGTTTCATCGACGGTGACGGCAGGGGGAATTTCATGCGATCGACCAAAATCTTGTATCTGGTCCTGGCCGGAGTGCTGGGTTCAACAACCTGGAGCGGGGCGCCGGCCCAGGAACTGAACGCCGTGGGGGTGTATGCCGACGAGCAGATGAGCGCGGTGACAGCCGCCGCCGAGTCCGGAGACATTCTTACCGTATATGTCATTCTGGATGACCCGCAAAATCCCCACCTGGGTGATCGGGGCGATGAGGCGGTCGGTAATATCGGCTGCTACTCTTTCACCCTCGATTTGACCGCCAACCTTGAACTCGTGGACAAGGCAGCCAGACCCGTCCACCCGGATTGCACCGGAGTCTGCTTCGAATACAGATACTGCTATGGCACTCTGGTGCCTGTGGGGGGTAACCGGCACATCACCCTGAAGTCTTTCCAGTTGCGCTACCTGGGGTCGGGGCCTGGGGAAATCCGCTTGAGGTATCCCACGGTCGATGTGATCGAGGGCGAGATGGACTTCTGGTATCGGGATGCGGAATTGACCGGCTGGATACTGCCAATGTATCCGGCGAGCGGATCGTCCGATCTTCCGGTGTTTGTGGTTACCGAAGGCCAGGTGCCGACCACGGAAGAAAGCTGGGGCACCCTCAAATCCACCTACCGGTAGGACCCGGGCCCGGAACTGTCAGGCGACTGTGATAACCTTGTCGATGCTGTTGAAAATAGCCTCAACCCTTTGCTGCCACATGGTCCCGAACTCGGCCTTGTCCTCGGACGTGGCCATACCCTGCATCAACCGCTCCATGATTTCCTGCTGGCGGGGATGGCCCGGGATTCCGCTGGGGTCATAGGTCACTTCCACCGTGGCGCCGGTATCGAGACGTTTGAGTCGTACGCTGGCATTGGTGTCGGCTTCGAATTCCATCAGACTGTGCCGCGCGAAATTTCCGCCGATTCCCTTGAACCCTGAAGTGGTCGTGGCCCCGGTGATCTGGGTGATGACGTTGCCGATGACTCCGGCCACGCCCTCGGCGGCGGTCTCCCTGAAGGAAACGAAAATCTCGCCCCGGACGGGCATTTCATCTTTGTAAAGAGCCTTCAATCCTTCCAGGGTTACCAGGTAGGCGCCGGCGACCGTCGGGCAGCTGTGGCCCGTGGCCTTGACTACATCGAGGTAACTGAACTCGACGAGGCCGTCCTCGAGCGAACCCAGGAAAGCGGACAGTTTGTCCTGAAGCTTTATGGTTTCAATGGTGTCGAAAAACTTCGGGTATTTCATTTACGGTTCTCCGTGGTTGGTGAATTTTATTCAGAGTCTATTACGGGTAAAACTAAGTTCCCTCCGCACTCAATTCAAACGCTCCTTTTCCTGCCTTTCCCCAGGTAGGAGCTAACGGGTCGCAGGACATATGGGATGTCAGGGATTCCTGATGGAATATTGCTCCAGCATGGTGCATCATATCGGAAATTCAGGATGAAACCCAAGCCCAGCAGGGGGTGGCAGGATGCTGACCCGGATTCGTGAAGGAACACACCACAGGATTTCCGGACCGGCGGCGCAGGCGATGGCGATTGCCTTTGTTGCCGTTGTTTTTTGTCTGGCCGGGACCGGGGCTCTGGCCCAGGACGGCGGCGTCCGCGACTGGAACGATTCGGTCGACACTCTCGAGGGCGGCATCGGTCTGCATTACGGCCAAATGGGTGGCCACGGTCTTTCCTTCCGCCTGCCGCTGGAATGGTGGCTGTATTTCCAGGTCTCGGGGGGCATCTGGCATACGGGGGACCACAAACAGCACAACATCGGTCTCCAGGCGAACTACATCCTGCGCCAGGACCAGCGCACGCGCATCTTCATCTCCGCCGGATTCGCTTATTTCTACGACGACGAACAGGTCCGCACCGATGTCTGGGAAACAGAAAAGAACTGGAATTACGGAGCGGGGGTGGGGATGGAATACCTGATGGGAAAACGCTGGTCGCTTCAGATTGAAGGTGATTTCGCCTACCTCGGCAGCAGCGGAGATATCAAAGTCATTCCCCAGGCGGGAATCTATTACTACTGGTAGGGAGCCCCTTGGATATTCGCGACTACAACCGGCTGGCCTGGGACCGCAAGGTGGCCGAGAAGAGCCTTTGGACGGTTCCGGTGGACACCACTGTGGTGGAAGCGGCGCGCCACGGCGATTGGAAGATCATATTGACTCCTTCACTCGCGGTGCCAAAAGATTGGTTCGGCGATCTGACGGATTGCGACCTGCTCTGCCTGGCTTCCGGCGGCGG
Source organism: Candidatus Krumholzibacteriia bacterium (assembly GCA_030592845.1). Classification (GTDB taxonomy): domain Bacteria; phylum Krumholzibacteriota; class Krumholzibacteriia; order LZORAL124-64-63; family LZORAL124-64-63; genus JAGLCY01. Next base: position 40,411 of record JAUVII010000002.1, on the reverse strand, counting down.
TCAGCAGGGGCCGATTCTGGCGGCGGCCGGCGCCCGCGTCACGGTGTACGATAATTCACCGGCCCAGTTGGCCCAGGACCGGATGGTGGCGCAGAGGGATGCCCTGGAATTGCAGACCGTCGAAGGCGACATGGCCGATCTCGGTGTGTTCCCGGATGCGAGCTTCGACCTGATCGTCCACCCCGTTTCCAACTGCTTCGTTTCCGACCTGGAGCCCGTGTGGCGGGAAGCCTTCCGGGTCCTGCGACCGGGGGGAGCTCTCCTTTCGGGAATGATAAACCCGGTCTACTACTGCTTCGATCCTGAACTCGCGGAAAAGGGAGTGGTGAAATTCCAGAACAAGCTGCCCTATTCGGATGTCGGCAGCCTCGATGAAGATACCCTCAAACGGTTTCGTGAACAGGGAATGCCGATGGAGTTCAGTCACACCCTGACTGATCAATTGGGCGGCCAGATCAGCGCCGGATTTATCCTGACGGGTTTCTATGAAGACGACTTCGGCCCGGATATCGAAGATCCCATCAGCGACTACATGCCCACCATGTTCGCCACCCGCGCCCTGAAACCCCGGGGGTCCTGAAATGGATCGCCGCGCCACCCGCGCCTGGTGTTTCTACGACTGGGCCAATTCCGCCTTTGCCACCACGGTGATGGCGGCGCTTTTTCCACCCTTCTTTCGCGAACGGGCCATTGCCGCGGGGCGTGGCGAGGCCGAAGCCACGGCCCTGTGGGGTTACGTGACCGCGGGAGCCCTGCTGCTGATCGCTGTCACCGCCCCGTTGCTGGGCGCGGTGGCCGATGTGATTGGCGGCCGCAAACGGTTCCTGGCTTTCATGGCGGGCCTGGGTGTGCTTGCGACGGGTCTGTTCGCCACCCTTGGCTCCGATGGCTGGCGCACCGCCGCGGTTCTCTACGTGGCCGCGAATTTCGGTTTTGCCGGATCGATCATTTTCTACGAATCCCTTTTGCCGGGGCTGGCGCGCGGCAGGGACATGGACCGTCTTTCGGCCCAGGCCTACGGGCTGGGTTATGCCGGCGGTGGACTGCTGCTGGTCCTCAACCTGATGTGGGTCATGCACCCCGACTGGTTCGCCATGCCCGACAAGGGATTCGCGATCCGGGCTTCCTTTGTGAGCGTCGCGGTGTGGTGGGGATTGTTTTCCCTGCCCCTGTTCAGGTTCGTGCCCGAGCCTCCGGCCACACCACGGACCCCGGGCGAGGCTTCGGGTTCGGTATTGACCCTGGGCTTCCACCGGTTGGTCGCCACCCTGAAGGAAATAACGCGGTACCGCCAACTGGTGATCTTTCTGGTCGCCTACTGGATCTACAACGACGGCATCGGCACCATCGTCAAGATGGCCACGGCGTATGGTTCGGAAATCGGCATCGGCATGACCGATCTTATCGGGGCGCTGGTCCTGACCCAGGCCGTCGGTATCCCGTTTGCGATCCTGTTCGGCCGCCTGGCCCGACGGACGGGTCCCAAGCCGGCGATCCTGCTGGCCCTGTCCGTATACCTGGTCATCAGTATTTTCGGATTCTTTCTCAGCACGGCCCCTCAGTTCTATGTCCTGGCCGGGCTGGTGGGCACGGTCCAGGGGGGAGCCCAGGCGTTGAGCCGGTCCCTTTTTGCCAGCATGGTTCCACGTCACCGCACCGGTGAATTTTTCGGATTCTATTCCAGCAGCGGCAAACTGGCGGGTGTCGCCGGGCCCCTGGTTTTTGGTCTGGTCAGCCAGGGCACCGGGACCAGTCGCCTGGGGATCCTGTCCCTGGTGGTGTTTTTTGCCGTGGGGGGATGGCTTCTGACCCGGGTCGATGTCGCCGCGGGGCAAGCCGCCGCCCGCCAGGCCGAAGCCGAAGCTGGTTTCCGGGACCAGGAATAATCCTAGCCTCCAAATCCCGCTCCCCTTAAATTGTGGCCATGATTGAATTGATAATACACATCATTATCGAAACCTGGCTGGTCACCGCCCGCATGGCCGCCTGGCTGTTGCTGGGCTTCGTGGTGGCAGGTCTGCTGTCGGTCTTCATTTCCCCCGTGTGGCTGGAACGGCATCTCGGCGGCCGGGGGATGAAACCGGTTTTCAAGGCCTCCCTGTTCGGGGTTCCCTTGCCTTTGTGCTCCTGTGGCGTGATTCCAGTGGCGGCATCCCTCAGGCAGCACGGCGCCAGTCGTTCGGCGACCACCGCTTTCCTGCTCTCCACACCGCAGACCGGGGTGGATTCCATCCTGGTGACCTGGACCATGCTGGGACCTCTCTTCGCGATCTTCCGTCCGGTGGCGGCCTTGTTGACCGGGTTGTTGGGCGGGGGACTGGTGCAGACTTTCGACCCGGATATTCATCGATCCTCACCCGATGGCAAAGGCCTCGAGGGCTCGGGTTCGGGGGACATCGAACGGCCGCAGGGTCTGGGACCGAAATTGATGGCAGCCCTCGACTACGGTTTTGTCACCTTGCCCGGGGACATTGGCCGGGCCCTGTTGGTCGGCCTTCTCATCGCGGGGGTCTTGGGCGCCGTGGTGCCGGCGGATTTCCTGGCCGGTTTCCTCGGTTCCGGAGCTCTTTCCATTGCCCTGATGATGATCGTGGGCATTCCCATCTACGTTTGCGCCACGGCCAGTGTCCCGCTGGCGGCCAGTTTCATTTTCCTGGGAGCCAGTCCCGGAGCCGCGTTGGCCTTTCTGATAGCCGGGCCGGCCACGAACGCGGCCACGTTGACCACCATCTCCAGGGTGCTCGGCCGCAAAACGGCGGCCATCTATCTGGGAACGGTCGCGGTCAGTGCCTTTGGCGGCGGCCTGCTGCTGGATTGGCTTCTGCCGGTGGCGGCCGCGGCGGTGCCCCTGTTTTCCGACTTCGGTCACGACCACCATTCGATCGGCTGGTTCGACCACGCCGCGGGCGCGGCCCTGGTCCTGGTGATGACATTGAGTTGGTGGTTGTCCCGCCGCAGGGATCATTCCTGCGGTTGCGACCAGAATCAGGAGTGTTCCATGGCTGATAATTCCCAAACCATCGAATTTGCCGTGGAGGGCATGCACTGCAGTCACTGCTCCGGCAGTGTCAAACGGGCGGTGTCGGAATTGGACGGGGTCACCGATTGCCAGGTTTTCCTCGATGACGGACGCGCGGTGGTCCGCGGTTCGGACCTTCAACCCGAAGCGGTGACCGGGGTGATCGAAGGCCTGGGATTCAAGGCCCGGCTCAGCGGCGGCCACGTCGACGGATGATACGGCCCAGGAATGATTTTCGCGCTTGGCGGTCGGGGTGACGGGATCGGTTTTTGGCGGTTTCGGGCCAGACGGCATCCTGGATCGATTGCACGATGGAATCTGCCGGGTCGCAAACCGGAGGGGCTGGCTGATGGGGGTCGTCCTCCTGGCCGGACAAAGGGTGCCAGACGATTTTGGGCTGTTGCCTCCCATGTTCAGGCACGGTGTCATCGGCGGAAGTGATCTCGACCGAACGGTTCTCCTGGTCCACTTCGAACACCCGGACCGAAAGAGATTCCAGATCCATGGCGGAACCCCCGCTTTCCGGTGACCTTTTGCCGCCCGGTTTTCCCGCGGTGTAGTGGTGGCGAATTCCAAACAGTAAAATCAGGATACCGGCTCCGAGGGACATGATGGCCCCGGTATGGGCTTCCGTCTGCCACCGTGTGAACTGAAATTCAGCCCCGGGGGTTGCCTTCGGGATCGCCTGTCCGATCTGTGACTCCAGGGACAGCAGTTGGAGCCCCACAAGCAGGCACATCAGCGAGGCTATGCCGCTGAAGACCGTCATCAGGGTAATCATTCCACGATCACTTTTCATGACCCGGGTTATGCAGATGGCGTGCCACGCGGACCGGACAGGGGAATTTTCCCAAAAAAGGAGGTGTCCCCCGGCCCGCGATCCGTATACTGGGGACATGTCCGAACTGGCCAAAATGATTGAATCCGCAAGCAACACCGCCGTTTTTACGGGAGCGGGGGTTTCCACCCTTAGCGGAATCCCTGATTTCCGCGGGCCCCAGGGTATTTACAGGCACCTCGACGCCGATCGCATCTTCGGCCTGGACCAATTCCGGCGCGACCCCGGTTTCTATTACGAACACGCCCGGGATTTCATCTATACCCTTGATCAGCGCAGTCCCGCCATCGTTCACACCGTTTGCGCGGATCTCGAAGCCCAGGGGCTGATCAGCGGGGTCATCACCCAGAATATCGACATGTTGCACCAGCGGTCGGGTTCCCGGAACGTGATCGAACTTCACGGTTCACCGGCCACGCATTCATGTCCCGGATGCGGCCTCCAGGCGACCTTTGAGCAGGTTGCTCCCGAGGTGCGGGCCGGCCGCCTGCCCACCTGCGGCCAGTGTGGGGGGATCTTCAAACCCGACATCACCTTTTTTGGGGAAATGCTGCCCGTCGGCGCCCTGGAAGGGGCCTTCGCGCTGGCGGGGTCGGTGGACCTGATGCTGGTCCTGGGGTCATCCCTGGTGGTCCAGCCGGCAGCTTCGGTTCCTTTGGCCACTTTGGAGGCCGGGGGCCGCCTGGCCATCGTCAACCTGGGGGAGACTCCCCTGGACAGCCGCGCCGCCGGCCGCTGGGTGGATCTGGAAACCGAATTCCTCGAACTGGCCCGCCATTTCGGACTGGATTCCCGCTAATTTTTCCCCGGCTCCCCGTTGGGCTCGATTTTTGATTAAAACCTTGAGAATCAGGTGAGAAACGGCCCCATGAGGAGATTTGGGGCAATCTGCCATGATCCGCGTCGACCACTGGTGCAAAACCGCGGTCGGGAGGCAAGATTTTGGCCAGTTTCATGGGAGCGGCAGGTCCATTGAAATTCAAAAATGGGGGAAATAATGTCGAATAAGGCACTCTATAATCTGGTGGCAAATACGGGCGATCTGGCATCCCTGCCGACTACGGTCGTCGACCTGCTTTACCTGTTCCGCGAGGAAGACGCCAGCGCCCAAAGCGTCGTCAGTATCCTGCAGCGTGATCCCGCCATGACCGCAAACGTTCTCAAAATGAGTAATTCCGCCTTTTACGGGGCCCGCAGGGAGGTCAGCAGTGTCCAGGAGGCCCTGGTCATGCTGGGAAACCGAGCCGTCGTGACCATGGCCTTCGCCTCGGGAATGGCGCCGGTCATGCGCCGGGACCTGATCGGGTACAACGTGAGCCGCGAGCGGTTCTGGAACCACTCCATCCTGGCGGCTTCCGCTTCTTCGTTCGCCGCGGACCGCCTGGGCCACGGGAAGAAAAAATGCGAAGCCTTTACCGCCGGCCTGGTCCATGACGTGGGCATGCTGGTCATCGACGCCCACCTCGTGGGAACCAAAAAAACCCTGGTGATGGCCGAACCGGCCTTTGATGTCACGGGGGCCGAGAAAAGGCTTCTGGGTTTTGACCATTGCGAAGCCGGGGCGATGCTTGCCGACAACTGGGGCTTTCCGCAGGTCCTTTGCCAGGCCATCGAATTCCACCACGATCCGCGGCTTGCCGGCGAGTGCCAGGATGTGGTCCGTGCCGTGGCGGTGGGCAATCTGCTGGCCTTGATCATTGAGCAGGAACTCGATCCCCACACCCATCCCCTGGTCGTGGGACTATTGAAAAAGCTCGATCTGGAAGCGGAGTTCGTGGCCGGGTTGAGGAAGGACCTGGGGGGAAAACAGGACGACATCCTGGCCGCGGCTTTGAGCGACGATCCCTGCCCCGCCTGACAGCTTGACGCAATTCGGGTGGAACCGTAGTATGCAGAAGCGGAAAAACCTGCCGGGTTTTCCGCCTGCTTGATTCCAATTCGAATCAGGATTTTTTCATCATCCCAACCACTGGAGTAGAGATGACCCAGGGACATCCCAGAGGCCTGGCTGTGTGCTTCGGCGCGGAAATGTTCGAGCGCCTTTGTTATTATGGCATGCGCGGACTGCTCATCCTGTACCTGACCGACGCCCTCATGCAGGGCGATACCAAAGCCATCGGTATCTATGGCGCCTACACGGCCCTGGTATACGCCGCTCCGGTCTGGGGCGGGAAGCTGGCTGACTCGGTTCTGGGATTCCGGCGGGCTGTGGTCTTCGGCGGGGTCGTCATGGCCATGGGCGAGTTCATGATTCTCGGGGGCACCGAAACCTGGCTGTACCTGGGCATGGCCGCCATCATCGTCGGCAACGGTTTCTTCAAGGCCAACATCTCCACCATCGTGGGGCGCCTGTACAAGGATGGCGACCCGTTGCGGGATTCGGGCTTCACCATCTTCTACATGGGTATCAACATCGGGGCCCTGCTGGCCACCGTGGCCGTGGCTCCCCTCGGCGAGAAATTCGGTTATCACTGGGGATTTCTGCTGGCGGGGATTGGCATGCTGATGGGGATCGCAATCTTCCTGCGGGGCCAGCACAAGCTGGAAGGCGTGGGCGAACCCAACGACCCCGAGGCCCTGCGCAAGTACGGCAAGTTGGTGTACGGCGTATCCATTCTGGCCATTCCCGCCCTTTACGCCCTGATCACCTACGGCGCGGACATCATCATCCTGGGCAAGGATCTCCTCTTCTGGATCCTCATGGGCCTGCTGGGTTACGTGTGTTACCACCTGTTGCGCGAGGGGTTCAAGGGCGACCGTGTCCAACGGGACCGTATCATCGTCCTGATGATTCTGATGACCTTCAACGTCGTGTTCTGGGCTTTCTTCGAACAGGCCGGCAGTTCCCTGACCCTGTTCGCCCTGCGCAACGTCGATCGCAACATCATGGGCCTGTATGAAATGCCGGCCTCCCAGACGCAGTTCTTCAACCCGGCCTTCATCATCCTGTTCGGCAGCGTGTTCTCGGTGATGTGGATCAAGCTGTCCAAAATGGGGAAGAACCCCAGCATCCCCATGAAATTCGGGATGGGCATCGTACAACTCGGTTTGGGTTTTCTGGCGCTTTTGCTGGGTGCGGGATTTGTCGGTGATGAAGCGTTGGTGCCCCTGATCTTCCTGGGCATCATGTATCTGCTGCATACCACCGGCGAGCTGTTCCTGTCTCCCATCGGACTGTCGATGGTCACGAAGCTGGCTCCCAAGCACATGACAGGCAGCGCCATGGGCGCCTGGTTCCTGTCCTTCGCTTTTTCCATGTATGTGGCCGCGGGTCTGGCCAAACTCACCGGTGGGGTGGGAGAAGGCGGTGCCGAGGTGGTCCTGACACCGACTGAAAGCCTGACGACCTATATTAGTCTGTTCGGCAAGATGGGCTTCGTGGCGGTGGGCATCGGGATCATCCTGATGCTTTTGTCCAAGCCCTTGACACGCCTGATGCACGGGGTGGAATAGCCCTGTAACCAAAAATGAGTGGTCCCGAGTGCCCGAATGGGGTATTTTGCTTCGGACCGCGATTTAAATGGCGGTTTCCCGGTTCTCGGAGCGGGTAACCGCCATTATCTTTAGTATCTTCAATGGTTTCCGAATGGCTACCTGCCATGGTTGCCCACCCTTCCCATCCCGGAGGCTGATGATGTCCCAAGCCCAAGCCATGACCGGCGCCCCGCCCAAAGGGCATCCACGGGGCCTGAAAGCCCTGTTTTTTACTGAAATGTGGGAGCGTCTCGGCTTCTATCTGATGCTGGGTATCCTTTTCCTGTACATCATCGACAAGGAACGGGGCGGCCTGGGTTTTACGACCTCCGCCGCGGGTGAAATCTACGGGACCTACATGGCCTTCGTGTATTTCACCCCGTTTGTCGGCGGCATGATCGCCGACCGGATTCTCGGTTACCGCCGTTCGGTGTTGATCGGTGGGCTCCTGCTGGCCGCCGGTTATTTCTCCCTGGGTATCCGCAGCATGCCGACCTTTTATGCCGGCTTGGCGCTGCTGTGTTTCGGCAACGGGTTCTTCAAGCCCAACATTTCGGCAATGGTGGGTAATCTATACGCTCCGGATGATCCCCGGCGGGACGCCGGGTTCAACATCTTCTACATGGGTATCAACATCGGAGCGACGATTTCCGCGCTTCTGGCGGCTCCCCTGCGCAACCTGTGGAGCTTCAACATGGCCTTTTCCGCAGCCGGAGTGGGCATGCTGATCGGGGTTGCGATCCTGCTCTTCAACTGGAAGGGATTGGGGGACGCCGATCGCAAACCCACCACCGCGCCGGGTGATTTCGGACTGCGCCAGATGTTTCTGACCATCCTGCTGCCCGCGGGAGGATTCGGGGTTGCCGGGTATTTCGTGGGGCAGCAGGTTCCCTTCGTTACCAACACCGTCGGGCCCGTGACCTTCGGCTTCATCATCGGTATGCTGCCGATCATGGGCTATTTCCTGAATCTGGTGCGGACGGCCAACCCACAGGAGAAGCCGGGTCTGGCCGCCCTGATCCCGGTCTACATCGCCGGTGGGGCATTTTTCATGGTGCTGCATCTGAGCGGCGGATTGATCACGGTGTTCGCCGAGCACAATACCGACCGCCGGGCGGAGTGGATTCCCACCGCCACGGAATTCTACGCCCAGAAGGCCATGCCATCCTACTTCGGTAACGCCGGTGCGGACCTTGCCCGTCCTGACGAACGCACCCTGTTCACCGTTTCCGAGGAGGCGGAGTCCATGTTCGGCGCCCGGATCCTCAGCCAGTCCACGGTTGAGATGATCGAGGCCGACAGGATGTCCGGGGTCACGGTGCACGACTACACGGGCCAGCCCGATCTCGTGGGCAGTCTGGCGTGCAAGGTATTCCCGGATGAAAACGTCGTCATCACCGAAGCGAAGGACGCCCACGGGGTGACCACCACCAGCGTCAAGATTGTTCCCGATAAGACCCCCTCCAGTGGTCAGGTCGCCCTGACCAGGAATATCGAGGGGGACGAAATTCCGGTGATCATGGTGTCCCAGGGCTCGTTCGGAGAGGTCTATCGCAATGCCGGGCCCGATACGCCGCGGCTGGAGCCGGGCAAGTATGTCCGTCTGATGAACGCCGAACTTTTGACGGGATTCCTCAATCCCTTCTTCGTGGTGATCATGACGCCACTGGTGGTGTGGTTCTTTGCCTGGCGCGCCAAACGGGGCAAGGGCGTGACCACGGCCCGCAAGATATTCATCGGGATGATCATTACGACGATCTCGCTGCTGGTCATGGCCGTGGGGGCCAAGCTGGGGCAGGACGGAGCGGCCAAAACGGCCATGAGTTGGCTGGTCTATTATTATCTCATCATCACTTTCGGTGAGTTGTGTCTGTCGCCCATGGGCCTGTCGCTGGTGACCAAGCTGGCGCCCAAGCGGCTGGTCGGCCTGATGATGGGCGGCTGGTTCCTGGCCACGGCGGTAGGTAACAAGATGTCCGGTTTCATCAGCGGGCTCGAGCCGGGCACGACCATGTTCGTCGTGTTGGCGGTGGCCATTCTCGCGGTGGCCGGGTTTATCTTCGCCATGCTGCCGCGCCTGGATTCGGCGATCAAAAAATACGGCGCCTGATCTGGTGCCTGAACCGGGGGCCCGCGGTATTCCGCGGGCCCTGTAAATTGTGAGGTAAGGTTTGAAGCGTGTCATCCTGCTCTGGGTCATGGCGTTTATTCTGACGGCCGCTTTTCTGGTCTGGCAGAAAATTTCAGGACCAACCTACGAAAAACGATTTGACACCGAGTTGGTCGGCACGCCCATCAAGGGCGAGTTGCTGCGGACCCACAGCATCACTGCCGACATGCCGGTAACCGTACACGTGCCCGACGAGGCCGTGTCGGCCACGGTTGTCTGGCGGCGCTTCCCCACCGAGGATCCCTGGATCGAGTTGCCCATGGCACGGGATGGGGAGGTCCTGCGGGCCTTGATCCCCCGCCAGGGTATGGCCGGCAAGGTCGAGTACCATGTGGAATTCCTGAAGGACGGCCAGAAAGTGAAGGTCCCGTCGGACGAAGCCGCCGTGGCCCGGTTCAAGGGCGATGTCCCCAACACGGTTCTGATCATGCACATTTTTGCCATCGTGCTCGCGTTCCTGTTTTCCACCCGGGCCGGTTTTGAGGCCCTGAGTAACGGGCCCTCGTTGAAAATATTGTCCCGCATCACCCTGGGTTTTCTTATGGTGGGAGGGTTGATCCTGGGACCCATCGTCCAGAAATACGCTTTCGACGCGTATTGGACGGGTTGGCCTCTGGGTGAGGACCTGACGGATAACAAACTTGCCGTCGGCGCGTTGCTGTGGCTGACTGCGGTGATCCGTTCGAGCAAAGCCGGTCCCGGGAAATCGGGCGGCAAATGGTGGGCGGTGGCGGCCATGGTGGTGATCTTCGTGATTTTCTCCATTCCTCACAGTATTCATGGTTCTACCCTCGATTACGAATCGGGGGAGCACATTCAGGTGCTGGTGGATACCGTGCAATTGTTGCTTGGGTAATCGATGTGGGCATCGGCCCTCAGAAAAAAAGATCCGGGATGTCCTCAGGCCTTCGGCCCTGCGGATTACCCGGATCTTTTTTTCTGAGGGCCGATGCCCGAACCGACTACCCAAGCAGCAAGTGGCCGAAACCCACGAGCACTGAAGGCTGCCCGTAAAGAATGGTGTTGTGGGTCTGAAAATGTGTTTGGTCCGTATGACCCCTGGTTGGACTTTTAGCTCTTTAAATCATTTATTATCAACAGCTTGTATTTTTTCTAAGTGCCCCCCGGGGCACTTTTTTGAGCTATGTCGTTTGTTTCCAAGTTATTAAAATTCAACTGGGTCATTTCTGAATTATTGACAACATATTTATTGTCAAAAACAAGATTCTGACAACATATATATTGTCACCGGAGGAACCCCCGGGGGACTTTTATGCAATGATATCCAATACCCCAGCGGGCCTGGAACCGTCGAAAAGGCTGTGTTCTGGTCATACACAATTCCAGAGGCACAACCTAAGAAATGTGTGTGATTGGGCTTACCGGGGTGTTTAATAAAACATACTTTTTGGGTGAAAACCTGGGTTGGAAATGTTTCGTGATTTCGTCGAGGCGATATGTAAGTTGTTGGTAATAAATTAATTGAAATTTGTTCGGTGAAAAAATATTGCCCGGTCCTTGCCTTGCAAAATCCCCCTTGAAATCGATAAACCCGCGGATCAGGAGAAAAGATTCGTGATATCAAGGGGGGGAACCCATGACGACATTGATGCTGTTACTGATGTTGAATCTGGGGACGGTGCAGACGGTTGAAGTCGCTCCCGAACAGGTTCTGACGGTTATTTCAGCGGGAACCGGGGATCCCGTGGTACTGCTGCCGGGGTTATCCGGCTGCGCTTATGGTTACAGGAAAATCGTTTCCCCCCTCAATGATTCCGGCTTCCAGACGGTCATCATCGAACCGTTGGGCATCGGATCCTCCAGCAGGCCCAGGGAGGCGGACTACTCCCTGACCGGCCAGGCGGACCGGGTGGCGGCCGTTATGGACGGAATGGATTTGAAGCGGGCCATCATCGTGGGCCACGGGGTTTCCGCTTCGGTGGCCCTCAGGCTTGCCTACCGTCGGCCGGAGTTGGTCAAGGCGGTGGTTTCGGTCGAGGGCGGCCCCAACGAATCGGCGGCCACCCCGACGGTGGCCAGGTCCCTGAAATTTGCCTCGGTGGTCGCCAAGCTGGGTGGCGGACGCCTCTTGCGGGACAAATACAAGAGCAACCTGGAAGAGGCTTCGGGCGACAGGTCCTGGATCGACCGGCGCACCCTGGGCCGCTACCTCAAGAATATCGACGGTGATCTGAATCGGTTCATCGCCGCGCTCGGTGCCATGGCGAGGGCCGTGGAACCCGAATCCCTGCAGGAAAACCTCATCAATATTTCCAGTCCGGTCCTGCTGCTGGCAGGCCAGGCACCCCATTCCGGTTCGGTGACCGCCGAGGAAATCGACATCCTGCGCGCGGGGTTGTCGCGGTTCTCGGTTCAGCCCGTTCCCAAGGCGGGTCATTTCATTTTCGAGGAACAGCCCGAAGTCCTCATCAACGCCATCAAATCCCTGCAAAGTGAAGAAGGGAGACTGTCATGCGCTCGCTAGTTACCGGAGGTGCCGGCTTCGTGGGGAGCCACCTTGTCGAAAAATTGCTGGAACGCGGCGATGAAGTCGTTTGCATCGAAAGGCCCGGGGCCCACCGGGGATGGATCAAGGGGCTGGACATCGAATTTCATGATTGCGGACTGGGGGAGACGTCTGCGCTGCAAAACATCGTATGCCGCGCGGACGTGGTGTACCACCTGGCCGCCCTGACCGAAGCGCGGACACCGGACGATTGCTACAGAGTCAATACCCAGGGAACCGCCAACATCCTGAAGGCCGCCGCCGGGTGCTCCTGTTCACCACCGAAGGTTGTGTTCATGTCCTCGTTGGCCGCGGTCGGTCCGGCCCCGGCGGGAGGGACCCTGACGGCCGATACGCCGCCTCACCCCCTGTCGCATTACGGTCGGTCGAAACTTCATGCCGAAGCGGTGATTCACGCCTATTCCAACCGGGTTCCGGCCGTGATTTGCCGGTTTCCCGCGGTATACGGACCCCGGGACCGGGTGGTCCTGAAGCTGTTCAGCATGGTGGCCAAGGGGTTTGCCCTGACCATCGGCCCCTGGGATCGCGAGGTCAGCGTCGTCCACGCGGCCGATGCGGTGGACGGTTTGATCGCGGCGGCCATGACGCCCGGCGCGGTGGGCAACACCTACAACCTGGCCAATCCCCGGTCCATCACCTGGGGAGAATTTGTAATGGCCATCGGGCACGTCCTGGGGCGCAAGCCCCTGAAGTTCGCGGTGCCCGTAGCTGCCGCCCGTCCCATTGCCCTGGCCGCCGAAGCGGTGGCCTGGTTGGGGCACCGGGCAGCGGTCCTGAACCGGGACCGGGTGCGTGAACTCTCCCAGGCGCGTTGGGTTTGCGACCCCGGATCCGCCATGGCGGAAATCGGGTTTCGACCCCGCTTTTCACTGGATACGGGGGTTGCCGCAACCGCCGAATGGCTGAGGAGAAACCAATGGATTTAAAAAATAATAAACCGGGGGTCGAAATTCTCCTGATGGCCTACAACGTGATTCTGGCGGGAGTCTGGGTCATGCGAGCGGGCCAGGAATCGGTGACCCCGTTCATGGTGTTTCTGCACGTCGGCCTGGCCTATCTTCTCCTGGAAATGCCCCGGGTGGGATCCGATACACGGCCTCCCCTGAAAATTCTGGGCCGGATCTACCCCTACATCATGTGGACCCTGGCCTGGTCGGAGATCGGATGGTTGTACAATCTGACTCTGCCACTGGTTCATGACGGATCCATCAAGGCCATGGACCTGGCCTTCCTGGGATTCCACCTGAACGAGGTCTTATCCTCTTTCCTGTCCTGGACCTGGTTGCGGAACATCATGGGTTTGTCCTACCTGTCGTACTATCTGCTGGTCCTCGGCCCCCCTGTGGCATTGGCCCTCGGGAAACGGGAGAGGGACCTCGAATACCACACCTTCGGCCTTATTTCCACCTACCTGGTCTGTTTCCTGATCTATCTGGCCTTGCCGGTCCTGGGTCCTCGTGATCTGGCACATGCGTCAGGTGAAGTTGCTCAGGGCGTGGGCGGTCTGTTCGGCCCGGTCATCAACGCCTTCTTTGAAGCGGGCGACTCACTGGGTACGGCCTTTCCCAGTTCCCACTGCGCGGGATCGGTGGCCGCCGCCCTGCTGGTGCGCCGGCATTTCAGCCGGACCACGGGGCTGATCGCCTCGGTCTGGGCGGGGTTCATCGTCGTTTCCACAATCTATACCAACAATCATTACGCCATCGACGCGGTGGCCGGAGTGGCGACCGCGGTCGTGACGCAGAAACTGGTTGCGCTGTATATGTCCCGGCCTGCCGTCGGGAAAGTTGCGGTCACTCTGGATGTTGCCCGAAGGGGTTTGAATCTTTCGGACCGAAACCGGTCACGCAGCAAGGGGGAATTGTCATGAACAGGATTCTGGTAACCGGTGCCACGGGATTCGTGGGCGGGCGCCTGGTGCCTCATCTGCTGGCCGCGGGGGAGGATATCCGGGTTTTCGTCAGGGATGCCGGTCGTTTGGAAAAATCCGTGCGGGATCGGGTGGATATCGTGGAAGGCAACCTGGAAGATCATCAAGCCATGGACAGGGCGGTGTCGGGGTGCACCCGTGTGATGCATCTGGCCGCCCTGGCCCAGGCCTATGTGCGGGATCCGAAGGAATATTACCGGATCAACACGGATTCCGTCGCGGCGATGCTCAAGTCCGCGGCTCGCCATTCGGTACGGCGGGTTGTCCATGTCTCTTCGGTGGCGGCATTGCCGCCCGCAAGGTACGCGACTGCATGGGGGTTGTCGCGCCGTCCCACACCATATGCGGAAAGCAAACGGGCGGCGGAAGGCCTGGTGCGGAAGTACATGGCCGACGGCCATGACGCCGTGATTGTCCGGCCTTCCCGGATCTATGGACCGGGGCCCTGGAATGACGCCAACGGAACGACGAGGCTGATGGCTTTGTACCTGGCGGGCCGGTTTCGGTTTCGCCTGGCGGATGGAGATGTGCAGGCCAATTACGTCCACATCGACGATGTGGTTGTCGGCATCGCCTTGGCAGCGCAAAATGGCCGTCGCGGCGAGGCCTACGCATTGGGTGGGGAAAACGCATCCATGGCTGAGTACTTCGCTCTGATCTCGGACATATCCGGCATCAAACGCCGGGTCGTTAAAATTCCTCCCCAGCTGGTTTTGCCCTTTGCCCATTTTTGCTCGTTGTGGGGGTGGTGCGGCGGTTCGGTGAGTATCACCCCTGCCTGGGTGAACAATTTTCTCGAACACCGGCCCATTGACATCTCCACCAGCAGGGCCCATCTGGGGTACGAGCCCCGGTCCCTGAAGGTCGGGGTTTCGCAGACTTTGAACTGGCTGATGGGAATCGGGGGAGGTGAGCAGAATGTTTACCGTGCGATCCATCGCTTTCAAAAAAGCGGGGCATGACAGCAGGCCGGCCTGGATCATTCTGGTAGCCATGATCGCCCTGACCCAGTTCTATTACTGGACCCGGGCGGATGTCATCGGTGTCACCGGAGCCAGCCGCACCTGGGTGGAAATGACGAGACAGCCGGTTTCCATGCTGTGGCACAACCTGGCGGCCGGATTGATTCTCGGCCTGATTCCCCTGCTTTGCGCGCGGGCATTATGTGGAATGGGATTCCGGGATCTCGGTCTGGGAATCGGCCGGTTCAAAACGGGCCTCATCTGGCTGGCGATCGGAATTCCGGTGGCGATCCTGATGGCGAAATTATCATCCTCCCAGCCGGAAATCCGGGCCGTGTACCCGCTGGATACCGGTTTGACCTCACAGGCGGGTCCCTTTGCCAGGCATGGGGGCCTCCAATTTATCTACTATACCGCGTGGGAGCTCCTGTTTCGTGGAATCCTGCTCTTCGGACTGAAGGAAAAATTCGGTTTCGCCAGCGCAAACATCATCCAGACCGCCTTGTCGGTCGTGGCACATTTCGGCAGGCCCTTTGCCGAAACGGCCTCGGCCATTCCCGCGGGGCTTGCCTTCGGCGGGATCGCCCGGCAAACGGGATCTATCTGGTATGTGGTGATCATCCATTGGGTGGTGGGGATGGCTCTGGACTGGTTCATCGTGTCCTGACATTTCCCGGATCGGAATCGATTGTTGGCAAAAGATCCATCGGCTGGCATTCTGAAGTACCCGTATTTCCGAGCCGGAGGATGGTATGAACGAAGACGGGCCCCCCGAGGGCCGCAGGAAACGCCTGATTGATCATGAGCATAAGCGAAGGCCGCTGCGCAACTGGGTAGTGCCGCTGTTGATTGTCCTGGCGATCATCATCTTCCTGCCCCGCCTGCTGGAGCTTCTCGAATAAAAAAGGGTGAGGTTTCAAACCCTCACCCCACGCAGTCAGTTCTGGCCGAACAATCAGCCCTCGACGAACTCAAGTTCCTTCACCTCGGGAATCAATCCCGCAGCGTGGCCCCGGTTCAATAATTCCCTGATGGACGCCCGGCCCCGTTCGCCATAGTCCAGGGTCCAGTCGTTGACGTACATACCCACGAATTCATCGGCCAGGTCCATGCCCATGTCGCGGGCCCAACCCAGGGCATAGTCCAGGGCCGCCTGCCGGTTCTCAAGGCTGTACTTAATACTTCCGGTCAGGATGTCGCTGATGTCCTTCATCTTGTCGCCATGTTTCTTGTGGATGGCGTTGGCGCCCAGTGGCAGGGGCCAGTCCTTGCGCCCGGTGGTTTCCCACCACCACCGTCCCAGGTTGATGCACTCTTCGAGTCCGGCGTCCCGGTAGGTGAGTTGGCCCTCGTGAATGATCAGACCGGCGGGAAACTCTCCGCTGACGACCCGGGGGATGATCTCGTCGAAGGGTACATGGACGGCCTCGAATTTGCCGATGGCCAGCTGCAGTTCGAGATAGGCCGAGGTCATCTTGCCGGGGATGGCGATGGTCGTTCCGGCCAGATCCGCCGGAGCGATCTTTTCCTTCGCCACTACCATGGGGCCGTAGCCGAAGCCCATGCTCGCCCCGGCCGGCAGCAGGGCGTATTTGTCGAGGACAAAGGCGTAGGCGTGGACACTGATGGCGGTGATGTCCAATTCCCCCCGGGTAGCCCGTTCGTTGAGGGTCTGGATGTCTTCCATGACATGGGTAAAACGGTAGGGTCCGGTATCCATCTTGTCCTTGGCCAGGGCGTAGAACATGAAGGCGTCGTCGGGGTCGGGGCTGTGGCCAAGGGTCAGGTCGATGGTTCCGGACATGGAATCTCCTTGTGCGGCCGGGAACAGGGAGTTCCCCGGCTCGAAAATTGGGTCATTACCTGCGGCGGCGAACCGCGACAACGATCACGATGATCACAATTCCCATTAAAATCAAGGGCAGCTGCGACCCGCCCTCCTTGGCGTCGGCATCGGCCTCCGTGGAGGCATCCTTTTCCGCGGGGGCTTCCTTGGTGAACAGTTCTTCACCGGGTCCGGCCGCCTGTTCACCGGAGTTGAGCCGGAGGGTGACGGTTTCGCCGCTTTCCAGGGGGAAACCGGCAAAGCGGCGGAATCCCTGGACCTGTTCACTGTCGTTTTCCTCGATATCGGTCGAACCGACTTCCAGCCATACGGGTGAGGTCAGGACACTCCAGGCATTGACGGGCAGATTCGATCCCACGGGGATTTCCATACCGTCGGTCCAGGGAACAACGGCTTCGATACGGATCTGGTTCTGGCCCGGAGTCAGGGGAACGGACAAACCGGCGGTTTTTCTGGAGAAGTTTACCGCGATGGAAGTAGGGTCGGGTCCGCGCGTATAGCCGGCCTCGATTTCCGAGGCTCCTGGCGGCAGGGCAATTTCGAAGGTGGAAGGATAACCGTTGGCCGTCACCTGGGGTTTGGCCAGGTTGGCGACATGGAGCATGTATTCCAGGCGCAGCATTGATTCCTGACGGCGCAACACCAGGTTCAAACCTGAAATGGATATTCCGTCGAGGCTGGAAACGGTGTCGAAAACATGAAGGACAACCGGGCCATCCACAAGTTCGCGGCCGCGTTTACTCCACCAGTAGGGCACCTCATCCTTCCAGACGGTGACGATGTACTTGCCATTATTGATGACCGGAACTCCATGGGCCGTAAAGGCGGACCCGTCGGGTTCAAAATCCGCCACGCTGTTCCGGCGGGCGGTAATGTATTCGATAACCATCCTGTCCACGGTTCCGGGTTCCCCGGTGGTGGCGTTGATGATCTCGATCTCCAGATCCTGGGGGTGCCCTTCGGCGGTCTGGGCGAAACCGGGCAAAGTGCCGCCCAACAGAACCAGTGCGACCACCGCGGTCATGGCAGCGGCCCTGCCGAAGCGATTCCGAATGTTCCCTGTTTTCATCATTCCCTCCCTGGTGGTCATGCAGGATGCATTCAAGTTTGACGCGCGAACGAATCACAGCCCCAGTTGGCGGCTTGAGTTCCCGGCGGTCTTCCGGTAGATTTCTCGAGGGCCCTGCACCGGACCCCGGAATAATCGTTTCACGGATTATAGTTAACCTGGTCATTTGATCAACAACCGGTTGAAATGATCTGAGACCGGTTGAAAGGACCACCATGATAAGGCCTTACCAAGGGGTTTCCCGCAAGATCCGGACCGCTGTCCCGGTATTAATAGCCATTGTCCTGTCCGCCGCGGCGGCTTGGGCCCAGAACGGCGTGTGGGAAAAGTGGTCGTCCGAGAGTTTTACCCTCACTCCCCGGGAATCATTTCAGTTCCATGTGGGATTTGAGGAAATCCAGGTCCGCAACTGGAAACTAATGGTCGACGGCGGGGATATGAATTGCGACCTGAGTGTCCTGCGGGTCAAAGGGGAAGTCCTGCTCTATTACGAGACCGACAGGATGCGTCATGAAGTCATCGTGCCGTGGGGCAAGGGTGAAGAGGTCATGGTGGTGATCACTGCCCGGAACGAGAAGGGCTCTTTCGCGGTCGATCTGATGGGCCCGCCACGGGACCAGGTGCACGCGGCCTACAGCTATCACGTCAACCGGGCCCTGGAGGCCTATGGGTCCGGACAGAGACTCAAGGCCGAAGCGGAATGCGAAACGGCAATAAGCGAAGATGACGGAGATGCCGTGGCCAAGGTGCTGTTGGCTGGTTTTTTCCGCAACCGGGGCTATTATTCCCGGGCGCAATCCCTGGCCGAAGAAGCGCTCAAGGGTGATCTGCCACCGGACATGCGGGAACTGGCGGAGGATTTGAAATCGGAACTGGCTGCATTGCGGGCTCCGTTGCCCGAAGAAATTGTTCAGGGAGTGGTCCGGGTGGAGAAACTGCTCGCGGCCGGCAAGGGTGAATCCGCCCTGACGGTTTGCGATGATCTACTGGGTGGAGATCACGGCCTGGATTCCCCTTCGAAAAGCCGGTTGCAGATGCTCAGGGGCCAGGCCCTGGATCAGTTGGACCGGAACTTCGAATCCATCGACGCCTTTACTCAAGCCCTCCAGCACACCCGTAGCCATGACCGGGAGGCGATCATCTATTTCCATATGGGCCGGCTTTACCGGAAGATGGAAAATCACCAACAGGCCCAGGGGGCCTACACCATGGCCCTGAAGTATGGATTACCAAGCGGACTGGATGTTCAGGCCCGCGAAGAGCTCCAGAAAATCGAAAAGCGTCTCGCCCAGTAGGGCGTGGTGCAGCCAAAGGAATACCTGACGTGAATTTCCGCCCCGAATGTTTTCACTTTCGCGGTCATGTGCCCTGCCTGCCTCACAAGGAAAAGGGCGTGCATTGCGATGGGTGCGAGGATTTCCGCCCGCGCGCAGGAAGAATCCTGATCATCAAACTCGGGGCCGCCGGAGACGTGATTCGCACAACCCCTGTATTGTCTCCCCTGCGGCGGGAATTTCCGGATCATCTGGTGACCTGGGTGACCGATTTTCCGGATTTGCTGCCCGCGGTGGTGGATGATCCGGTAAGGCTGGATACCGAGACCCTGGTCTGGCTGCGGCAGACGCCATTTGATCTGGTGATCAATCTGGACAAGGACCGGCAGGCCTGTGCCCTGGCCCGTGAAATTTCGGCGGACCGCCGCATGGGGTTCACGCTGGGGGACGATGGGATCTGCCGTCCGGTGACCGAGGGTGTCACACCGGCCATGGCGGCCGCGGCGGAGGCCAAGTTCCTGACCGGTCTGTTCGACGACGTGAACCAGGCCTGCACCCTGAGCTATCCCGAGGAAATTTTTTCCATCTGCGGTTATGAATTCCAGGGCGAGCCATATGTGCTGGACCGTCCGGAATCGGTTCCGGATTTCGACCTTCCCGCGGGGCGCGCGACGATTGGCCTGAACACCGGTTGCGGCGGGCGCTGGACCAGCCGGCTGTGGCCGGAAAAGTACTGGGTGCAGCTTGCCGGATTGCTGCAAAATGCAGGCTACGGCGTGGTATTGCTGGGAGGACCCGGGGAGGACTCGAAAAATCGGCGCCTGGCCGATGCCACGGGGGCCTGTTATCCCGGACATTTTGACCTGAAGACCTTCATCGGCCTGATGGATCGCTGTGACCTGGTGGTCAGCGCCGTGACCATGGCCATGCACATCGCTCTGGGTCTGGGGAAAAAGCTGGTGCTGTTCAACAATATCTTCAATCCCCATGAATTCGAGCTTTACGGGAATGGCCGCATCCTGGCGCCCGAACAGGAATGCACCTGTTTTTTCCAACCCCGCTGCCGCAATGAATCCTTCTGCATGGAAACCCTCAAACCGGAAGCCGCCCTGGCCGCGGTCAACGACCTGTTGGGGACCCCGTGAAGCTGGCCTTCCTGGGCCCGGCGCCCCCATTCCGGGGCGGGATCGTTACCTATTTCGGTATGCTGGCCCGGATCCTGACCGGTCGCGGACACGAGGTTTTCTGGTCTTCATTTCGCAGGCAGTATCCCGGATTCCTTTTTCCCGGCAGCAAACAGGAAGGGGAAACCGCGCCTTGGCTGGATCATCCCAACCTTCCCCGTTTTGTGCCCTGGTCTCCGGTGAGTTGGTGGCGCACCAGCAGTGACCTCAAGCAAAAAGCGCCCGCGGCGGTAGTCATCAAGTTCTGGATTCCTTTTTTCGCTCCCGGCTTTTTCGGGGTGACCTGGCTGTTGCGGCGCAGGACGGACATCCGGATCATCTATCTGCTGGACAACGTCATCCCTCATGAAAAATATCCCTTCGGTCGATTCCTGACACGTTTGGCCCTCAGGCAGGGGCACGGTTTTATTGCCCAGAGCGATCAGGTCCGGCAGGACCTGTTCACCGTGCTGCCGGACACGGATCCGGACACGGTCATCACCACTCCACATCCGGTGTACGATTTTGGAAAACCCGGCCGGGAACGCAAGACCATGGCGGAAGCTCGCGCAGCCTTGGAACTTCCTGCCGGAGCCCGGTTGATTCTGTTTTTCGGATTCATCAAACCCTACAAGGGCGTTGTCCATTTGATCGACGCCGCCGCCGACCTGAAGGCCCGCTTCGGCAATGAGGTCCGCGTGTTGATCGTGGGGGACATCTACGGAGAAAAACAGCCTTACCTGGACCGCATCGAGGCTTCGGGAGCGGCGGACATCATCCAGCTTGTGGACGGCTTTGTTCCCGACGAAGTTGTGGAGGACTATTTCCTCGCGGCGGACCTGGCGGTTTTGCCCTACGTTTCGGCCACCCAGAGCGGGATCGTCCAGATCGCCTACAACTACGACCTGCCGGTGGTGACCACCGACGTCGGGGGATTGCCGGAAGTGGTCCTCGATGGCGAGACCGGTTTTGTGGTGCCCCCGAATGATCCGTCGGCCCTGGCCGCAGCGGTCATCCGGTTCTTTGCCGAGGACCGGGCCGGGGATTTTTCCGTGGGTGTCACCCGCGAAAAAGCCAAGTATACCTGGGACCGGATGGCCGAGGCCGTGGAAATCCTGGCCGCAGGGAAAGGGCGTTAGGCATGGTTCAAAAAATGACCCCCGAAAAACTGGTGGAACAGCTGGATGCGGGATCCATCGTTTCCCTGGAAGAGGCGGCTTGGCCGACGATGGCCGAAACCTTTCCCCTTGTCGAGGAAATCGACACCAACATGTCCGGCAGGATCCTGCTGGTCCGCAGGCCGGTGCCGGGGAAAAAGGGGCTTGGCTGGGCCATCGTCGAGGATCCCGAGCCCCTGCAAAAGGTCATCCGCCCCCTGAAGAACGAAAAAGAGGCCCGGGCCCTGATCGCCGACCGTCTGGCCGCCTACGAACGCATGTGGGACGGCTGAGGCGGCTGCAAACCGGATTATTACAACTGACCGGGAGTTGGTTTTGTTACAAGTGAATACGGGATTGGACAGGCTGGCCGCAGACGGGTTTGCACGGTTGAAGGGCAGACGTGTCGGTCTGCTGGTACATCCCGCCTCGGTAGACCAGCGGCTCAGGCATGCCCTCATGCTGATGCAGGAAGCCGGCCCGGTGGATTTGAAAACCCTGTTCGGACCGCAGCACGGCATCCTGGGTCAGACCCAGGACAACATGATCGAATGGGAGGGCTATACCGATCAGGGCAGTGGCCTGACGGTTCACTCCCTGTACGGTGAACACCGCAAGCCAACCGCCGCGATGCTGGATGACATTGATGTTCTGGTCATCGATCTGCAGGATGTTGGGGCGCGCTACTACACCTTCATCTGGACCATGCTGCTGTGCATGGAGGCCTGTGTCGAAAAGGGTGTCCAGGTCATGATCCTGGACCGCCCCAATCCCCTCGGTGGCCTGCATACCGAAGGAACTGTTCTGGATCCGGAGTACAAGTCATTCGTCGGGTTGGCGCCCATCCCCATGCGCCACGGAATGACCGCGGGTGAGTTGGCGGATTTTTTCGCGCGTTGGCTGGGGCTGGACCTCGATCTGGAGGTGATCTGGATGGAGGGATGGACCCGGGACATGGATTTCGCGGCCACGGGGCTGCCCTGGGTTCTGCCTTCGCCCAACATGCCGACCCTGGAAACGGCCCGGGTCTACCCGGGGGGATGTCTGCTCGAAGGGACCACCGTTTCCGAAGGCCGCGGCACGACAAGACCCTTTGAAATTTTCGGCGCCCCCTATGTGGAACCCGATACGTTGGCGGGAATCCTGACCGCCTGGAGCCTGCCTGGCTGCCGCATCCGGCCTCTGCATTTCGAACCAACATTTCACAAATTTGCCGGTGAAGTTTGCGGCGGAGTTCAGGTGCATGTAACTGATCCCGAAATCTTCGAAGCGGTTTCCACCTACACGGCAGCCATCGCCGCGATCCGTAAATTGTGGCCCGAATATTTCGGCTGGAAACAACCACCCTACGAATATGAATCGGAAAAACTTCCCATCGATATCCTTGCCGGGGGAGAGACCTGGCGGACCCAGGTGGAAGCGGGCCTGTCACCGTGGCTGATGAAGGCAGACTGGACCGAACAATTGAAGGCTTTCGACGAATTGACGGCGGAGTTCCGGTATTATGAATGACCGCGGCGGCCTGCGGGGCATGATCCTGGCCGCCGGTTACGGTACACGGCTGGAGCCGGTCACCGACCATATCCCGAAACCCCTGCTGCCAGTGGGTGGGCGCCATCTTTTGGACCTAATCATTGATGGTTTCGACCGGACCGGGATCAGGGAAATCGGCGTCAATACCCATCATTTGGGTGCCATGGTGGAAGCCCATGTCGGCGACAGGCCGGACAGCAACCGTTTTATCCTGTTCCCGGAAGCCAAAATCCTGGGTACCGGCGGCGCCCTGCATGGAGCCCGTGACTTTTTGGGCGCCGCGGAAAATTTTCTGCTCCACAACGGCGACGTCCTTTGTGACGCGGATATGAAAGAGCTGTTTGCGGAGCATCTGCGGTCCGGTTCCCTGGCCACTTTGCTGCTGACGGACTGGCCTGCGGTCAACTCGGTTGTCTTGTCCGCCGAGGGCCGTATCGTGAGCATCGCCGGCCAGCCGGGCGGCAATTTCACTGGTGACACCCGGAATCTAACTTACACGGGGATCGGTGTCTTCTCCTCAAGGATTTTGGCCGATATCGGGCCTGGCTTTTCCTCCCTTATCGATCCGCTGGTGCGTGCTTTGGCTGTCGCCCCGGAAAGCGTCAGGGGGTTTGCTCCGGGCGATTTCAACTGGAGCGATCTGGGGACCCTGGCTCGGTACCTCCACGCGCAGCCCGCAGGTGATTCCGGTTGCCAGGGGATGAGTCTGGACCGCATCACCGGCCACGGTTCGGACCGCAGGTTCTGGAGGATGGGTGTGGGGGATTGGTCGGCCGTAGCCATGATCAGCCCCCCGGAAGACGAGGAGTTCGACCGCTTCACAGAGATCGCGGGTTTTCTCGCCAACCGGAACCTGGGTGGACCCTCCCTGCTGTCCGTTGCCGAGGCTGAACATGCGGTCCTGATGGAGGATCTGGGTCCGGATAGCCTGTTTTCCCTGGTCCAAAGCGACGGCCTCGAGTCCGAATCCGTCGCCGAAGCCTACCGACTGACCGTGGACCAATTGCTGGACATGCAAGCTGCCACGGACGCGGCCCGGTCGGAGTGCCATCTCGCGGTGGACCGCTGTCTGGATTATGAAGCCCTGCGATGGGAGACGGATTATTTCAGGGAACACTTCCTGGCTGGACACCTGGGCCTGAACCTGGCCGACCTGGCCGACCTGGCGGAACTCGACGGGGAATTCCAGGCCCTGGCCGTGACCGTGGCCGCCCAACCCCAAGTGTTGATCCATCGCGATTTCCAGTCACAGAACATTCATCTGCAGGATGGCAGGGTCCGTCTGGTGGATTTTCAGGGCATGCGGTTGGGCCCGCTTACCTACGACCTGGTGTCACTGCTTCTGGATCCCTACGTCGCCCTTCCTGCGGAATTGCGCGCCGGACTTCTGGACCGGTTTGCTTCCGATCCCTCGGGGACCTTCAGTACCGAGGATATCCGGGCCATGTCCCTGGCCGCGGGGTTGCAGCGTATCATGCAGGCCTTGGGCGCCTACGGATTCCTGGGGCACGTCAAGGGCAAGCGGTCCTTTCTCGATCACATCCCAGCCGGCCTGACTGTCCTGCGGGAGATCCTGGGTGAACTGGGGGAGGAAAAGGAGGCGGCAGGCCGCTGGGTGCCCGGTTCCATGCCCATGTTGGAGCGGCTTCTGGATTAAAATAAATCGGTTGAGTCGCTACCCGGAGGATTCGATTTGCGCCAGGCGTGCCCGGGCGTCATCAACCAGCGGTTTCTGTTCGGGGTCGCAATCGGCCCACACCCGGATGAACTGGCGATAGTTCTCGATGGCTTCGGCCGGGTGGCCGAGCGCGTCGTGGCATTGGGCCATTTTGTAGAAGCGGATGGTATTGAAAAGAAGCGAGGCGACATTCCGGGTCGATTCGAACCACCGCAGGGCCTGATCGTGCTGGCCCAGGCTGGCCAGAAGTTCGCCCCGGAAGTAACGCTCCTGTGACTGTTCCAGGAAATCAGACATTTCATGATTGCCAAAGGTAACGTGCCGGGGAGCTGATTCCATGATGGTCAGGGCCTCCTGTACGCGACCTTCGTTCCGGGCCACCCGTGCCCGGATACCGAGTGCAAGATCCACCGCGGAGGTTCCTGTGATTTCGGTCGGTTCCAGGCGGTGCAACTGGTCGGCGTACTCGAGGGCTGCGGCGTGATCCCCGAGCTGACAGGTCAGCAGGCCCAGCAGGTGCAAACGAATCAACCTGTGGTTTCCGTTTTCCGTCCAGCCGGAAAGATATGGAACGGAGGATGGATCATATTGCTCGAGTACGGCACGCATCGAGTCCTGTTCAGCGGGCGCTGCGGCCAGAAAAGGCAGAACCAACAGCTGCGCCCGTGAATACATCTCTGCAACCGGAATGAATTGTGGTGCTTCCGCTTCCAGAGGCTTGTCCAGGGTGAGAAATGAGTCCAGATATGCTTGAGATGCCTGCACACTTCCGCGACCCGCTGACAGGTAGGCCATTCGCCACCATCCCTTCTGGCGGGCAAGAGGAATCACGGAAGGGTCGGTCAACATGTGGGCCAGTTTCAAGGAAATGTCCCGGTTGGGCCGCAGCGCATCGAAGTTCATCAAGATGGTATCGTGGAATCCATGTGCGGAGACAACCAAGTAGGGGGTCTCGGGATAGGTGGTTGGAACCTCTGGCAGCCCGTAGTCAACGGCGATGGTTTTGTAAACATCCTTGAGTTCATCCATGATCGATTCTGACAAGGAGTCGTATGCCTGCACCAACGTGTTCCAGAGGCACATCTGGTAAGCACCTTCACCACAAAAATCATTTTCCGCCAAGAACTCCATATCCTGCATGTCGATGGCGTACCAGTTGAGATAAAAATTGTTGCCCGCTTCAGGATCAAGTTCCTTGATACGGCGATCGTAACTGATCGCCTCGTACATGGAACGACCGCGGAAGGCATTGGTCGACCAGTACAGCCCCATTATCGATTCCAGGGCCCAAATATCCTGGGGGTAGATCTCGAGGACCGCCTTGAAGTGTTTTTCTGCTTCATCGTGGCGACCCAATAAAAGAGCATGTGCACCCGCTATCAGACGGCGTTCGCGAGGTGGAAGATCGTCGCTCAGCTCATAGGCCCTGTTGGCCGCGTTCCTGGCCTCGCTGGAGCCCATGCCGAACCACGACAACGCATACCAGCCAAGGGCAAACAGGCTGTCCTGTTCCACAACACGAGTGAAAGTAGCCTTGGAGCCTTTGTAATCCTTGTTCCGATACAGTCGCAATCCCTCCATATATAATTTCACCGTCGGCAAGCTGGTGCGGGTGATTGCCGCCTTGGCCGCGGACTGATCACCTTCGGTCTGGGACCCCGCCATCAATTGGGCTGCCAGATCGTCCGCCAGTGCAAAAAGACCGGCAACTTTCCCATCGGCAGCACCACGAATCGGAGGGGACTGACGATTCGTAGCATCGTATAATCCCGCGCTGATACGCAGGCCTCCTCCGATCTCAATGATTTCACCGAGAATGAAACGGTTCACCGCCAATTGCGACGCCACCTCGTAGCCGTCGATCCGGGTGGCCGAGTCGCCAACCTGCCGGACCACCCGGATGACCGCACTGGCATCGACGGTACGGGTGCCGTTCAAACCGTCCATGGTGTTGATCAGCAGATCCATCATACCCTCGGCGAGCCATTCGTTTTCCGCGCTGCCTTTGTAGGTGAAGGGCAAAACCGCGACCTTGTTCGCGGCGGTATCCTGCAGGGTCGTTGGTTCCCGAGTGGGCCACATCTTACTGGCCAGAAAACCCAGTAGAATCAGGAAAATTGCCCCTGCATACATCAATCGTCGCCTACCGGAGCTCAACGGTGCCGGTCTAACTCGGCTTTGGTTCAAATCGTCCAGCAACTGCTCGCAGCTCTGGTAACGCTCATCCACTTTCTTGGTCAACATCAAATTCACGGTGGCCGAAAGAGCCGCAGGAGTCTCTTTGCAAACCTCGCTCAGCGCCTCCGGTTCCTGGTTGGCGATGGAATACATAAGCGCCAGGCTGTGTTCTTCGGCGAATGGCAGTTGTCCCGAAACCATCTGGTACAGGCACACCCCCAACGACCAGATATCCGAACGGTGATCTACCGTACTGCCCTGGACCTGTTCGGGCGACATGTAGGGCGCCGTACCGAGGGTGGTGTGGGACTTGGTGATTCGGGCGAGATTCATGAACTTGGCCAGACCGAAATCCATGATCTTGGCCTGCCCGTCGGGAGTGACGATGATGTTGGCGGGCTTGATGTCGCGATGCACGATGCCGGCTTCATGGGCGAGCTTCAGTCCGGAGGCGATCTGGACTACAAGTTCCACAGCCTTGTCGCGATCCAGTTCACCGGAATCGATCAAATCTTGAAGTGTTTGACCAGGCACATACTCCATGGAAATGAAGACATGGTCGTCCACCTCATCGATCTCGTGAATCGTACAGACATTGGGATGATTGAGCGCCGCGGCTGCCCGCGCTTCCTGCAGAAAGCGGACCTTGTCAGCCTCGTGGACGGCATTTTCAGGCAGGAATTTGAGAGCGACCTTACGTAGAAGTTTGGTGTCCTCGGCCAGATACACAACGCCCATTCCACCTTCGCCCAGTTTCTCGACGATAGTGTAGTGGGAGAATGTCTTGCCGATCATGGTTTCTCCTGGATTCTGCAGTATCCCGTGACGACCGACCTGACTGTATCACGGAACCTGATGACCTGTAAATAATTGAGAGATAATTATCGAAATCTGTAAGATGGTCTGTCACGCGGATGTGGTCGAGCTTGGTGAAATGCCTGTAATCGCCACATCGGTCCCCAAAAAACGGGCTGCTATATTGACAGTGGGCGTTCAACAATGATAGAATAAGACATTGGAGGAAATGGAAATAAATTTAGTTGGAAAATACTGGAGGAATATTTGCGCAAAATCCACTAGGGGGAAACCAATGAAGAAACTCACCATGTTCGCTTGTTTTGCGCTTGCCGTGGTGTTTGCTCTTTTTTCATTCGCAGGGGAACTCCCGCAAATGACTCTGGGCAACTCAATAATCCATGGCGGAAGCGTCCATTTCAACAAGGCCGAGCTTGACACCATCAATCTGATGGCCGCCTCCAACGACCCGACCAACAATTCCGATCCCCGCGACGGCGGCCTTGAGCCGTACTATGACGGCGACTTTGAGGACGCCAACGGGGATCCTGCCTGGAACGGCTGGACCCACTACGACGTCACCCAGCCGACAGTTTCCCACTGGAATGTCAGCACCTACAACCAGCCCAATCCCGCCAACCACGCGGCTTGGTGTGGCGATATCAATTTTGACGCCTGCGATACCAACGACGTCGCTGGTGGTTACGGCAACGGTTGGCACGATCTCATCGAGTTCCGCCAGACCGTGCCCAACCCCGACATCAGCTCCACCGTTACCGTTACGGCCACCCTGATGCACGACTGTGAGCCGGAGTACGATTACACCTATCTGAGCTACAGGTACCGTGGTCAGCGCCTTGGCGACATCCAGAGCTGGGACGGGACCGGCACGGTGGCTGTCGAGGGTTCGGTTACCTACCTGCCCCAGGAGTACATGGACGGCACGGATATCGCGGTGTACTTCCGCTTCAAGTCCGATGGCGGCTGGTCCGATGAGGGTTGCCGGTGGCCGACCGCGGGCGCTTGCCAGGTTGACGACATCAACGTCAACATCGTCAATGGTGCATTTGACGCGGACTTCTTCGAGGACTTCGAGCACGGCGGCGATCCTGACGATTTCGGTATCTGGAACCTCGGGATCCCCGATGGTGTCGGCGACTTTTCCAGGATCTGGACGGGCCTGGTGGATGCCGATCCCTGTAGAACCAACTCAACCCCGCAGGTCGCCTTCATCGACGACGGCGTCGTCGTGCCCGGCACCGGCGGTAGTGACTGCATCAACTGGTGCTACGGCCCAGGCGGCTACATCGTGAACACCACTGGTGGTCTCATCGCCGGGTCGGAATACATCCACAACGTGATTGAATCGCCCGTCATGGCCTGGCCGCACCCCAAGGACGGCGGCGGTGGTCCGGATTACGACGGCATCTTCCTGAGTTTTGAGGTCTATGTACACGAAGACCTGTCCTCTGACTCTCCCGGTATCTTCTGGATCTGGAATGTCCGTTCGGCTGATACCGACGGGTCCGCCGGAAATGGCGTTCAGATCATCACGGATCAGGGCTGGCGGAACTACAACACTGTTGGATACGGTGGTCCGAACTACAAATCCCCCAGCGGCGACATCACCGAACTGATGAACCCCGGCCGCGACGAAGTCCAGGTGGCCTTGAGCGTCGCCGAACTGGGTTGGATCTGGGGCTGGATCGGTAACGATGGTTACCCGGCACCCTTCTTCGACAACGTGACCGTCAAGATTTTTCCCTACCTTGGTCCGGGTATGTCCTCTCGTACGATTGACATTGCCCAGGATAACTTTCCCGACCGCGGTTCGATCGACATGGGCGATCCCGGTTCGCACAGTGTTCGCTTCGATGCGGCAAAAAACATCTCGAGAGCCTTGGAACTGCGTAACGATCCCGGTGATTCCATAATCTTCACCCTCGTTCCTGTCCGGGCCGGGGCCGAATTCGACGGTGATCCCGAACTGCACTACCTCCTGGATGCCAACCCTGTCTTCGATCCGTATCGTACCGCTGGTCTGCCTGACATGGGTACAGTGCCTGGCATGAAGGCCATCCGCGGCAACGAACCCTGGACTCCGGGCAAGTGGGCCTTCGACCTGCCCGACACAGGCTTCCTGTTTCCGGGCGACGTACTGCATTATTTCATCTCCGCTACCGACGCCATAGGTGGGGGGGGGGGAAGCGATCCCCAGACCGCGCTGCTACCCGCAGACACTACCGGGTTCAGCACCGGTTTCGGGAATCCCCTGAACTATGACCCCAGGTTTGTGGTCCGTGCCCTGCCGAGTATCCGTGACAATGGTTTCGGTGGCTACGAGCAGCCGGGTATCCTGTTCATCAACGACTTCGCCGACTATGGCGGCGAGAATGAATGGCATTCCGCACTGAACAACATCGGCCTGCTGGTCGGTGAGGACTACGACGTGTATTTCGTCAACGGTCCCGACTCAGACGTTGGTAACGGAATTGGAGGTCGTGCCAGCCACATCCTGCTGACGGACTACGATGATATCCTCTACACCAGCGGTGCAATGGGCATCTTCACCCTGGCCAACGGCGACTTCAACAATGATGCCGGTAACGATGTCGCGACATTGACAGGTTGGCTCGATCAGGGCGGCAAGGACATCTTCCTGACCGGTGATGGTCTGGCGAGCGATCTGGCCCAGTCCGGATCCGAGGGCCAGGCTTTTCTTGAGGGCTATATGGGTGTTTCAACGGTGACCCACGATGTCCGGCCGCTTATCGGCAACCAGACCACCCCACTGGTCAGGGTCACTGCGGGTAATCCGGTATTCAACGGCAGCCTGCAGACCTGGATTGCCTTCGGCGGTTGTTACGATGTCAACTCCTTTGACGGAGTAAATGTGTTAGGAACCGCTCTTCGGATCGCGGAATTCGATAATCCCACGGGTGGGCAGTACTCCTATTCCGCTGCCGCCTTGAACCTCTTGGCCGGTGGCAGCAGGGTCATCTCCATGCCCGTGGATCTGATGTATGTCTATACGGATCCCGCGGCTGCCGGCAACCTTCGGCCGGGCCGTGCTCAATTGCTGAGGGACGTTCTGTTGTACTTTGGTGTCGCGGGTGACCCCCAGGATGTATCCCCGGTCCTGCCCGGCATTACCTTCCAGACAAACCATTATCCGAACCCATTCAACCCCAGCACGACGATCAAGTATTCGATGCCGACCGCTGGTCATCTGAAGCTTTGCATCTACAATGTGCGCGGACAGTTGGTCAAGACCATGATCGATGGCAACCGGCCCGCGGGTGCGGACCAGACCATCGTCTGGGACGGTACCGACAACCAGGGAGGCAGTGTCTCTTCCGGTATCTATTTCTACGAGGCCCGGACCGGCGGTGAGGTCAAGGTCCAGAAGATGGCTCTGGTAAAGTAGATATTGACTGGGGGCTGGGCTGATATTCCTACAGGCCTCGCCTCCGAACCCGTCGCCGACGCCTATCGACGGACCGTGGACCATCTTCTGAACCTGCAGTCAGCCACCAGCGAGGCACGGATTCGGTGCCCCCTGGCCGTGGACCGCTGCCTGGATTATGAATCCCTGCGTTGGGAGACGGATTATTTCAGGAAAAATTTCCTAATGGGGCACATGGGTCTGGCATCCGTCGATCTTGGGGATATCGACGGGGAATTCCACTCCCTGGCCAAAACGGTGGCCGCCCAGCCCCGGATCTTGATCCATCGCGATTTCCAGTCCCAAAATATCCATCTACAGGATGATGGGATCCGCCTGGTCGACTTCCAGGGCATGCGGATGGGCCCCTTGACCTACGATCTGGTGTCGCTGCTATGGGATCCTTACGTCGCGCTCGGTGGGGAATTACGCGCTGAACTTCTGGACCGGTTTGCTGCGTCCGCCGCAAGCGCGGGTTCTCTCACTTCCGCGGATATCCGGGCCATGGCCCTGGCCGCGGGTCTGCAGCGAATCATGCAGGCCCTGGGCGCCTACGGGTATCTGGGTCACGTCAAGGGCAAGCATCCCTTCCTGGATCACATTCCAACCGGCCTGGCTGTCCTGCGTGAACTCCTTGGTCAGTTGGTGGATTCCGCCGCCGGAAAGCCGGGTGGGGCTAATCGTTGGCTGCCCGGTCCCATGCCGGTGTTGGAGCGGCTTCTGACTCCTTGACGTTCCAGCCCGTGAAAGCATGCGCGCCAACCCAGACCAGCATCGGCCAAACCGGCAAGATGTAACGAAATTCATAGTGGAAGACAGAGTGGATAGTCATGAAAACGAACGGCATCGTGATGAACCACAGACCCTCAACATCATGCAGCCATGCCTTCTTTCGCAAAAAACGCACCAAGGCCACGGCAAAGAGAAATACCCCCGGAACCTGATCCCCATAATGCGGATTAAAAAACATGATGGCTTTCTTCAACATACGCAGGGCCGTCAGTCCGGGATTCTCCAACATGTAGGTCAGGGCAAGCCGCCTGAAATGCGCCGAGTCATAAAACGGATGGCCTCCGGCTTCCACATTCATGTATCCGCCGGTTGCATCCGGATTGTTGGCTATGTAGAGATTGATGCCGCCATTGCTGGTCAGCGGGATAATTTCTCCGAAGATCACCATGTTGCGTGCCGTCCAACCCCCGATGACCAGCAGGCTGAACACCACCACCAACGAGGGTCAAAAAACCGAATAACAGGCCGGCCGCGACCAACAGCGCGTATCCGACAGGTCTCCCCAGGTCCAGCAAGTGGTTCCCGCGAAAAACCAACCAGGAGAAAACCATCAACCCGAACCCCAGGAAAGTCTCATAGTGGCAATAGGCAGTGGAACGGAAAACGAGGAGGCCTGATACAGTAAGAACCATCGCGAGCAGGCAGGCCAGTGGGGGCAAACCCCGGCGCCGTGTCCAGAGGTTGACCAGGAATCCTCCACCCACGGCACACAAGGCCAGCAGTATTCGGATCACAAGGGGATTCCGCCCAAAAATCTTATACATCGTACCGATGGTCACTACCCAACTCGGTGACCAATAGGCGTGGCCGAAGTTGCCTTCAGATAGAAGGTGGTCCGCCTGTGCGGCCCGTCAGCCCAGCGACTCGTAGGTCTTGCCGTCATAAGGCCCGAAGTCAAGGATGTCCCGGTTAAACACATATATGACCAGCAAGCAGAACAGCAGTGTTGCCACCACAGGCACCACCCATTTTTCCCGGGTCTCAAGCCAGCGGTTTGCTCCCTTTAAGTGGCGGATCATGTTTATGCTCATTATTGATAGGGTTCATCCTCGGTCCTGGGTGGATAGTTTATCACGCTGCGACAATCACAACCAGCCTCAACGGACAAAGAAGTCGGGTGATGAAAAAGGAAACAGAACCGGGATTGCCCGCCCGACTGCAGGTGTACAGGTTGCTCTGGACTGGAAGAGGGGCTCACACTTACTTTGTAGGTCCATTCCGATGCCCAACCATTTCCGTGGAGAAAACATGACTGCGGTTTCAAATAACCAATCCCTTTTTCCCCGCGCCAGCGGCGTCCTGTTGCATCCCACCTGTCTGCCGGGTCCGGACGGCATCGGTGACCTGGGCGATTCCGCCTATCGTTTCGTGGACTGGCTGGAAAAATGCGGGCAAAGCCTGTGGCAGGTCCTTCCCCTGGGGCCGACGAGTTTCGGTGATTCCCCCTACCAGACCTTGTCAGCCTTTGCGGGCAATCCCCTTTTGATCAGTCTCGACCGCCTGGAGCGTGAAGGCTGGCTGCTTCCGAACGACCTGTCGGGTCGCCCCGGATTCGATGAACAGCGGGTTGATTTTGGACCCGTCATCACCTGGAAAACGAAGATGCTGGACCGGGCATGGTCCGTGTTCCTGGAACGGGCGTCGCAAACACACTGGAAAGAATTCGACGGTTGGTGCGCCGCCCAGGCCTGGCTGGAGGACTTTTCTTTATTCATGGCCTTGAAGGAAGACCAGGAAGGCCAACCCTGGACCGAGTGGCCCGCGGAACTGAGGGACCGCAAACCCGAGGCTTTGGCCGGGGCTTTGCGTCGGCTGGACAAACGCATATCGGCCCACAAATTCCGGCAGTGGCTGTTTTTTCATCAGTGGTCCGACCTCAAGGCCTTTGCCATGGCCCGGGGGATAAGGATGATCGGAGACATTCCGATCTTCGTGGCCCACGACAGCAGCGATGTGTGGGCCCGGCCCGAACTGTTCCAACTGGATGCCAAGGGCCTGCCGACCAGCGTGGCCGGAGTGCCGCCGGACTACTTCAGCAAAACCGGCCAGCTCTGGGGCAATCCCCTTTACGACTGGGCTCGGTTCAAACAGGAGGACTACCGGTGGTGGGTTGACCGGGTCAAGGCCTGCCTGGAAACGGTGGACCTGGTGCGCATCGACCATTTCCGGGGTTTCGAGGCCTACTGGGAAGTGCCCGCCGACGAAAAGACGGCCGAGAACGGTAAATGGGTTTCCGGTCCGGGATCGGAATTCTTTGCGACCCTGAGCCGCGAACTGGGAGGGACGCTTCCGGTGATCGCCGAGGATCTGGGGGTCATCACCCCCGCCGTTGAAAAACTGCGCGATGATTTCAACCTGCCCGGCATGAAGGTACTCCAGTTTGCCTGGAGCGGTCCGGACAATGTGTTCCTTCCCCACGAACATATCAAAAACTGCGTGGTCTATTCCGGAACCCACGACAACGACCCGACCATCGGGTGGTGGAATCACCTGGCCGATTCGGCCGCGAAGGAACTGGTGGCCGAATACACCGGGTGTGCCATCGACGAACCGCATTGGACCCTGATCCGCCTGGGCATGATGTCGCCCGCCCACACTTTTATCGCGACGATGCAGGATGTGCTGGGACTGGGCCGCGAAGCGCGCATGAATCTGCCGGGTGAAGGCAAGGGCAACTGGAACTGGCGCATGTCGGGTGATGCTTTTCTCGATCCCGCCGCGGACAGGTTGGCCCGGTTCACCTGGTTGTACCGGCGCAGGCCGGATCAGGCCGCGCCGCGCCGCGAGGATCCGACCCCTCCGGAAGAAGGGCAATTCAATTGAACATCGCCCGTAAAGTGACCGGAGATTTCCGCCGTGTTCTGCTGGCCACCATGTTTTTCGGCGCCACCAGCGGCATTTTCCTTTCCACCCTCAACAACTACCTGTCCGAGGTGCACGGGTTCGATGCCGGGAACCGCGGCTGGCTTGAGTTTCCCCGGGAGCTGCCGGGCTTCCTGATTTTTGTCGTGATGGGATTCCTGCTGGCCCACATGCGTGAAAGCCGGATCGCCGCCCTGGCCATGGTCGCCACCGCGGCGGGCGCCCTGGGGCTGGCTTTTCTCTCCCCCGGCCTGGCGCTGCTGGTGATATGGATCGTGGTCTGGTCCATGGGTGATCACATCATTTTCGCGGTGGAAGGTCCTCTCGGCCTCAAACTGGCGAAACGCGGGAGCGAGGGGCGACGCCTGGGGCAGCTGGGCGGGGCGCGAAACATGGGCGTCATCCTGGGCGTGGGCACTGTCTGGCTTTTGGCCAAATTCGTGGGCGATCGGTATGACCTTTTTTATCTGGTGGGGGGCGTCAGCGCCACCATCGCCGGCGTTTTTTACATGCGCCTGACCATCGGCAAGGAGGATCCGCCCAGCCGCAGGATGGTCTACCGGCGCGAGTACCACATCTTCTACGCCATCAGCGCCCTGTTCGGTATCCGCAAACAGATCTTTATGGTTTTCGGCACCTGGGTTCTGGTTTCACTTCACGATGTGCCGGTGTCCACCATCGCCCTGCTGTATTTCGCGGCCTCGGCTTTGGGGGTACTGTTGCGTCCGCTGTTGGGGGACGTGATCGACTGGCTGGGGGAACGCAAGGTCCTGGCCACCGACGAGATCATGCTGCTGGTGGTGTGCATGGTCTACGCCTTTGCCTCGGATGTTTTTTCGGCGCCCTGGGACTTGCGAATCCTTTATGGCGCCTACATGCTCGACCATATCCTGTTCGCCCTGCGGGTGGCGCGCACCACCTACCTTAAAAAAATCGCCGTCGATCCCGCCGACATCACGCCCACGATTTCTTTGGGTATCACCATCGATCACGTGGTGGCCATGACCCTTCCCGTACTGTCCGGTTTCATCTGGGAGAAATACGGCCACCAGTGGGTGTTCGTGCTGGCCGGGGCCATCGCGCTGGGCGGGTTCTTCATCTGCCTGCAGATCCGCGTTCCCGAACAGGAGGTGTGACAAGTGCTTTCCTGGATGGAATGGACGGAATTCATCGGCTATGCCGGATCTCTTCTGGTGGCCATCTCCTTGATGATGAGTTCGCTGGCCAGGCTTCGCTGGATCAATCTGTCCGGCGCCCTGGCGTTTGCGGTTTACGGCTGGTTCGTGGGTGCTTATCCCGTGCTGGTGGTCAACGGGTTCATCGTGCTGGTCAATATCTATTACCTGGGGAGAATGAGCCGGACCCGGGACTATTTCTCCCTGATGTCCATCAGTCGCTTGGACAACAATTATCTGCACACCTTCCTCACCTTTCACGAGGCCGACATCGGGCGGTTTTTTCCCGATTTCAGCCTTGAATCGTTGAGGAACCCCCGGGTGACCTTCATCCTCAGAAACGTCAACCCGGCGGG
The DNA here is from genome assembly GCA_030592845.1 of Candidatus Krumholzibacteriia bacterium. Lineage (GTDB taxonomy): Bacteria > Krumholzibacteriota > Krumholzibacteriia > LZORAL124-64-63 > LZORAL124-64-63 > JAGLCY01. Next base: position 4,168 of record JAUVII010000002.1, on the reverse strand, counting down.
ACTGGTGGTGTACGAAGAAAACGGGGACGAAGTCCGCATCCATCTGGACTATGTCCTTCCCATCTATCGCGACCTGCGCTGCGCGCGGTTTTTTCTGGATGAGATGGCACCAATCTGGCGTGAGCGGGGTATCAACAAGATGCTCAGCCCGGCGGCCGGGGCTACCCACCGGGACTACCTGAAACGGCTCGGTTTCCGCCGTGGTGACCTCCAGGGGCAATCCTGGTTCGAACGATCCCTGGATTGACGCCCCGGCCTTCAGGTATGCTGAACTTCGAAACTGGCTTTGTTTTGGCTTTTTTATCATCTTATAGAGGTATTGAGGTCAGATAACCAGGATCCTGGGAGAGGTTGATTGAGGCAAATGATTCAGCGCATCGGCATCGGCATTCTTCTTCTGGCGGCCATTTTCGGATTGGCGTCCTGCGGCAGCTCCGAAAAATCTGTCGTGCCTGTGGTCGTGAACCCATTTGCCGGCGCCACCGTCGGCACTGACACCACCCTGGAAATAGCCACCTGGAACCTGGAGAGATTTGCCAAAGCTGATGACGAGACAGTGGAAAAAGTCATCCAGGCCGTCGAAGCCATGGATATCGATATCATTGCTCTTCAGGAAATCTCCAACTCCCTGGAATTCAAGGCCCTGGTCGATGGGCTCGATGGCTGGGATGGATTTCAGGCCACCAGTCACAGTTACATCAACCTGGCCTTCCTCTACAAGACCGGCGGCAAGCTGGAGGTCGATACCTTCTACGAAATCCTGGCCGGGCTTCCCTGGCCCGATCCGCTGAACCGGAATCCCCTTGTTCTGTCCGGGAGTTTCGACGGGAAATCCTTCGTGGTTATCAACAACCACTATTGGTGCTGCGGGAACGGGACCATCGATGAAGGCACCGCGGACGATCGGGAATTCCTCCGTCTGCAGGCCAGCCAGGTGCTGGATGAATACATCCGGGATAATTTCGCGGGGCAGAGGGTGGTTATGGTGGGAGATCTCAACGATGAGTTGACCGACAGCGCGGCCAATAACGTTTTCCAGCCCTTCCTGGATGCCCCGGATCTCTACCGGTTCGTGGATATGGAGATCGCCCAGGGGGCGACGTCAAGTTGGTCCTATCCCAAGTGGCCCAGCCATCTTGACCACATCCTGATTTCGGCCCCGCTGTTCGATTCCTTCCAGGGAAAGACCACTTTGGTCCAGGTGGTTCCCCTGCACACCTTCCTGACCTATGGGTTTAATCAGTACGATGACCTGATCAGCGATCATCTGCCGGTTGTACTCAAGCTGGAGCTCTAGCCCAACACCTTGTCGTAGACTTCCTGATTGAACCCCACCAGCACGGTTTTGCCGCGCACGATGGTGGGCGCCCGCAAATTGCCGGTGGTGCCCAGCATTGCCGCCAGGAGTTCGTCCTTTGTCGGCGCATCCTTTTTCATGTCGAAGTCGGAAACTTTTTTGCCCTTCATCACGATGATCCGGCTGGCGGCCTTCGCCAACTCGAGGGCCTTCTCGGCGCCCAGTTTTTTGGAGGCGCTGGTCTCTTCCTTCACGTTCAAAACATTTTCCGCAAGGAACCCCTGCGCTCTTCCACTGCTCGTTCAGCCCTTGCGGTGGTAATACCAGTCGACGCGCTTGGCCATATTTGACTCCCTGTTTGAGATCCGATTATTCACTGATGGCACCGATGTTAGCGTTATTTGGCCCGATGGCAAGGCCCATCGGGGATTCCGGTTCGATAATTAATGAAAATTGAGTTGCAGAAATCGAAAACGGTTGTTTCTTGTCTTGCCGCCCATTTATACCGCACCGATCCGGAGGTATGGAGACATGAGCAGCATCACCATGGAAATCCTGAAAAACATCGAAATCGGCAAACCCCGTCAGCACAAAAACATGACCATCCACCCGGTTTGCTACCGGGGACCGGCCGGCCCGGACTACATCTCCCTGGATGTGGCCCTGGAGGTCAAGGAGGTGGTGATCACCGAGGTTTCCGAAGGGGGAAACGTTCCGGACCTGGCCCTGAAAAACAATGCGCAATCGGCCGTCCTGATCCTGGATGGAGAGGAACTGCAGGGGGCCAAGCAGAACCGGGTGCTGAACACCACCATCATGGTGGCCGCCGGTGAGCAGATGACGGTCCCGGTCAGTTGCACCGAGCAGGGGCGGTGGTCCTACAGTTCGCGTGAGTTCTCTTCGACGGAACACGTCATGAGGCACGATGTCCGTTCGCGAAAAATGAAATCGGTCCACGCCTCGTTGAGCGAGGGCCGGGGTTACGCCAGTGACCAGATGAAGGTCTGGGAGAACATCCGGATGATGGCGGCGGAATCGGGCGTGTCTTCTCCCACCAGCGCCATGAGCGACACCTTCCTGAAACACCGTGAGGAAGTCGATGCCTTCGTTTCGGCTTTTGCGGTGGAGGAGAACCAGGCGGGCCTGCTGGCGTTCATCGATGGCAAGTTGGCCGGCTGTGACTTCGTATCCCGGCCCCAGGTCTATGCCGGGTTGCACGCCAAGCTTCTGCGCAGCTACGCGGTGGATGCGGTGGTTGCAAAGCCCCGGCGCATGACCAAGGAGGGATCCGTCCCGGCGGGCGATCCGGTGGCCGATTTCCTGGCCGCGATGGCGCAGTGCAAGGAGGAGAATTTAAATCGGTGGGCATGGGGGAGGATGTCCGGTTTCTCGGGCAGGATCTGATCGGGTCCGCGCTGGCGGTCGAGGGGGAAACGGTTCACGCCGCATTTTTCCCCAAGCCGGCGGAAGAGAACCGCCAGTCACTGGAGCAGATGCTCAAGAGCAAAATGCGCGCGGGAAATTTGTGGGAGAAGATGTCGGGTTAGACCGCTTCGGCCTTGAAAGATGGTCCCGGCTCCTTTGGGGGAGCCGGGACCGGTGTCTACCAGGGAATGGTAAGATTCAACCGTTCGAGCTTGGCTTCCAACTCCTGCCGCTCCCGATTCCGCAGAACCTTGCCTGACTTGCCTATCTTGAGCCACCCGGCTTCGCTGGCAATACTGGCGGCCTTCTCGTGATCGCCGGCTCCAACCGCGGCGATGACTTCGTGCTCGATCCTGGAAAAGACCACGGCGCCCATGCGGTAGTCCTCGAAGGCTTCCCAAGCCAGGGGCACCCAATTGGCCACAATTTCCCGGCCGATGATGTTGGCGTATTCCCGGATCTCAAGCTGGGCGTGGGGGTCCATGCGCAGGGCCAGGAAATGCAGCAGATTGTGCAGATCCATCTTCCAGTAGGCTTCGGTATAGGTGCACAGCGGCAGGTCCTTGCGGGCCTGTTCGCGGGCGATGCCCATTTCGAGGCGCTCGTTGTAGAGGGCGCGGGCAGTGTCGTGGAATTCGGCTTCCTGGCGGGTTAATTCGGTCCCGGCATCGCCGTCCAGCCATCCGCTGCTGCCCTGTTTGTTGTCCTTGGCCTGGATGCGCCACTGGTCGGGGGCGGTTTTCTGGGAGGCGTCTATGGCGATGGAATAACGAGTACTCGATTCATTCGTCGACGCCATTCTATGACGTATCCACTGCCGCCAGGCGTCCATGGGTACCCGCACATGGAGTTTCAAAACACACATCTCGAAGGGGGTCGTATGCCGGTGCCGCAACAGGTAGCGAATCAGCCCCCGGTCGTCACTGCTCTTCTTGGTCCCTGCCCCGTACGAAACCCGGGCGGCCTGCACGATCGCCGCGTCATCGCCCATGTAGTCAACCACGCGGATAAATCCATCATCAAGAACCTTGAAGGATTTCCCCAGGATTTCATCCAGGGCTTCGACGCGGGGGCGGGACAGTTTTTCAGGACGCGCTTCCATGTATTCTCCCAGAGATGCGGCTAGTCGAACGCTTTGTCGATGGCCTTGTCGATCAATGTGTCATCAGCGTGTTCGGGCAGGGTGACCTGCAACTTCGGTTCCGCTTTCATGGCGTTTTTGATGGCGAACTCCGCCCCGGAATTCCGGGCCCAGGCCCGTCGCGCGATCCCGTTGTTCACGTCCCAGTGCAGCATGCCGGTCAACCGGCGGTGCGCTTCAGGCGATCCGTCCAGCAGCATGCCGAACCCGCCGTTGATCACTTCGCCCCAGCCCACGCCGCCGCCGTTGTGAATCGAGATCCAGGTGGCGCCGCGGAACCCGTCACCGATGACGTTCTGTATGGC
>JAUVII010000142.1 GCA_030592845.1 Candidatus Krumholzibacteriia bacterium | reverse complement strand
GTCATCATGATGATCACTGTTGTCGTTAGGGTTTTTCTGGTCATCCGGATTCCTCGCTTCGGGAATTTCAACAGAATTTTTAGAGAGTTGGTCACTCGAACACATGGCCTTTTGCAACCTTTGTTCCCCACCTCGCGCGACTCGCACGAACTTCTTAATGTATTACTTGGAACCAAGTTAAGGTTTTGACAACTGTTCTACTCCTGTACCCGACAGTACATCCCGCAGTTTCCTGCGGAATCGGAACCGAGGTTCGCAGATTTCTGCGAACATGACATGGGTATGGATAAAGGAACGCAGGATTCCTCGTCCGCCACCGGTTGTGGCATCCCAACGGCCGTGATACCTTTGCCGGGATCGACTATCCTCCGACTTCCGACCTCGAAAGGCCCCTTCATGCGCCGGCTTCTTATTCTGATTTTTTCTGCCCTGACAATCCTGGCCTGCACCGGACCCGCCGTAGCCTGTACGAATTTCATCGCCACCAAGGGAGCCACGGTCGACGGCTCGGTAATGGTGACCTACACCTGCGACGGAGAGTTCCACCCTCATCTGCGGCGGATCCCGGCGGCCGACCACGAACCGGGCGCCATGGAAATTCTCAAGCACTGGTCGGGCGAAGTGCTGGGAGAGATTCCCCTGCCCGCCCACACCTACCAAGTCACCAACCTGATGAATGAACACCAGGTGACAATAGCTGAAACCACCACCGGCGGACGTGAGGAATTGGTCAACCCCGAAGGAATGCTGGACTACTGGACCCTGATGCGACTGGTTTTGCAGAGAGCGGCCACCGCTCGCGAGGGCGTCGAAGTTATGGGCGCCCTGGTGGCAGATTACGGCTACCGCAGCAGCGGGGAATCCTTTTATATCGGCGGCCCCGATGAAGCCTGGGTCGTGGAGATGGTCGGCCCCGGCCCGGGTGGCCAAGGCGCCCACTGGGTGGCGCTGCGTGTCCCCGACGGCTATGTGATAGCCCACGCCAACCTCGGCCGTATCGACACTTTTGACCGAGGCGACAAAAAGAACTGCCTGGCCTCCGATGGAATGGAGGATTTTGCTGCCACCAACGGCTGGTTCGACCCCGACAACGGCAAAGAATTCAGCTGGCGCCGCGCCTTCCATCCCGCCACACCCCAGCAACTGCGCTACACCGCCACCCGCGTGTGGAGTCTGTACCGGCGCTGCGCGCCCTCGCGGGAGTGGCCGATGGATTTTCACCGGGGCGTCGAAGGCGCGGAACCATTGCCCCTGTGGATCAAGCCCGAGAAGAAACTCGCCGTGGCCGATGTGTTCGAACTGATGCGCGACCACTACGAAGGCACCGAAATCGACATGACCCGGGGTGTCGACGCGGGACCCTACGGAACCCCCAACCGCTGGCGCCCCATGGGCTGGGAAGTGGATGGATTCAACTACACCTGGGAGCGCCCCATCTCCACCCAGCAGACGGGTTTTTCCATGGTTACCCAATCGCGTGACTGGCTGCCCGACGCGGTGGGCGGCCTGACCTGGTACGGGGTGGACGACACCTATTTCACCTGCTACGTCCCCTTGTATTGCGGCATTGAAAGCGTTCCTGAGTCCTTCGCCACCGGAAGTCTGGGCAAATTCGGCTGGGACTCGGCCTGGTGGGTGTTCAACTTCGTTTCCAACTACGCCCATCTGAAATATTCCTACATGATCCAGGACATTCGGATCGTGCAGGCGGAAATCGAAGGCGACTTCCTGGATCTGCAGCCGGCCATCGAAAAAACAGCGGTCGAACTGGCGAGCTCCGACCCCGCCCTGATGTCCCGTTACCTGACCGACTACTCCGTCACCCACGCCGAAGCCGTGGTCGACAAATGGCGCGACCTGGGCGAGTATCTGTTGACCAAATACAACGACGGTTACGTGAAGGACGAGAACGGCCGGGTGAAGGAAAAGGGTTATCCCGACGCCTGGTTGCGCGCGGTGCTCGAACAGCATCCCGACAAGTTCCTGCTGCCGGACCAGGATGCCGGCAATGTGAATGAACCCGAAGACTATTGAGGAGGGCGATATGTTGAAGCGACTCATGTTGGTCGGCTGCCTGATCCTGCTGACCGCGGGTACCGTCTGGAGCGCCGATGACACCTTCCCCATGTCCGAGGACATGCTGAAACTGATGCCTGCCGACCCGGCTTTCATCTTTGCCGTCACTTCGTTGAACGATCTGGAAAGACAATGGCGACTCATCGAAGAAATGCTTGATGACGGCACCAGTGACAGTGAACAAATCGAACCGGTAGATATGCTCAAAGAGCAGATACCTCACTTCGAGGAGTTCGGAGACCCGGACCGGCCGTTGGCCGTGGCGATGGGACTGCCCAACCTGATGGGGGGAGCAGGACCGGAAATCATCTTCATCGTGCCGATAATGGAAAGCTTCACCGGCCGGGAGGAACTGGGCAATGAAAGGGTCGACATCGTCTTCGAAGGCGACTACCTCGCCCTTTCCACCGCGACTTCCGATTCCTTCAGCTACACCCCGGCAACCGAACCCCCGGCTCTGGCCCGGAACCTGAGCCCGGGATTCGTAACGGCGCGCCTCGATCTCGAGATGATTCTGGCCGCCTTTGGACCGATAGTCGAAATGGGCCTGGCGGAAATACCGATGGGATCTGCTGACCCCGACTCTGCCGAAGCCGCCGCCATCCGTGACATGGCCCGGACCATCATGGCCTCGTCCCTTCGCCTGGACATGGCCCTCCGTGTCGAAGGTGAGACCCTGACTCTCCACACCGGATATGCGGTCACCCCGGGCAGCCCCCTGGACCCGGGCCCCCAGCCTTCATTTGAAGACGCGCTCCAGCTGACCCGGCTGCTGCCCGCCGGCGGGAACATCATCCAGACCATGGCCATGGACCAGACGCGGCAGTTCGAGGTGTTCAAGGATTATTACCTGGCCAGCATGAACAAGGTGGTTGCCGGGATGCCCCCCGAACTGGGTGCCGCCTACCTCACCTGGGTCGAGAACTACGTGGCCTCGGTGGACCTGTTCGCCAATCCGTTGGCGGCCTCCCTGAAGATGTCCCACGAAGGCATGACCGCCAACATGGTCATGGAGTGTGCGGACGCGCCGGAGACTCTCGAACGGTTTGCCGCCCTTTTCGATGGCCTGTCCGCCGCGGACATCGGCATCCTGCTGAAAAAAATGCCCAACGGCAAGGTGGCGGGCTCCGAAGTGCGCAGCTGGGTCGTCGAATACGACGAGGAAAAGCTGGCCGGGCTCAACCCACAATCGATGAACCCACAGTTGAGCGGCGCCGAACGCCTGCAGGCCGAGCAGATGATCGCCATCCTGCGCAAGATCATCCCCAACGTCAACATGGCCGTCCGGGGCGATTACCTGATCCTGAGCGCGGACTCGAATCCCGCCAACCTGGCCCACATGATCCAGATGGCCGGCCAACGACGCGGGGCAGCCAACCCCGAAGTCGCCGCCGTGGCGACAAAATCCGGCCCCACCTGCCAGCAGGTGGTCGTCGGCGACCTGATGGCCATCCTCTCCTGGGTCACCGAATGGATGGAAGAACTCAACGAGGAAGAATACGCGACCATGCAAGGCAACCCCATCCCCTTCACCGGCGCCTTCACCATCCAAAATGCCGAATACGGCACCGACTGGACCATGGACATGCCAGCCGTCCAGCGCCTAATAAAAGCGATGATGGAAATGGAAGCCTTCGAAGATATGCACGATGATTCCGACCCCGATGTCGACGAAGTCGACGAGCCCACGGCTGAGGACATTGAGGAGGGCGACTGATCGGGGGGTTCGGGTAGAAGCGCGTGATATTCGGCCCCTGACCTGGTGCACCCTTTCATACGGACGTCATGAATGTCCCGAAGCCAAGGATGGCGGGAGGGGCCGTAATGCCGAGGAGGGCAGCGACACGATGTCGCTGCCCTCCGTTCCGTTTGACAGGGTGCATCAGGTCAGGGGTCGGATATCACACCCTACTCCCCGTGGCACTCCGAACAGTTCGTTTCCTTCCACTCACCGTCGATATCTTCGGGGTGCACATACTCCACACTGTCCAGCGACACCAGCGTCTCCCCCGACTTCCGTTCCTGCGCCACGATTGTGTGGCAGATGTTGCAATCACGGGACAGCACCTCGCCGCTTTCGGTTTCGTGCAGGCCATCGTGGCAGCGGAAACAACCCGGGGTGGTCAGGTGCCCGATGTGATCGGGGAACTCGCGCCAACTCACTTTCATCTCGGGGAAGATATTGGTGGTGAACAGCCGCTGCGCGGTGGCGATGGCCTCGGCAATGTCATCGGCCCGGCTGGTGACGAGCTCGGGGTAATCCTCGGCATAATGCTTGTTCACGCCTTCTTCAATGGCCGTCAGCGCTTCATCGGTCGTTTCGTATTCCATGCTCATCAATTCGACCAGCAGCCATTTGATCCCCGGCAGGTCCTGGCTGACCTGCTCCAGCGTCATGGCCCGGTTCACCAGCTTGGCCGGAGGATTGTAATGGTGGGTGGGACGATTGTGGCAATCGATGCAGTCCATCTTGCGGGATTTATAGCCGGCCAGGTCCTCGTCGGAGAGATCCGATTCGACACTGCGAAAGATCTTTTCGTTGCCATCAGGCCCGACGGATTTCACCCAGGGAATATCGATTCTCTTTTTGTCCGTCGCCACATACTCGATGGTGTTGTTGATATTCATGTGCCAGTGGATGCCCTTGGCCGGGCCATCCTCGCCGCCCCCGCCGATCTTCATCAGCAGCTGCAGCTTCCAGTGCATGTTGTCTTCCTCGTAACCGAAGTAGTCGTGCACCACCAGTTTTTCGTTGTAGAAGTGGGCCGGCCAGTGGCACTGCTCGCAGGTGTCGCGCGAAGGGCGCAGGTTTTCGATGGGAGTCTCGATGGGACGCGGCACCTTGTCGAAGAGCACCGCGTAGACCTGGTACATGCCGGAGATCTTGGCTTTCACGAACCACTCGGCGCCCGAGCCGATGTGACACTTCACGCAGCCGACGCGCGCGTGGGGCGACACGGAATAGGCGGTGTACTCGGGCTTCATTTCCACATGGCAAACCGTGCCGCAGAAGGCATCGCTCTCGGTGTACTCGAAAGCCTGGTAGCTGCCGAAGGCCGTCAGCGCCAGGAAGATGATGAATCCCCCGCCCACCAGCACGGTGGCCCGAAAGTGGGTCGGGTTGTTGAAGTCGATAATGGCCAGCTTTTCGGTACTGGGCAATCCCAGTTTGCGGCGGCGATTCTGACGAAAAACGCCAACCGCGGCGATCGCAAGGCCCATGACCAGGAACGTGGGCAGGATCAGGAAGGCGATGATACCTACGTAGGGGCTGTGGGAATCGGCGAAATACTCCAACGCCATCATGAAGATGATCAGGGCCAGACTGATCACGGCGATGGCCGTGCCGACCATCGATATCATGTTGTAGAAAGTCGAGGGCAGGCGTTTTTTGCGGGGAGTTGGATTTTTTTGGTCGGTCACGAATCAGGCCTCCAGGAAGAGAGTTCCCGACAATTTTATAACAGGACCCGTTCAACTCCTAGTATAAAAAAGGGATTTCAAAGTACTGGTTTCTCGTTTTCATTGATTTGAAATCTCCTCCACCCGGCGGATTCCGTCAACCAACAAACCATAAACGCCCCGGTCTTTATCGTTAGGGCCCTGGTTGTTTGTCCGGTGTTTTGCCTTCGAAATTGTGTTTGGCGTGAAGGCTTGTTCCAAACCGGTTTTATCCATTTTTCGCCCATTTTTGATTTTATCTATATTCGCGTAAGTGGCTGAATTCATTTGTAATTAGTGCGATTATTACTTGCTAATTTCGTCTTTTGTTCGTATATTAGAGTTACCTCCCAAAACACCTTGTTCAGGAGAATTATCATGGCTTCAATTTCCTATGTTCCCGATCAACCTGCGGCCCGGGTCCACGCCTCGCTCCAACGCTCATTGGCGGTCATGGATGATGCCCACAAGTGTTCTGTACTGTGGTTCGGCGAGGTCATGCGCCGCCGTCTTTTTCGCGGTCTTGGCCACTCCTCCATCAATCAGTACGCGGTTCAGGAGCTGGGTTTTTCCAAGTCGCGGACCGATGATTTTGTCCGGCTGGCTCGGCAGTTGGACAACCTGCCCGCGGTTCGGGAGGCTGTGGCCAACGGGGACCTGGGTTACACAAAGGCACGGGAAATCGTCTCGGTGGCCACGCCCGAAACCCAGGACACTTGGCTCAAGGCAGCCAAAGGAACGCGCAAAGAATTGATCCACGAAGTGAAGAAGGCCAAGCGCGCAGCCAGGGTTGATCCGGCTCAAGGCGATTTGCTGCCTTCATCGCCGCCGGTGGTTGCGCCTCGCGAACTGCCCGTACGATTCCAAATGGACCTGACACCTGAACAGGAAGCACGGCGAGCAGCCTTGGTTGAACGGCTCCACAAATTGGGCGGCGTGCCGAATGACCGGGCTGAGTTGATGCTGGAAGCCCTGGCGGCTTTGTTGGAAACAAATGAGTTACGGGGTAAAAAGTGCCCCCGGGGGCACCTCGACGGCCAGCCGCCGGTCCAGATCCATGTCCATGAGTCGGAAGGAAAAATGACCGTCCAGACAAACGCCGGCCAGCGCGATCTGAGCCGAGCCGAGTCGGAACGAATGCGCTGCGACGCGGCTGTCTGCAAACACGGCGGTCGAAATACGACCACGATCCCACCCCGAGTGCGCAGGGAGGTACTCGCAAGGGACAAACACCGCTGCCAGGCCCCTGGTTGCAGAAGAACCCGGTTTCTGGAAGTGCACCACATCGTGTCACGACAAAAGGCAGGAAGCAACCAAGCGGAAAACCTGATAACACTCTGTGCCTCATGCCACCGACTATGGCATGAGCGGGGAGGTGGAATTCAGTTCAAACGCACCGCTTGATCGTATGCCATCGCCGGTGTTTTCCACGCCTTCAGTGCGGCGACTGCATCGAAACCCAATTTCGAAGGCAAAGCTTTCAGATGTATTTAGCGAGGCTGGCCGGGAGGAAAGTCGTTCTGCAAAACAACCCGATAACCATCGGGGTCCTCGAACGTCCGGCCTGATGGGTGAATTCAATCTCGTAGCCGAGGCCGGGACCGCTCAAAACGACCCCGTCAAAACCGTCGTGGCCACCAACCGATCCAGATCGTCAGTTGGTCTGGCCACCCTCAAATAAGCCATGCCGCCTCTTGTTCCCACACCATACCAGAAACCCCGCCCGACCGTCCAATACCGGTCGAGCGGGGTCTGAAAAGTACCCTGGAAATGAAATGAATCAGGGATTCTTGATGTAGGCTCCCGGCCGCGTATAGAACCACCAGTTCAGCACCAGGCACACAAAGTAGAAAACCGCGAACCCGTACAGGGCGAACTCCGGCGTGGTGGCCTTGATCTGCTCACCAAAAACCTTCGGGATGATGAAGGCTCCGTAGGCCGCCACCGCCGAGGTCCAGCCCAGAACCGGTCCGGCCTGTTCCTGGTTGAAGACCATCGCGATGGTCCGGAAGGTCGAGCCGTTCCCCACACCGGTGGCTGAGAACAGCACAATGAACAGGATGAAGAAGGGCCAGAAGTATTGCTCGGGTGTGGCGGACTTGTAGGCCGCCGACATGTAATAGGCCACGCCGAGGGCCGATGCGATCATCACCACGGACACGATCTGGGTCACCTTGGCGCCACCCACCTTGTCGGAGATCCAGCCGCCCACCGGCCGGATCAACGCGCCGATGAAGGGGCCCATCCAGGCGAACATCAGGGCGCTGGGGCCGTTGGGGTTGACCGCGTCGTGGACCAGGATGCCATCGGGTCCGGGCACGTGCGTGAACCCGAAGATCACCTTGATGGCCAGGGGGAAGGCCGCCGAGAAACCGATGAACGAACCGAAGGTCATGGTGTAGATGATGGTCATGGCCCAGGTGTGTTTGTTGTTGAATATCTTGTACTGCCGGATCAGGTTGGCCTGCAATTCGCCGCGCGTCAGATAACGCATCAACAGGACGGTGGCCGCGATGACCAGTGGCAGCACGATCCACTTGCTCAGCAGACCCAGCCCCGTGGGTGCCGGCAAAAGCAGGTACAGGCCGGCCGCCGCCGTCACAAAGCCGATCATCAGCAGGCCGGTGATCTTGCCGAAGGCAGCCAACGGATTGCCGGGTTTGGGCGTCACCTTTTCCGTGGCGAGATTGTTCATCCCGAACCAACCGGCAAACGCCAGCGGGATCAGCAGGACCAGCCAGATAAAGCCGGCGTTGTGGATATAGGTTTCGGTGCCGGCGGGAATTTTGCCGATGAGCGTTCCGCTCGTGTTGACCAGGGTCAACGAGGTGCCGCCGAAAAGACCGAAGGTCATCACCAGGGGCACCAGGATCTGCATGGTGGTGACGCCGAAGTTGCCCAGTCCCGCATTCAGGCCCAGGGACATGCCCTGCACCCGCTTGGGGAAAAAGAAACTGATGTTGGACATGGATGAGGCGAAATTTCCGCCGCCGAAGCCCGACAGCAGGGCGAGGATCTGGTAGACCCACAGCGGAGTGCTTCTATCCCCCAGCGCGATGCCCGTGCCGATGGCCGGCAGCATCAAAAGCGCGGTGGTGAAGAAAATGGTGTTGCGGCCGCCGGCGATCCGGATGAAGAAGGTGCTGGGAATCCGCAGGGTCGCCCCGGTCAGCCCGGCGATGGCCGACAGCGTGAAGAGATCCGACTTGGCGAAGGGGTAGTCCAGGTTGATCATCTGCACCGTGATGATGCCCCAATAGAGCCACACCGCGAATCCGCACAGCAGACTGGGGATGGAGATCCACAGGTTCCGGTTGGCGATGGTCTTGCCCGTC
>JAUVII010000228.1 GCA_030592845.1 Candidatus Krumholzibacteriia bacterium | reverse complement strand
CTGGAGTGGAACACGAAATTCTGGCGCGAGGGCCTGGAGAAAATGGGTCTGGATATCAAGGCCGGCGACAGCCCGATCGTGCCGGTGATGCTCTACAACGCCAAGCTGGCCCAGGACATGGCCCGCGACCTTTACGAAGAGGGCATCTACGTGGTCGGCTTCTTCTTCCCGGTGGTGGCCAAGGGCCAAGCGCGCATCCGCACCCAGCTTTCGGCGGCGCATGAAAAACACCATCTGGAGAAGGGGCTGGAAGCTTTTGCCAAGATCGGGGACAAGTACGGCATCCTGGGCAAGTCCAAGAAAGAGATCAAGGAGATGTTCGGGCTCTGAGTTGGAAGGGGAGGATCATGAGCGAGAAATGCAGCATCCAGATCGAATTGCCTGACGATCTGGAGGCCTCCGAGGACAACCTGGAAGTCCTGCGCACAGTCTTCCAGACCATCATCACGCTGAGCCGGGAGTGCGGCAGAAAATCCAACCAGGAGTTGCAGGCGATGCTCACCGACGACTGGCAGGTGCACTGCGGGCTGACCTGGTCGGCGTCCGCGCAGCGCGGCAAGGAATTCGAGACGGCCACCGGCAAGACGAAGGAGGAGGCCCTGGCCCATCTGCGGCAGATGACCTGTCTGCACGAAATGGACGGTTGCCCCTGAGGGGATGGGCTGGTAAAACGGGTCAAGACGGATAACCCTTCATCTCGATGGAGTGTCGATGCTTGATCTCCTGGCAGTTCTGACCCCGATCGCATTGATCGACAGCGCCTCGATCACCCCTTTGGGTTTGGTGCCCCTGACCACCATCCTGGCCGGCAAGCGCCCTTTTGGTACGGCTTTCGCCTTCTTGGCAGGTCTTTACGTTTCCTACCTGATCATGTGCCTGCTCTTTTTGTTCGGGTTGAGCGCCTTCCTGATACGCATGAACGTCTGGCTGAACTACCGCTGGAACAATCCCGAACCGGCCGACTTCGGCATTCAGATCATGATTGGCCTGGTCATGCTGGTATTCGGTCTGCGCATCGCCGAAAAACGAAAGAGCAGGAGCGGTGGACGGGAGCTTCAGTCCGGCGTGACGCCCGCTTCGGCCTTCGGTTTCGGTTTCCTGATGAACGTGGTGGGATTCCCTGGGGCTTTGCCCTACTTTGCGGCCGCGGACCAGATCGCCCAGGCCGACCCGACATCTTCCAGTGCCGTCATCGCGGTGGTCTATTACGTGACGATTTTTGTCCTGCCCCTGACGGCCATCGTTCTGCTGCGCGCCCTGATGGGGCAGCGGATGGACGTGGTTGTACAGGCCATCCAGGTCTTTTTCGATACCTGGGGCAAACGCCTCATCATGATTCTTCTTATCCTGCTCGGGTTGATTCTCATTGTGGACGGTGTCGCGTATTTTTTGGGCTCGCCCCTGATTCCCATCGGGTTTCCTGGAAAGGGTTGAACATGTGGCAATTGAATAAATTGGAATTGATTCTGCTGACGCTGTTTGTCATGGCCGGTTCCCTGAGGGCGGTCCCGTCCGTTGCCGGGGGTGACGAATGGATCCGGGACACGGGGGACATCCTGCAGATCGCCCTTCCGATCATCGGCGGGGGCGCCACTTTTTTCACCAACCCCGATCCGGACAAGATGTGGGACAAGGAAGGAACCAAGCAGTTCGCCTACGCCTTCGGATCCGCCTGGACCACGACCTACGCCCTGAAGTATGTGGCTTCCAAAGCACGGCCCAACGGCGATAACCGCACTTCCTTCCCCTCGGGGCATACGATGTCCGCTATTGCCGGCGCGGCTTTCATTGATGGACGTTTTGGGAAGGTGGTTGGCATTCCCGCCTATGCCTTGGCTGCCTTTACCGGCTACAGTCGGGTGCATTCGGAATGGCATTTCCAGGATGACGTGATCGCCGGCGCCAGCATCGGCATGATGTACAACTGGCATTTCGTGACGCCCCTGCCGGGCAAGGTCTCCATCCTGCCCACGGTCGGGGCGCAGGGGGTTGGGTTCCAGGTGTCCATCGGCGCCGGAAACGGGGAACCCGACCCTGAAACCGAATCGGAACCGCGGGGCGCGGGATACGACTTCACTTTCGGCCCGGCCTTCGCCTTGTCGAATGTTTCCGGAACGCCGGGCAGCGGCACATTCCAGTTGACCGACCTGAATGGAAAAAATAATCCCACGACCACTGCCGCGGTTTCAGTTCAGATCCCGGTCAGTCCCCGTGGCCGGATCTTTGTTTCCTACGGGCCTTTCGAGGAGAGGGACGAAGGTGCTTTCGATCACAATGTGGAATTCGGAGGGGTTTATTTTCCGGCGGGAACGGAAGTCCATTCGGCCTGGCGTTTTTACGACTTTAGGGCCCAGTATGAACACGCGGTCCTGGATAACAGGCACTGGGCCGTCCGGGTCGGCGCGGGTGTGGGTTCGACTTACAGCTACACCGCCCTGCAGGCTGCTGACGAATCGAAAAGCGCCCTGGTGGATGACACGGTCTATTACCCGTACGGACACTTGTCCCTCGACTACAAATTCAACGAACGGTTCAGCCTGACCGTGCTGGGCGAGGGCATTGCAATTTCTGATGAATGGTATATCGATACAGGGGCGTATGTGAA
Source organism: Candidatus Krumholzibacteriia bacterium (assembly GCA_030592845.1). Classification (GTDB taxonomy): domain Bacteria; phylum Krumholzibacteriota; class Krumholzibacteriia; order LZORAL124-64-63; family LZORAL124-64-63; genus JAGLCY01. The sequence continues at coordinate 2,234 of JAUVII010000228.1, read as the reverse complement.
CTACCGGGCCGCACGCGCCTGGGATTTCCGTCTTGGTTATACGTACATGGCCAGGCAGATCAGCACAGATACCTACTACAGCAAGATGCGCTATGGAGTACCGACCTTGTCGGTGACGCGATACTGGTAAGCTTGGCCCAAACCCTTATTGTGCAGTTACGTCAGGAGACCCCCATGCCTGCCAGCGAATCTTCCGGAATTGCCCCCGAGCGTCTGCTTGCGCTGTACGAGGTCAGCGCCGCCATCAATTCCCAACACGATCCTGACAAGCTGCTGGACGAGATTATGGATCAGGCCATCGCCCTGCTTCAGGCCCAGAAAGGTCTCATCCTGTTTTTTGGGGACCGAAAGGGCAAGTTATCCGTCAAGGTGGCCCGCTTCATGGAGGAGGGGTTCAATATGAACCCCGAGTCCATGAGCCGCACGGTCATCAGCCGGGTGGCCGCAAACGGCAAACCGGTGCTGATGAGCCGGGTGGCGGACCTGGACGCGGAAGATCTGGGGCAAAGCATGATGGCCCATAACCTGAAATCAATCCTGTGCGTGCCCTTGAGAACCCGCGACGAAGCCCTGGGCGTCATCTACCTGGACACCTCGCTCGAAGAACGGTTTTTCAGTGAGGCGGACCTGAATTTTCTCGAGGCCTTCGCCAATCTCGCCGGGATGGCCATCGAAAATGCACGGAGCTATCGGGAGATCGACGACTTGAACCGAAACCTCGAGTTGAAAGTCGAGAAGCGCACAGAACAATTGCGGGAAAAGAACCTCGAATTGACGCGGGCCTACGAAGAGCTCGAGGAAGCCCAACTCCAACTGGTCCAAAAGGAGAAGATGGCCATGCTCGGCCAACTGGCCGCGGGCGTCGCCCACGAGATGAACTCTCCGCTGGGAACCCTCAACACGGCGGCGGACGGTTTTTCGAGGGGATCCCGGCACATTGCCACCGCATTGGACCAGGGCGACGAAGCCGGGCACTCCAAGGCGCTGCGCGTATCGACGAGCCTGGCCAATATGGCCGATGTCACCCAGGTTGCATGCCGGCGCATTTCAGAAATAGTGAATGCCCTGGGAAACTTCACGCGGCTGGACGAGGAGGAGATGAAGACCGTCGACATCAACGAGGGAATTAACAGCACCCTGCTTCTTCTGGCCAATCGATACGTGGGTCGTGTGAAGTTCGCCGTGGAACTGGGTGAACTGCCGCAGGTGCGCTGCCGGGCCGCCCAGATCAATCAGGTTTTTCTGGGTTTGCTGGTGTTTTCCGCTGAAAGCCTGGGCGAAAAAGGTAACGTGCGCATCACCTCACGTGCCGTCGGCCAGGGAATCGAGGTGCGGGTCAGCGATGACGGCCCCGGCCTGCCCCGGGAAAAGCTGGCCCACATTTTCGACCCCGCATTCACAACCACCGCCGGCCGGGTGGGCATGGAACTGGGCTTGCCTCTTTCCCTGAAGACCGTCAGGGATCATGGGGGTGATCTTCGGGTGGACAGTCAGCCCGGCGCAGGGACGACGTTCACCCTTAGTCTGCCATTGGGCGAATAACCCTGGCAATTGAGAAACTCGACCCCGGCAAGCGACCCCTCGGGGTTGCCGCGGATTCCAAGGAGTACACGGATATCTTAATGCTGACTGTTCGCCAGGTACTGGACAAGGGCCCATGGCTGATGTTCGATCCGGGGCGGAGCCTGCGGGGCATCGTGGTTATCGCGCTGGTTGTCCTTGGTGCCGGCCCGGCGGCGGCCAAGATGGCCGCGGGAGCAAGGCCGCAGTCCGGCTACGAGAATGCGGTCTCCTTCGGGCCGAGCATTGGCGCGATGTTCGATCGCGATGCCTGGTTCTGGGGTGCTTCGACCGCCTACGGCCGGGTGTGGTCCGACCGCTGGTCCTCGGACGTCAGTCTCGCCTGGGATCGAGAGACCGAGCGGCGTGCCGCCGCCGGCGACAAAGTCGTCGAAACGTTTACCGGGATTGTCTCCGCCAACTACGCCCTGACGCCCAAGCTGGCGCTCGGTACAGGGCTGTCCAAGGGGATCGCCGACGACGATAATCCGGCCCACTCGATGTCATTTGCGGACGGCGATTGGGGAACAGGCGTGATCTTCTCCTATGCCGCGCCCCGTTTTCCCGGCCTGCCTCGGAGCTCAATCATCTGTTCGTTCAGCTTCGAGTACAACATCACTCAGGACGAATACTCGATCAGTCTCGACTTGACCCTGGCCTACAGCTTCTAGGTG
>JAUVII010000069.1 GCA_030592845.1 Candidatus Krumholzibacteriia bacterium | reverse complement strand
TGCGCCATGTGGTCGCGGCCCTCATGTGGCCGTTGACCTGGTCCTTTGCAAGGGTTTTTCCCCTGGTGCAGGCGGGATATGTCCGCACTCTGGCCGGGGCACTGCAACACCGGATCCTGGTTCTGTTCCTTGTTCTGGTTCTGGCCGGCGGCGCCCTGTTGATCTGGCCCCGCCTGGGAACGGAACTTGTGCCGCCACTGGCGCGCGGTGAGTTTACCCTGGCCCTGGAAATGCCCGAAGGCACACCTCTTGGTAAAAGCGAGGCCGTTATCCGGGCTCTGGAAAAAGAGCTGTCCGAGCTTCCCGGGATCGATATGGTCGCCGGAGAAGTGGGCGTGTCGAGGGACGGCCAGTCCTCGGCTCAGCGGAGAAAGGAAAACCGGGCCGAGGTCCAGGTGCGCCTGACCGAAGCGACCGCGGTGGCCGAAAATGTCGCCCTGGAAAGAATCCGTGAAGTTCTGCTCAAATACCCGGAGCTGAGAATGAAGCTGCGCCGCCAGTCACTGATGGCGTTCGGCGCTCCGGTGGCCGTCAACATCTACGGTTACAACCTCGATGACCTGCAACGCATTGCCGACGAGGTCGGAGACCGCCTGGCGAAGGTCGAAGGCCTGCGTGACATCCGGTTGAGCATGGTGCCGGGATCCCCTGAGGTCCAGGTGTCGTTCGACCGTGACAAGCTGAACCGTTTCGGTTTGCGTCTGGGAGATGTTTCGGAAACAGTGCGGGGCAAGGTGCGCGGCACCGTGGCCAGCCGCTTCCGCGACCGGGAACGCCACGTGGACATACGGGTGCTGAATACCGACTCCCAGCGCAATACGCTGACCGCGGTCCAGGATCTGATCATCACCGAAAGAAATGGTGTTGCCATCACCCTGGGTAGCATCGCCACCATGGAAATCGTTACCGGACCCTCGGAGATCCACCGTTTGGGCAACAAACGCGTCGCCATTGTCTCGGCCAATCTTTCCGGCCGGGACATGGGCTCGGTGACCAGTGAAATCCGCAGCCGTTTGGCGAACCTGAGCCTGCCTGCCGGCGTTTCCGTGGAAATGGGCGGGCAGAACGACGAGATGGACAGTTCTTTCCGGTCCCTGCGTCTGGCCATTCTTCTGGCCGTATTCCTGGTCTATCTGGTCATGGCCGCCCAGTTCGAATCCTTCGTATATCCCCTGATCATCATGTTCACGGTGCCTTTGGCCATGAGCGGGGCCATTTATGGTCTGTATCTGCGGGGCATGAGCATCAGTGTGATCGCCGTCATCGGGGCCATCATGCTGGCGGGAATCGTGGTCAACAACGGCATCGTCCTGGTGGACCGGATCAACCAGCTGAGGCAAAAAGGCCTCAACATTGGTGATGCGGTTCTCAGGGCCGGTTCCGAAAGGCTTCGGCCCATCCTGATGACGACCGCGACCACGGTCCTGGGCCTGCTGCCGATGGCCCTGGGCCTGGGTGAAGGCGCCGAACTGCGCGCACCCCTGGCTGTGACCGTCATCAGCGGCCTGTTGCTGGCCAGCATTCTGACCCTGGTGGTGGTTCCGGTGATCTACACCCTGATGTCGGGACGCGGACCTGTTCTGAACGAACCCCGTTCCGGGGACACCTGATATGTGGCTGACTTTTCTTTCCCTGCGCCGCCCCGTAACCCTGGCCATGGCCCTGGCCACAGTGGTCCTACTCGGCGGTGTATCCATCCTGAAGGTGCCGCTCGATTTTCTGCCTCGAATGGAATTCCCGTTCATCGCCGTGTGGATTCCCTATCAGGGCGGTATTCCGGCCGAGAACGAGCGCGAGATCGTGCGGCCCATCGAAGAGGTTCTGGCCACTCTCGGCGGTGTGCAGGAAATTCGCAGTTACAGCGACGCCAACGACGTCCAGGTCGGTGTGGTTTTCGAATGGGGTCGCGACGTCAACCTGCTGCGAATGGAGGTCAAGGAGAAGATCGACCAGATCAGGGGGGAACTTCCCCCGGATATCCAGCAGATATTCCTGCTGACCTTCAATACCAACGATATCCCCATCATGGAGGGACGGATTTCGGCCAAGGGCCGGGACCTCTCCGAAAGCTGGGACCTGATCGACCAGAAGATCATCGGTCCGCTGCAGCGCATCCCGGGAGTGGGGCGGGTCAATATCGATGGAGTATTGCCGACCCAGGCTTCGGTGTACCTGCGGTTCGACAAGATCATGGAACACAACGTCGACGTGAACCATCTGTTCGCCGAACTGGAAGCTGCCAACGTCGAGTTGACCGTCGGCCGGGTTACCGACCGCGGATTGCGGTACGATCTGCGCACCGTCAGCGGCCTGCATGGCGTGGAGGACCTGCGCGAACTTCCCATCGACAGCAGGGGGCTGCGGCTCGGGGATGTGGCCGAGGTCATCTACGGGGCACCCGCGTTGAGCTACGGCCGGGTGTTGAACAGGGAACCGGCCATCGCCTTCTGGATCCAGAAAGCCTCGGGCTACAATACCGTGGAGGTTTGCCGGGCCATCCAGGAGGAACTCGACCGCATCAACGTGGATCCGACCCTGCAGGGCATCAACAGTTTCTCCTTTTTCAACCAGGCTGACCAGATTACCGATTCTTTGAGGAGCCTGCTTCAGGGAGGTTTTTTCGGATCGATCCTGGCCCTGGCCATCCTCTACGTTTTTCTGCGCCGATTGAGTATGACCCTGGTGGTGTCCATCGCCATCCCCATCTCCATTCTGGGGACGATAGTCTTTTTGTTCCTTTCCGGCCGCAGTCTGAACGTGCTGACCATGATGGGGCTGATGCTCGGGGTGGGTATGCTCGTTGACAACGCGGTGGTGGTCCTGGAGTCCATTCACCGGCAGCAGCATGCCGGGGCGGGACCCCTGGCGGCCGCGGTGCGGGGCACCAGGGAAGTTGCCCGGGCCATTGTGGCTTCCACCCTGACGACGGTCATCGTGTTCGCTCCCATCGTGGTGGGCAAGGATGATGAATTGGGGGTCTGGTTGGGTGAGGTGGGGGTGACCATCAGCGTGACCCTGCTGCTGTCCCTGCTGGTGAGCTTGACGGTGATCCCGGCTCTCTCCGTGAAAATGACCAGGGGCGGAAAACAGGATGCGGACGCCCGCTGGCTGGTCTGGCTGAAGATGCATTACCTGAGGACCCTGAACTGGACGGCGGTGCGCCATCCGCTCGTCACGGCACTGGTGATCGTGCCACTGGTTCTGGCCGTCACGGTGGGGGCCATGAAACTGACCAACTTCAAGCCCGACACCATGGGCGACCAGGGCATGCGGCGCGAGAGTCTTTATGTATCCTTCGAATTCACCGGGCCGGTGGACAAGTACACCTCGCAGGACATGGTGGGAGTTACCACCCGCTACATCGAAGGGCGTCGGGAGGAACTGAACCTGCGGGATATCTACTCTTTTTACGTGGCTGACGGTGGCGGGGTCACCCTGTTCTTCAACGACGGTGTCGTCTCGGATGAATTTTTTCATGAGGTTCGCGAAGACCTGCGGGAAAACCTGCCTGTCCAGGCCGGGTTGGAATACCGCTTCGGCGGTGACGAGGGGCAGGATTCCGGGGCCAAGGCCTTTGCCCTGACCATTTCCGGCGAGGAAACGGAGTTCCTGCAGGAATTCGCCGACGAAGCCAAGCGCAGGTTGGGCCTGATTGAAGGCATCGGGGATTTGAAGAGCGACAGCGACAACGGCAAGGCCGAGATCCAGGTCCACGTCGATCCCGATCAGGCCGGGCGTTTCGGGATTTCCCCGGCAACGGTTTCACAGATCATGGGGTTGACCTATCGGGGTGTTCAGCTGCCGCGTCTGCGAACCGGCGACAAGGAAATCGACCTGATCGTTTCCCTGCTTCCGGAAGACCGGGAGTCCATCGAGAACCTGTCCCTGCTGACGGTGGGGACGGTGGACGGCCGGTCAGTCCAGCTCAACCAGATCGCCGATTTCAAGTTCGGGAAAAGTCCGGAAAGAATTTTCAGGCGGGACCAGAGGACCGGCGTTTCGATCACCGGGACCTGGGAAGGGGATCAACTCGACGACGCCCTGGCCATCGTCCGGCAGATCATGGAGGGCATGGACCTGCCCTTCGGTTACAGCTGGAATTTCGGCAGCGAAATCATTCGCTCCCAACAGCAGCAGGGCGAGATGGGCATGAATATGCTGCTCGCGCTGGCCTGCGTATTTTTTGTCATGGCCAGCCTGTTCGAATCCCTTTTGTATCCGATGGTGGTCATGGGCACCGTTCCCTTCGCTTCGCTGGGCGTGTTCTGGCTGATGATGGCCACCGGCACTCCCTTCAACATCATGGCCATGATCGGGATGGTGATCCTGATCGGGATCGTGGTGAACAACGGCATCGTTCTGGTGGATCACATCAACGGCAAGCGCAGATCGGGTCTGCCCCTGGACGAGGCCATCATGCAGGGGTGCGGAGACCGCTTGCGGCCTATCCTGATGACCGCGGGCACGACAATCCTGGGGCTGCTGCCGCTGGCGGTCTTTCGCGGGGCCCACGTGGGAGAAGCTGAATACTACCCCATGGCCCGGGCCATCAGCGGGGGACTTGCGTCCAGCACGCTGCTGACTCTTCTGGTGATGCCGACCTATTACCGGCTGGCCACGCTGTGGTCCGAAAGGATCGTCGGAGGGTTGCGGTCGTGGACCGGTCGCGGGCGGGATGTGGATCTTCCCGTCCCGCAAGTTGTTGCCGACGAAAGGCAATAGAAATTGCCAACCACGGGGTCCCTTAGTATATTTTCGCGCAGCTGAGGGAGGGTTTTTACGCTCCCTTCCGTTACTTGCCCAGCCGGCCGGCTTACCGGCCCATTGTAATGTCGAACAAGGCGGATAAGATATGTATTCACATAATCCGAATGACAGGGTGGCCATCTTCATTGATGGCGAAAACATCCACTACAGCGCCAAACATTTGAACATGCGGTTGGACTATCTCAAGCTTTGCCGGAAACTCACCGGTGAGCGCCGCCTTCTGCGTTCATATTTCTATACCGCTGTAAGCAACCAGTCCGAAGGAAAGATCGACTTCATTAATTTCCTGAAATTGAACGGTTTCACGGTGGTCACCAAGGAGATCAAGTCCTTCAACGACATGGAAGGCAGCGGCCGGAACGTGCGCGGAATCCTGGATATGGAGATGGCCATCGACGTGCTGGAACTGTCCGACCATCTCGATACGGTGATCATCTGCTCCGGTGATGGTGATTTCAAACCGCTGGTCATGGCCCTCGGCCGCCGGGGTATCCATGTCGAGGTGTGTGCCTTGCGTGAAATGACCAGTACCGAACTGATCGCCACCGCGGACGCCTACACGGACCTGGCCTCCATGAAGGATGACATTGCGCTGGCAGGGGCTCCGGCGCCTCCGCGTGAAATCAAGAACGAGTTGCCGCCCGCCGAAAGCGCGGACTTCAATTCCTCCTACAAGGTTCAGGATACCAGTTTCGACTTCTAGCTGGCGTTCCGAAAGGGCGGACCCTGATACAGGAAACCCGGTCATCAAATGATGACCGGGTTTTTTTGGTTTTCCCCCTGCAAATAGGGCGCGTCCTGTCAGGAACGGGACAGGTCGCTGAGGATGGCCTCGCGGTAGCGGTCCTGGATGCGGCGGGTCACTTCGCCCGGCAGACCGTTGCCCACGGCCTTGCCGTCGATGCTGATCACCGGAACGACTTCCCTCACGCTGGAGGCCATGAAAACCTCACAGGCGGCCTCCAGATGGCGACGGTCGAGGTCCTTTTCCCTGACGGTGATATTTTCAGCAGCGGCAATGGCCAAAATCCGTTCCCGGGTCCTGCCGGCCAAAAAGCCTCCGGACTGGGCGGGGGTCAGTAATTTGTCGGAGGCAACCAGAAACAAATTGCTGATCGCGCCTTCCAGCAGTTGGCCTTCACTGTCGGAGAGAATGGCCTCGATACATCCCTCGGCCGCGGCGCGGCGAAGGGCCCGCAGGGTGGCCAGGGAGTTGAGGGTCTTGAGCTCCGGGGAATTGCCGCGCGCGTAGGAGGCATCCAGGGTAATTACCGGAATGCCTTCTTTTTGCCATTGGTCCGGTTCAGGTCCGACCGGTGTCAGGGTAACCAGAACGGTGGGGGCGATGGTCTCCAGGCCCTTCAACGGGAATGGGTTGTCGGGCCCTCCGCCCCGGCTGATGGTGATGCGCATTCGTCCATCGGTTGATTCCAGGTCATTGCCGGCTGCCAGGCGGCGGGCTATGTCATGGAAATCGGCTTCGGTCAGGGGAAGGGGTAGTTCCAGGGCCGCGGCGTGAGTCTTCAACCGCAGGAAATGGGCGGGCAGATCCACCGGTCGCCCGCCGTACAGGCGCAGAGTGGTGTAGACGCCGTCCCCGTACAGGAAGCCGCCGTCCCAGACCGGGATCATCGCCTTTTCGGCGTCAACGAACTGTCCATTCAGATAAACGATCATTTCTTTCCTTCTTCACGGTGGGATAAATTAGGCCGATTTTCCCTGAAAATGCTCTCGCGCGTCATGGGTTTAGGATCCCACACCCGTCAGGAGGTGGCAACCGGCCAGTCGGGCGGTTTTTTGCTTCTGCGCCATCGTGTTATTGACATGGTCAAACAGTTTGTTATTTTTGCAACAAATGGGATCCATCCGGCGGCCTTCGGGAGCCGGTCCGGGATATTGTATTGCCGGGTCGCATAGCGTCCGCATTGCAGGGAGCCTTCATGTTCGAACAGTTCATTCCCCTTCTGATGGTCCTGTCCGTGGCGGCGGGTTTCGCGGGGTTGTTCCTGGGTTTGAGTTTCTGGCTGGGACCCAAACGACCATCCCCGGTGAAGAATTCCACCTACGAATGCGGGATCCCGGTGCGGGGCACTATCCAGATCCGCTTTTTTGTCCGCTTTTTCCTGGTGGCCCTGTTTTTCCTGCTTTTTGACCTGGAGGCTGTGTTCCTCTACCCCTGGGTCCTTCTCTACAGTGGCATGCTCGAAAGTGGGCAGGCCCTTTTCGCCCTCGGTGAAATGGGGGCCTTTGTCCTCGTTCTGCTGGTCGGCTTCGTCTACATCTGGAAGAAAGGCGGGCTCGAATGGCAGTAGACCTCGAAAGCCCCAGTAATTTCATCACCACCCGGTTGCGGCAAGCCGTGAACTGGGGGCGGAAGTACAGCTTGTGGCCGCTTCCTTTCGAAGTTGCCTGTTGCGCCATCGAATTCATGAGCACGGTGTCATCGTACAACGACATCAGTCGCTTCGGCGCCGAACTGGTCCGGTTTTCTCCCCGGCAGAGCGATCTGCTCATCATCGCCGGCACGATCAGCTACAAACAGGCTCCCATCCTCAAGACGATCTACGAGCAGATGGCGGAACCCAAGTGGGTCATCGCCATGGGCGCCTGCGCCAGCAGTGGTGGTTTCTACAACAATTACAGCACTCTGCAGGGGGCGGACCGGGTGATTCCGGTCGATGTCTACGTTGCCGGATGCCCTCCCACACCGGAAAACCTCATGTTCGCCTTGACCCAGATCCAGGAAAAGGTGGAAAAGGAGGGGCTGGTTCCGGCCTCGGATCGGCATACTGATCGGGCGGAGGCCTGAGTGGTTGCCATGACCCCGGACATTTCTTTAACGACGCGGCGGCACCGGCGGCAGACCCGGTGCGACCGCGGCAGGGACGGAAGAGCATGAGTCAGAAGCTGGTCGAAAGACTGCAGCAGGAATTCAGCGGGGAAATCCGGACCGTTTCCAACCCCAAGGGGGACGAGACCGTTGTCGTGGACAGGGAGAAGTTGGTCGACGTCCTGACCCATCTGCGGGATTCCGAAGGGTGTGAACAGCTTTCGGACGTGGTGGGGGTCGATTATCCCGACCGTGATGAACGGTTCGAAGTGAACTACCTGCTCCGTTCGTGGAAGAACAATCATCGACTCATCGTCAAGGTGAACGCCGCTGAAGACGAGCCCGTGCCCACCGCGACCGGTGTCTACCGCAGTGCCGATTGGCATGAACGGGAAGTCTACGACCTGCTGGGAGTGCCGTTCGCGGATCATCCCGACCTGCGGCGCATCCTGTGCCACCATGAATTCGAGGGTCACGCCCTGCGCAAGGACTATCCCATCGAGCAGGGGCAGGAATGTTCGCGCCCCGAGCATCTGTTCAATGACCAGGACATTACAGCGGCCGCGCGCCGCGCCACCACCCTGGTGACCGACCTGGATGGAGCCCTGGACGAAGTGCACCCCAGCGATCTGCTGACGGTGAACCTGGGGCCGAGCCATCCCGCCATGCACGGGGCCCTGCGCGCCGAAGTCCTGCTGGACGGCGAAACCATTCTCGAGGCCCGCACGGAAATCGGATATATCCACCGCTGCTTCGAGAAGGAGTCCGAGGATCACACCTGGGCCCAGGTGATGCCCTACACGGACCGTCTGAACTACTGTTCCGCCATGCTCAACAATTCGATCTACGCCTCGGCCGTGGAAAAGCTGATCGGTGTCGAAGCCACGCCCCGCGCCCAGGCGATCCGGGTGATCGTCAGTGAACTTTCGCGCATCATCGACCACCTGGTCTGTATCTGTGCCAATTTGGTGGATATCGGTGCCCTGACGAACTACTGGTATCTCTATAATGTGCGGGAAAGTATCTACGAGCAGCTGGAGAAACTCTGCGGGTCACGGCTGACCACGAACTACGCGCGCATCGGCGGCATGAGCCATGACCTCTATGAAGGTTTCGACCTTGAGGTTCTTGCCAAGCTGGACCAGTTGGACGAGGGCATCAGCGACGTGATGAAGCTCGTCGCCCGTAACGGAATCTTCCTGGACAGGACCGTGGACGTGGGGGTGATCAGCCAGGCCGACGCCCTCAGCTTCGGCTACACCGGTCCCTGCCTGCGGGCCACCGGGCTCGCGTACGATCTGCGCAAGACCAATCCGTACTGGGGTTATGAGAATTACGATTTCGCCATCCCCACCGGAACCAACGGTGATACCCACGACCGTATCATGGTACGCATGGCCGAGATGGTGCAAAGCCGCTCCATCATCATTCAGGCCCTGGAAAACCTGCCCGACGGTCCCCTGAACGTGGATGACCACTCCGTGGTGATGCCGCCCAAGGAAAAGGTGTACGGCAGCATCGAGGGCGTCATGAACCAGTTCAAGCTGGTCTATGAGGGCATTTGCGTGCCCGCGGGCGAGGCCTACGGATTCGGTGAAGGCGCCAACGGGGAACTGGGCTTTTTCTGCGTGTCGGACGGCACGGGCAACCCGTACCGGTTGAAGGTGCGCCCCCCGTGTTTCCCGATCTTTTCGTCCTATGCGTTCCTGGCCGAGGGGGGAATGATTCCCGACGCCATCGCGACCCTCGGCAGTTTGAACATAATCGCCGGTGAGCTGGACCGATGAACGGTCGCTCCCCAAGGAAGGTTGTCCGCTGATGAACAATCCCGTGGATGAAAAGGCCGGCCTCAGGCTTTCACCCGCTGGCGCGGCCAGGGTCGAGGCCCTGGTAGCGCAGTACCCCACCAAGGCCAGCGCCCTGATGCCCTGTATCTGGGTCATCATGGACGAGGTGGGATATGTGTCGGAAGCGGGTGTCGATTTTCTGACCGAAAAGCTTGAGCTGACCCGGGCCAGGGTTCATGAAGTCTTGTCGTTCTACACGATGTTTCGTACGGAACCACAAGCGGAATATACACTTCAGGTTTGTCACAATATCAGCTGCCATATCATGGGCGCCCGGCCGATCATTGCTCATCTTGAAAAACGGCTCGGCATCAGGCTGGGCGAAACCACCCCTGACGGCAAATTTGCCCTGGAGGGTGTCGAGTGCCTGGGTGCTTGTGGCCTGGGACCCTGTCTGCAGTTGGGCAAACACCTGTACGAACATCTGACGCCGCAAAAGACCGATGATCTGCTGGACAGTCTGCGCAAAGGCGTTGTGCCTCGCGCGGACACGGACCGTGAATTTCCGTCCGGAGGGGAGACAAGTTGAGCCGCAGCGAGTACAAGATGCTTTCGGCGCGTTTCGACAAGCAGGATGGTCACCTGTTGTCGGTTTACGAAGCCGATGGTGGCTACAAGGCCCTGCGCATGGCGCTGACCAGCCTCAAGCCTGAAGAGATTCGGGACGTGGTAAAGGAATCCGGGCTGCGCGGACGTGGCGGCGCCGGTTTTCCCACGGGCGTCAAATGGGGCTTCGTGCCCGAAGGTTCCGAAGATGTCTATTTCTTCGTCAACGCAGACGAAAGTGAACCGGGCACCTTCAAGGATCGTTATCTTCTGGATTACGATCCCCACCAGACTATCGAGGGAACCATCATCAGCTGCTTCGCGGTGCAGGCAAAACTGGCCTTCATCTACATCCGCGGGGAATTCGGCTGGCTGGTGGACAGGGTTCAGGCGGCGGTCGATGAAGCCTACGCCGCCGGTTACCTGGGGAAAAACATCCTGGGCAGCGGGTACGACCTCGAGGTCATCGTCCACAAGGGTGCCGGTGCCTATATCTGTGGCGAGGAAACCGGGCTGATCAACTCGGTTGAAGGGATCAAGGGACAGCCCAAGATCAAGCCGCCCTTTCCCGCCGTGTCCGGGTTCCTGAACAAACCGACCATCGTCAACAATGTCGAGTCCGTGGCTTCAGTGCCTTACATCATCAATAACGGGGCGGAGTCCTACAAGAAATTCGGGACCGAGAAGTCCTGCGGCACCAAACTCTGGTCCGTCAGCGGGCCGGTGAAAAACCCGGGTGTCTACGAGATCCCGCTGGGCATGCCTTTCAATGAATTTTTCCACGACTATCTGGGGGGCATGGCCGAGGGCGAAGAGCTGAAGGCCGTGATCGTCGGCGGCAGTTCGGTGCCCGTGCTGCCGGCTTCCGAGATCATGAACTGCAACCTCGATTACGAGTCGTTGATGAACGCCGGCACCATGCTGGGTTCCGGCGGCATGATCGTGATCCCCGAAAGCAGTGACATGGTCGAATTGATCCAGGTGCTGATGCATTTCTACTTCGACGAATCCTGCGGCCAGTGCACTCCCTGCCGGGAGGGCACCGGTTGGCTGCACAAGATCGTCAAGAAATTGCGGCGCGGTGAAGGCACCGCCGCCGATATCGATCTGCTGGAACACGTGTGCAACGGTATGGCGGGGCTGACGATTTGTCCGCTGTCCGACGCCGCGGTCATGCCCATGCGCAGTTTCATCGACAAATTCCGCCCTGAATTCGAGGCCCTCATCCAGGAGACCGCGCCGGCCGAGCCAGTGAGCCGCTGGCCGCGGGGCGAGCAGGAGTGATCGAATGGCCAAACTGACCATAGACGGCAAGGAGATCGAGGTTCCCGACGGAACCAGCCTCTTCGACGCCTGCCGCGATGCCCGGGGCGAGGCCCTGCCGCATTTCTGCTATCACCCCGATCTTTCGATCGCCGGTGTCTGCCGCCTTTGCCAGGTGGAAGTCGAGGGCATGCCCAAACTGACCATCGCCTGCAACACCGGGGTGCGCGACGGCATGGTGGTTCACACCAGGAACGAGCGGGTCACCCGGGCATCGACCCAGATCCTGGAAATGCACCTGATCAACCACCCTGTCGATTGCCCCATCTGTGATCAGGCGGGAGAGTGCGGGCTGCAGGACCAGTACATGAAGTACGGGCTCTACGATGCCGAAGTCGAAATGGACGACAAGGTGAACAAGGCCAAGGCCCAGGTCATCGGTCCCCACGTGATTCTCGACAAGGAACGCTGCGTGCTTTGTACCCGGTGTGTGCGCTTTTGCGACGAGGTGACCGGTACCGGGGAGTTGGGCATCTTCAACCGGGGTAACCGGGCCGAGATCGGCACCGCGCCCGGTGTGGAACTGGACAACAACTACAGCATGAACACCGTGGACATCTGCCCGGTGGGCGCCTTGACCGGCCGGGATTTCCGGTTCCAGAAAAGGGTCTGGATGCTCAAGGCCGCTTCCAGTATTTGCCCCGGGTGCGCCACGGGCTGCAATGTCCGCATCGACCACGAGGCCGGGCGCATCTACCGGCTCAAGCCCCGTTACAATCCCGAGGTCAACGGCCGCTGGATGTGCGACAAAGGGCGCCTGACCTACAAGGCCGTCCACGAAGACGGCCGTCTGGGCGAACCGATGGTCGCGGGCCAGCCAGGCAACTGGGCCGGGGTTTCGGGTGCCGTGGCCGACCTGGGCGCCAAGGAAGGATTCGGATTGGCCGTTGCCAGTCCCCATTTGAGCCTTGAGGAAATGTATCTGTTGAAGAAGCTGGCCGGCGAGGCTCCTGTTCACGGCGGCCTGACCGATGCCGACCGGGGCGAAAAGGACAAGCTCCTGCTTGATGCCGACCGCACGCCCAATCGCAGGGGTCTCGGCCTTCTGGAAATCGGGCAAGGTGACGGTTCGGCGCTGGCCGCGGTGATAAAAGGCGTCACCGGACCGATCCTGATTCACGGGGGAGATCCCGCCGCCGATCCCGCCGTGACCGAAGCGCTGTCGGGCCGGGATGTGGTCTACATCGGGACCCATGAAAACGCGACCTCCGCGCTGGCGGCCGTCGTTTTGCCCGGGGCCATGTGGGCCGAAAAAGCGGGCATCTTCGTCAACCGGGACGGGCGCCTGCAGGAGTTCAGGCAGGCTGTGGCCCGCCACGGCAACGCCCGCGAGGACTGGCGCATTCTGGCCGAGTTGTTGAACGTCGGTGGAAAAGAAGACGCGCCGGGCAGTCTGAAGGCCGTGCGCGCCGGACTGACATCGTCCATCGATCCTGGAACGGATCTGAACCAATTGCCTGAAAGAGGCTTCGTGCCCGGGGGTGAAGTCCGATGACCATCGTTTTCGACACGCTCGCGAAGATCGCCTTCTTCTTTGTCCTGATCATGGGGCTCGTGGTTGTCCTGATCTGGATGGAACGCAAAGGAGCGGCCTTCATCCAGGACAGGACAGGACCCAACCGGGCCTCCATCGGAGGCGTGCGGTTGGCCGGCCTGGTTCATCCGGTGGCCGATGTCTTCAAGCTTCTTTTCAAGGAAGACATCACCCCCGACAACCGGCACAAGGCCCTCTACAATATGGCCCCCTGGCTGGTGATGACCGTCGCCTTGAGCACTTATGCGGTTATTCCCTTCGGTGATTTCCTCACCGTTGCGGGACGCCGGGTTCCGCTGGTGGTGGCCGATCTCAATGTGGGATTGTTGTACATCCTGGCCGTCGCCAGCCTGGCCACTTACGGGGTGGTCATGGCCGGGTGGGCAGCCAACAACAAGTTCACCTTCCTGGGGGGCATTCGCGCCACCAGCCAGATGATCAGCTACGAAATCAGCATGGGCCTGGCTCTCATGGGGCTGGTACTGGTCTTTTCGAGCCTGCGGCTCACCGACATCGTCGCGGGTCAGGGCGATCTTGTCCTGGGTTTCCTACCCAAGTGGGGCGTGGTGGTCCAGCCTCTCGGTTTTATCCTGTTCATCGTCGCGGTGTTCGCCGAAACCAACCGCAACCCTTTCGATTTGCCCGAAGGCGAATCCGAAATCGTGGCCGGTTACCATCTCGAATACAGCTCCATGAAATTCGCCCTGTTCTTCATGGCCGAATACGCGCACATGGTGATCGGGGCCTCCCTGATCGCGACCTTCTATTTCGGGGGCTACCAGATCCCCTGGCTGCCCCGACCGTTGATCGAAGCCCACGCTGGTTTGATCCTGACCTTGAAATTGATCGGGGTGGCAATCGCCGCGCTTTTGATAGCGATGCTGTTTTTCCGCCGGGTCCAGAAGGAAAAAGGCAAGTTCGGCGACGCGCGTGATCGCGAACCCGTCATCGGCGCGGGCTTGTGGGCCCTGATTTCCCTGGGCGCCCTGGCGGGGTTGGCTCTCAAGCCTTGGGCTATCGGACCGGTGGGGGCGGAGATGGTCGCTTCCCTCTTCCAGATCATGGCTTTCGTGGCCAAGGTCGTTTTCTTTGCCTGGCTGTTCATCTGGGTCCGCTGGACCCTGCCGAGATTCCGTTACGACCAGCTGATGCATCTGGGCTGGAAGGTCTGGCTGCCGTTGGGCCTGGCCAATCTGGTGGTAACCGCGCTTGTAATGGCGATTGTCTGATAGAGGAGTGCCATGAGTTTCGAAGGATTACCCAAGGGTTCCGGCGACAAGAACAGGTCGTTCCTGGAATCGATCTACCTGTGGGAAGTTGTCCGAGGGCTGAGGGTGACGGCCGGGCATCTGATCCGGAACATCCTGCACACCGACGACATGCCCACCATGCAGTACCCCGAGGAAAAGCGGGTGTACGGGGATCGCTTCCGGGGCCGGCACCGCCTGATGCAGCGCGACGACGGTTCGGCGAAATGCGTGGCCTGCCAGATGTGTTCGACCTACTGTCCGGCCGACTGCATCGAAATCGTGGGCGCCGAGCATCCCGATCCCAAGATCGAGAAATATCCGCTCACTTTTGAAATCGATCTGCTGCGATGCGTCTACTGCGGACTGTGCGAGGAAGCATGTCCGTGCGACGCCATCCGTCTGGACACCGGTATCTATGAAATCGCCGCGGACAGCCGCGAAAAATTCGTCGTCGACAAGGAGTTCCTCCTGAACAACGACACCGACGGGACCCTCTGATCCGAGGGCCGGAATGAAGTAGGGGAAAGGCGCGACATGGAAGGTATTCTGTTCTGGGTTTGCGGGCTTTTGATGGTCTTCGGGGGCCTGATGATGGTGGTCCAGCGCAGCGCCGTGGTTTCGGCGGTGTGGCTGGTCTTCGCCTTCGTTTGCGCCGCGGGGATCTTCGCCCTGCTGGCTGCCCCTTTTCTGGCGATCATGCAGATCCTGGTCTACGCCGGCGCCATCATGGTGCTGTTCCTGTTCGTGATCATGATGCTCCAGGGCCCGGTCCTGGAGGGCGAACGAAAATGGTTGTCGCTGCCTTTGTGGCCCGCGGTGGCCATCCCGCCCATGGCCGTGGTGGTCATGGTGGCGGGTTACCTAAAAAAAGACGGAACCACTCCCTTGGGAGGGCCAGTTCCCGAGGGATTCGGTTCGCCCCATCATGTGGCCGAACTTCTTCTGGGAAAATACCTGTTGGCCTTCGAACTGATTTCCATCGTCCTGTTGGTCGCCATCATCGGCGCCCTGGCCGTGGGCAAGGATGAAAGGAAGCTCCCGTGGAAATAAC
>JAUVII010000138.1 GCA_030592845.1 Candidatus Krumholzibacteriia bacterium | reverse complement strand
TCGACCCATGAGCCCTGTTCGCTCTGCCTGTCAGGTATCACCTGGACCGGTTTCGACAACTTTTTCTATCTGTTCAGCTACGAAGACACCAAGGACGCCTTCAATATTCCCCACGATCTGAAAATTCTCGACGAGGTTTTCAACTGTCCCGACGGGCGTTACACCCGGAAGAACGATTACTGGTGCTGTTGGGGGATTCAGGAACTCATTGCGATGGAGGCGGTGCAGGAGCGCGAAGGTTTCACCAGGCGGATCGACGCCCTGAGGAAAACCTACGACGAACTGTCGGAAGTCTATCAGGCCTCCAAAGGGCAGGGGGCGGATATTCCGCTGGATTGAGGGTGCGAATCAAAGTCAATTGAGTTAAAATATCACGAATTGAAATCTCACTGACCGCGGTGATCTTGCGGACCCAATTTATCCCTCTATTCAAGGATTAACCCTGATGAGCCTCCAACCGGGACAAAAACTCGGCTCCTATGAAATCGTCTCCCAGGCGGGCGCCGGGGGCATGGGTGAAGTCTACAAGGCCCACGATCCCAGGCTGGATCGCACCGTCGCGATCAAGGTCCTGCCCGAGCGCACGGCCGACAACGCCGATCTGAAGGAGCGGTTCGCACGCGAGGCCAAGGCCATCAGCAGCCTGAACCATCCCAACATCTGCATACTGTACGATGTCGGGCACGAAGAGGGCCGCGACTACCTGGTGATGGAATACCTGGAGGGAGAGACCCTGGCCGACCGGCTTCTCCAGGGGGCCATACCCATCGCCGAGACACTCAAGAGCGCCATCCAGATCGCTGACGCCCTGGACAACGCCCACCGCAAGGGACTGGTGCACCGGGATTTGAAACCAGGCAACGTCATGCTGTGCCGTGACGGCGCCAAACTCCTGGATTTCGGGTTGGCCAAATTGACCATCGACGAAGGCAAACCCGACAGCCTCAGCGGCCTGACCCTGACTTCGCCGTTGACCATGGACGGCACCCTCATTGGCACCATGCAGTATATGTCGCCCGAGCAACTGGAGGGCAAAGAGGCGGACGCGCGCAGTGACATCTTCGCTTTCGGCGCCCTGCTCTATGAAATGGCCACCGGCAAGCGCCCCTTCGAGGGCGCCAGCCAGGCCAGCCTGATTGCGTCGGTTCTCAAGGAGGAGCCGCCCGCGGTGTCGGTCATGCAACCCATGGTCCCGCCCATGCTGGACCAGGCCATCAGCCAGTGTCTGGAAAAGGATGCCGACAACCGCTGGCAGACCGCAGGGGATTTGAAGCGCGCGCTGATGTGGGTACAGGGCGGCGGCAGCCAGGTGGGTATTCCCGCGCCGGTCGTCAAAAGAAAAAAGACCCGAGAGCGGGTTCAGTGGGGCCTTATCGCCGCGCTGTTCCTGGTCGCCTCGGCGATGGGCGGACTTTTCCTGAAAAGCACCCTGGTTGAACCCGCGGTGGTGCGTTCTTCCCTGCCCATTCCCGAAAAGGCCGTTCTGGCCAACATCGGCGGCGGATCCATGGAGATATCACCCGATGGCGCAAGCCTGGCTTTCGTCGCCCGCGATTCGGTGGGCGGGGAACTCAAGCTCTGGGTGCGGCGGTTGGATTCGATGACATCTCTCCCTTTGCCCGGCACCGCAGGCGCTCAATTCCCCTTCTGGTCCCATGACAGCCGCTATCTGGCTTTTTTTGCAAAAAACAAACTAATGAAAGTCCTGGCCACCGGCGGCCCGACCCTGACCCTTTGCAACGCCCAAAGCGGTCGCGGGGGTTCCTGGAGCAAGGATGATGTCATCCTTTTCACCGCCAGATATGACGACATCATTCAAAGGGTTCCCGCTGCCGGGGGTGACCCCGTGGCCGTGACCGTCCGGGATACGACCCTGGGCGACTACACCCACCGATGGGTCCATTTCCTTCCCAACGGCAGGGATTTTCTCTTTTTCGCCCGTACCGAGGGTGACGGTGGCGGGGAACAGGATGCCATCTGCACCGCCTCGCTGGACAAACCCGGTTTCACCCGGATTTTGCGAGCCAAATCGAATCCCGTCTATGCCGAGGGAAAGCTGCTTTATGTTCGCGATGGCGTGCTGATGGCCCAACCCTTCGATCCGGGCAAACTGGAATTGGTAGGGGACGCCGTTCCCATAACCGAGGGTGTAGCCTATGTCCAGGGCTGGAGCCACGGGATTTTTTCCGCCTCGACCAACGGTCGGCTGGTTTACCGGCAGGGTCAGGTCAACACGGGTTCCCTGATGAAGATCTATGACCTTGAGGGCACCGAATTGGAGGTCGTCGGCGACCAGGAGTTCCAAACCGGGTTCGACGTATCCCACGACAACACCAGGGTTGCGGTGACCATCCTGGATCAGTCCAGCAACAATTACGATGTCTGGATACGGGATCTCCAGCGCGGAATCCGCAACCGGCTGACTTTTCATCCGGATTCGGATGTTTCCCCCATCTGGTCGCCCGATGATTCCCTGATCGCCTACGGCTCGCGCCGGCAGGAGAACCCCGGCCTCTATATCAAGGCCGCCGACGGGGCCGGAGATGAAAGGCTGTTGTGGGAGGTCGATAACGCAATCCTGGTCACCGACTGGTCGCCGGACGGACGCTTTATCGCCTGTACGACGATGACTCCCCAGGGGTCGGATATCATGATTGTGCCGGTGGATGAGGGCCAGGAACCTTTCCCCTTCATGAAAACCGTCAATTTCAGTGAATGGGATCCCAAATTTTCTCCCGATGGGCGGTGGCTGGCCTTCGTTTCGGACGAATCGACCCTGGAAGAAGTCTATGTGGCCCCCTTCCCGGGTCCCGGAGGCAAATGGCAGGTTTCCCAGAAGGAGGGGGATCGCCCGGTCTGGACCGGGGACGGGAGCACCATCATCTATCTCGACAACGAGGACCGGGTTACCTCGGCTGCGGTCGACGTGAACGGCAGCGCCATCCGTATCGGTCAGGTCAAAACCCTGTTTCCCATCAACGGCTTCCGGCCCAGCAACATCTTCTGTCTGATGAATGGCGGGAAGCGCATTCTGGTCAACGAGCGGCCCTTGGGCGGTGACGACTCCCTGATCGTTCTGGTCCAGAACTGGAGTCGCGAAATCGATCGCTGAGGCGCCCCTGGTCACCTCAGGAACCCCATTTTCATTGCATTTCCGGGGTGAATGGCTATTTTGGCCGTTCACCCCCTTATTTTCCCATTCGAAAGGCTGGCCATGATAGAGGCAGGCAAAACCGTCAAAGTGCATTACAAGGGCACCCTCAATGACGGCACCGTGTTCGACAGTTCCGAAGGCCGCGATCCCATCGAATTCGAAATTGGCACCGGCACCGTCATCCCGGGATTTGAATCCGCCGTGGCCGACATGGAAATCGAGGAAACCAGAAGCGTGACCATTCCCGCGGCCGAGGCCTACGGGGACGTCAACGAAGACATGGTGGGAGAGATTCCCCGCACGAACCTGCCCGAGGACATCGAGCCCGAGGTGGACATGGTGTTGACCATGGAGTCGCCCGATGGCGAAATGCCCGTGCGGATCATCGCCATGGATGAAGAAAACCTGACCCTGGACGCCAACCACCCGTTGGCCGGGCAGGACCTGACCTTCGAGCTGACCCTGGTCGGCGTGAAGGGATTGATCATCGAGGGTTAGCAGTCGGATAATCAAAAGCCGGGTGATCCAGTTAAGGACCACCCGGCTTTTTTTAGTTTCAGCGTTCTTCTTTTACCGTGAACCACTTGTAGAACGCAGGGAGAACCAGAAGCGTCAGGATGGTGGAAGTGACCAGTCCGCCGATGACGACAGTTGCCAACGGCCGCTGGACCTCGCTGCCGGTTCCGCTGGAAAACAGCAGCGGCAACAACCCCAGGGCCGTGGTTATCGCGGTCATCAGGACAGGGCGGATACGCTGGCAGGCTCCCTGGATCGAGGCCTCGGCGATGGGCACGCCCTCGCGCAGCAACTGGTTGAGATAGGTCACCAGCACCATGCCGTTTTCCAGAGCGATCCCGAACAGGGCGATAAATCCCACCGAGGCGGGCACCGACAGGTTTTGTCCCGTAAGCCAAAGCGCCACAACGCCTCCGACCAGAGCCAGCGGAATGTTCATCAGGATCAACACCGAGTTCCGCAGCGAATTGAAGTTGCCGAACAGCAGCAGGAAAATGAACAGGAGGATCAGGGGAACGACCACGGCCAGACGCTTGTTGGCCTCCTGTTGCAGACGGAACTGCCCACCCCAGGTGGCCAGGTAGCCCGCCGGCAAAATCGAGGAATCATCGATCAATTCCTGGGCTTCGGCGACGAAGGAACCGATGTCCCGACCGACCACGTTGCACTGGATCGAAATGAAACGCTGGTTGTTTTCCCGTGTGATCTGGCGGGGGCCGATGATCTCTTCGATGGAAGCCAGATCGTCGAGGGGCACGCGGGCGCCGTCGGGCGTGGCTATCAAAACGTTGCGAATGCTCTCCACGGAATCCCGCGCCTCAGGCACGTAGCGGACCAGGATATCGAAACGGCGGATGTCTTCGTAGATCTGGCCGGCGACCACTCCGCCGACGGCTGCCCGGATCACTTCCTGCACGTCGGCCACGTTGACCCCGTAGCGGGCAATGGCCTGGCGGTCCACCCGGATCAAAAGCTGGGGAGCTCCTGATACCTGGTCCACCTGGACGTCCGCGGCGCCGGGAACCTCCTGGATCAGGGCCGCGGTTTCGGCGGCCACCTCCTTGAGCACATCCAGGTTGTCGCCGAAAATCTTGACCGCCAGTTCCGCCCGGACGCCTTCCAGCAATTCATCCACGGTCATGGCAATCGGCTGCGTAAGGTTGACCAGGACACCGGGTACGTTCCCCAGTTCCTCGCGAATGATTTCCTCGATTTCCTCCTGTCCTCCCGCCACCCGCCATTCGGATTTGGGATGGAGGATCACGAAAATCTCGGCGCTGTTGATGGGGTCGGTGTGGGCTCCGACCTCGCCCCGGCCGATGCGGCTGATCACTTCCCTGATCTCCGGAATGGCCAGCAGCCGCCGCTCCACCGTCAGAGTGGTTTTTTTAATCTCGGTCAAGGATATGGAAGGGGCCATGGTCAGCCGGACCACGATTGTTCCTTCACGCAACTGGGGAGAAAACTCCGACCCCAGGCGTGGAAAAATCAGCGCTCCGACGCCCAGCAATACCACCGAAAGAACCACGGCGGCCCAGCGGCGGCGGACGAAAAATCCGACCATGGGCCGGTAAGGTACCTGGAGCCAGCGGACCATCCGGGGTTCCTGCGGGGCGGTGCCACCCGCGCCGCTCTTGCCGGTTCGCATGAACAGGCTGGTGAGTACGGGTGCCAGAAAGAGGGCGAAAATCAGTGAACCGAACATGGCCATGGCCACGGTGTAGGCCAGGGGCCGGAAGGTCTTGCCCTCAACTCCCTGCAGGGTGAAAAGCGGCACGAACACAAGGATGATGATGGTGATGGCGAACAGAATGGGGCGGCCGACTTCCCGGCAGGCCCGCGAAATCACTTTGAGACGGCTGTCCCCGGGTCCCGCCAGGCGCAGGCGGCGGTCGACGTTTTCCACCATGACGATGGTGCCGTCGACCATCATGCCGATGGCCACCGCCAGGCCGCCGAGCGACATGAGGTTGGCCGAGAGCCCGAAGCGGCCCATCAACAGGAACGCGAACAAAACCGAAAACGGGAGAGAAAGTGAAACCACGATGCTGGGCCGCAGGCCGCCCATGAAAATCAGAAGCACAAGGGCCACCAGGAGGACTCCCTGCAACAGGGCGTCGACCACCGTGCTGACGGCTGCCTGCACCAGGGATTTCTGCTGGTAATAGGGGACGATCCGCACACCCTCGGGAAGGATCTTGTTGATTTCCACGAGTTTTTCCTCGATGCGGCCGATGACCGTCGAAGAGTTGGTCCCGAACAGTTTGATAACCTGGCCGGCGACGACTTCCCCGGTTCCGTTGCGGGTTTGCAGGCCGCGACGGACCGCCCCGCCGATACCTATATGCGCGACGTCATCCAGGAAAACCGGCGTGCCGTCCCGGGTCTTGATGACGATCGACCGGAGGTCCTCCATTCCGGTGGCCAGGCCCACGGAGCGAACGATGAACTCCTCCGAATTTTTTTCGATGAACTGCGCGCCCACGTTCAGGTTGTTGGCGCGCACGCGTTCGATCACCTCTTCGAGGGTGAGGTCGAAGCGCAAAAGCTGATCGGGCCTGATCTCGACGTGGTATTGCTTTTCATAGCCGCCGATGCCGAGAACCTCGGTTACGCCGGGCACGGTCTGCAGATGGAACTTGATCAGCCAGTCCTGGATCGAGCGCAGTTCTTCGAGGGAGTATTTGCCGGTGGTGTCGTCGAGGTAATAGAACAGAACCTGTCCCATGCCCGTGGAAATGGGGCCCATCTCAGGGTCGCCGAAACCCTCGGGAATCCGGTCCCGCGCTTCCTGAAGCCGCTCACCTACGATCTGGCGCGCGAAATAGATGTCCGTTCCGTCTTCGAAGTAGACGTTGACCACCGAGAGGCCGAAGTTGGAAACAGAACGGATCGTTTCCACCCCGGGCAGACCGGTCATGGCCCCCTCCACGGGATAGGTGACGTACTTTTCAATCTCTTCGGGGGCCAGACCTTCGGTCAAAGTGAAAACCTGGACGAGGTTGGGCGACACGTCGGGGAAAGCGTCCACCGGCAACTGGCGGTAGGAAAATAATCCGGCGGCCATGAGCAGCACGGCGCCGACGATCATCAGAAGCCGGTTTTTCAGGCTGAAATCTATCAAACGTTCGAGCATCTTAAAACTTCCCGGGTTTCTGATCAGTGGTTGTGTCCGCCGCCGAAGGATTCCTTGGCGAGCTCCGCCTTGAGGGTGAATCCACCCACCGACACGTATTTTTCGCCCGGGGAAAGGCCGGAGACGATTTCGACCCTGTCCTTGCCGGATCTGCCCAACTTCACTTCGCGGGGAATGAACCCTTCGCCGGTTTCCACGAACACGACATCTTTTCCATCCATCATCTGCAGGGCAGTCCTGGGGATGGCCACGGTGACCGCGAAGTTTTCGACGATGATTTTGGCGGTGATGAAGGTACCGGGCCTCCAGGCGCCGTCGGGATTGGGCAACTCGACCCTGGCCAGCGAGGTGCGGGTTTCCTCTTCGACCACGGGGGATACGTAGGAAATCTTTCCCGTTACCTCGGGCAGGCCCTGCCCACCGGAGACAAAGACCTTTTGACCGATGGCAACCGAGGGGATGTCCCGCTGATAGACCGTGATGTCGACCCATACGGTGCTCAGGTCCGCGACGATGAAGGCGCCGTTTTCCCGGGAGACGGCTTCGCCCAGGGTGATGTGCTTGTCGATGATCGTCCCGGAAATCAGGGTTTTCATCTCGTAGGATGACAGGCTTCCGTCACTCTCGATAATTGCGAGAACCTGACCGGCGGTGACCTCGTCGCCGACCCGGGCTTTCACATCGATGACGATGCCCGCGAAGCGCGGGACGATGTGGGCGAGGTGATTGTCGTTGGCCTGGATCTCGCCGGGCAGATCGAGAACCCGGACCATGGTCGCGGGGCCGGCCTCGGTCACCACGATGCCGAACTCTTCAAGTTCCGCGGCACTGAGTTTGACGACATCCTCGTGGTCATCATGATCGTCTTCATGTTCCTGGGCCAACAGGGCGGGGGCCTGAAGAGTCACCAGGACGGCCGTCAGATAAATCCAATACCTGAAGGCTGCGGGAATCGAAAGGAGGGAAGGTTTCATTTTGTCATTACTCCTGTTCCTGCATGTTCGCGAAAAGCGGACCGGCGACAAGCTGCTCGATATCGGTGGCCGCCAGGTGGTAACGGGCGAGGGACGAGATATGGCGGCCCTGAAGTTGGAAGTAGGTCATCTGGACCGCCAGGACATCGGTAAAGCTGAAGAGGCCCTTGAAATAGGCGTCTTCGGCGGCGGCCATGGCTATCATGGCTTCCGGCATGATCACGTCCTTCAAGGCGGTGGCGGTTTTGTGGGCAGAGGCCAGTTCCGCGTAGGCGGTGGCCAGGGAAGCGTTGGCGAACACCAGGGCCGCCTGCCGGTTTTTCCCGGCCTGGGTGACCTGGTATTCAGCGGCCCGGGCGCGGCCCTTGTTCGGATTGTTGAGTTGAAGGGGAATCGACAGGCCCATGACGAAGGCGCCGTCATCGGTACCGGCCATGTACCGGTACCCGCCTCCAGCCGTAAGGTCGATTTTCCCCAGCGCACGCTCCAGTTCCAAAGTGGCCCGGCTTTGCGCGGTTTCCGTTTCCCAGCGGGCAATGTTCGGGCTGGTCGCCAGCCGGGCTTTAAGAACCTCGAAGTCGGGAGGAAGGTTCACTTCCCCAAGGTCGCCCTGGGCCATTTCAAAAACGGGCTGGTCGCTGGCCCAGGTCGAGGCCAAACGCGCGCGGGCGGCGGTCAGGGAGAGAAGCGCGTTTTCCCGGTCCAACTCGGCCGTCGCCAGGTTCACCTTGGCCCGGGTGGCTTCGATGGGCGAGGCCGCCCCCGCTTCGACCCGCCGGGTCACCGCGGCCAGGTCCTGCCAGCCCACGCTGATCAATTCATCGGCGAGTTCGATCTGCTTCTGGGCCGTCACCGTGGCGATGAAAGCCCGGGAAACCTCGCCGAAGACCTCGATGCGGGCGGCTTCATAATCCCAGGCGGCAAGGTCGCTCTGGAGGGCCGCAACCTCGCTGCGCTTGCCGCGCTTGCCCCCGAGTTCGAACATTTGCCCCAGCGACAAGGTGTACTCCGGGGAGTTGAAGCCGCGAAAATCTCCAGAGCCGGCGAAATTTTCCACTTCCAGACCAAGCTCCGGATTGGGGCGTAGGGCTGCCTGGATTTCCATGGCTTCGCCCACGCGCCTTTCGAGATCAAAGACCGCCAGGCGCGGATTGTGGGCCAGGGCCAGGGCCAGGGCGTCAGCCAGTCCAAGCGGACGGCCGTCCGGCTCGGCGGGTACGTCTGCCGGTTGCGCGCCGGTTGCCGCGACGGCGATCAGAAGCAGAAAGG
>JAUVII010000216.1 GCA_030592845.1 Candidatus Krumholzibacteriia bacterium | reverse complement strand
TTTTCCATCATGATCTGGTTCATGACCGCATCGCCGGTACGTGTCTCGATGGCGAAGGGAATGACCAATCCATTGACTTCCTGGAAGTCACTCATGTAGGTCTGCGTTTCGAACTCGTTCTCGTCCACGGTTATTTTATTGGAGCTCTTGATGATCAGGAAATACTCCGCGTCCATGAACACGTCCATGACGATTCCGTCCTGGGTATCGATCCTCAGCTGATGAGCCGGGGTCCCTTCGACATCCTCTTCCCCGATGTATTCGGCGGTGTAACCCTTCTTGGCGTAGTCCACCAGAACCCCATCCATGTCGGCTTGTATCTTGAAGCTCTTTTCCTCGATCTCGCTCATGGGCTGGGGATCGGACGAACCGGTCATCGGATTGATGGCCCATCCCATTTCCCCGGAATAACACTGGATCATGGTGGCGCCCATGATCTCGGCCTCGATCCTCATCTTTTTGGGGCGTTTCTGGTACATGACGAAAGGAAATTCCATGCCCTGGGCCAGAAATTTCCCGGTGAGTTTAACCGATTTGACGGCCTGGATCTTATCCAGACCGCCAGTGGCCTCGAGGTTCTTGGCAATCAGTTCGTCGGCGTCCATGGCCTGGACGACCACCGGTGACAGGACTACCAGGGCCAGAAAAAGGCAGGTGGTGATGGTCCGGACGGAGAAGATTGATTTTTTCAAGGCAGTGCCCTCCCGGGGATGGTGAAACAGGCCCCGTGGAAAGGGCCGTGAAAAGAAACTGATACGCACTTTAACAAATCCAAGTTTCAATTGGTGAAGGGATTTTGGCCAGCGGAATTTCACCTGCAAATAACACCGAATACTTGAACTTAACGGGGATTTTTGTTAGGATCGAGATGTTATTTGGATATCATTCCTGACAAACAACTAAATTTTCAAGGAGATTGAAATGGTCAATTTGCAAAAGCTGTCCGTATTTCTATTGGTGGTCGGGGCCTTGACGTTGGTTTCGGCCGCCGCACAAGCCGTCATCATCGATGATTTCCAGTTCGGCACCTATACCCTGGGCCGGGAAGGGTTTCCCATGCCCTACACCGTTTCGGACACCCAGATCGACGCGAGCGGCACCCATATCCTTGGTGGTCAACGCGACGTCACCCTGGAAAAGATCTCCGGCGGCGGCACCCAGCCCTACACGGCCATGATCCTGGGTTTTGGAGCCACCTACAACTCCGCCTTCAACTGCACGGCTTTCTGGACCATTGAATACGGCCTGGGTGGCGACCTGAACGCCGACTTGACCGACAACGGCGGCACGGCGCTGATCATCGATGTCATCGGTGGCGACATGGGGTTGTCCAACCCCGTGAGACCGACTCCCCTGACCTTGACCGTGGTCAGCGGATCCGGAACCGCCAGCCACACGATCCAGCTCATCGACAACCAGATCTACTTTATCCCCTTCGTCAATTTCCCCGGCGTGGATTTCACCGATGTGGATCAGGTTTCCTTCATGGTGGAACAGAATCCCGCCTTCAACGACGCCATCGATTTCGCGATCGATTTTTTCGGGACCGACGCGGACCTGTCCGTGCCCGTGCAGGAGAGCAGTTGGGGAAACGTGAAGTCCCTGTTCCGGTAATCGGCTCTTTTTTTCGATGGATACCGTGAAATGAAGAAGGCCCCCCGGGGGGCCTTTTTCATTACTTCCAGATAACCCGGAAGTCCCAGCCTTCGGGAGCGTCCCGATCGATTTCCACAACGCCGGTTGCCGGTGCCCCGCCCCGGTTTTCCAGGACAAACTTCCATTTATGGGGAGGCCTTTTGGCGAAACGGACAATCACGTCCTTGGGCTCCGGTCCCCGGCACTCCAGAAGGCAGGCGTATTCGCCGACCCGGGTGCGGACTTTCAGATCCGGCCAATCCGCAGGCACCGAGGGCCGCAGGGTGACCGTGGCCGGATCGGCGGTCATATCCACCTTCAGGCCGGCGTAATCCTGCACCACGTTCCGCAACAGTTCGGCCAATGACCAGGCCTGGCTGGTGGCGCCGCCGAACTCGTCGTTGCTGGGTGCCTGCGCCCCATCGCGGATTTCCTGCAAAGTACCCACGGCGCCCTCGTCCATGATCTCGTCCAACAGCATGCGGGTCTGGCCAAAACCCTGGTTGGGGTTGTTCAACGCCGACACGTAACTGCCCGACAGCCAGAGCCACAGGTCGCCGTTGTGGTAGGCCTCGTCGTAGTAGTAGTTGCCCAGGTCGAGATGTTTGGGATGGAAGAAGGGATCATCCCGGTTCAACGACAGCACGCCCCACGGCATGACCAGTTCGGTGCCCGCCAGATCGGTGATCGCCGCACGCTGTTTGCCCGAGAACAACGAAGGTGAAGCCATCACCGCCAACAGGCCGTTGGGCCGGATTTGCGTGTCAGGTGAACCGTCGACGTTCAGATGGTCGACCAGCACGCCATCGACCCAGAAACGTTTGTGGAAATTTTCCGCCAGCGTGGCAGCCCGGCCGCGGTAATCCCAGGCGGGATCGGCGGTGTCGGGAAAACGCTCAGCCAACCGGGCGGCCGTCAGCAATCCCCGATGCCACAGGGCCTGAACCTCGACGGCGCGATTGCCCCGGGGCGAATAGGGATGTTCCTCGCCCCCGGCGTCCATCCAGGTCTCGCCATCGCCATGCGTGATGAACATCTCATCATCCACGGCGTGCGTGATCGCACCGGCCACCGCCCGGTAGACGACCTGGGCCATCTCTTTGGCGAAGTCGTCGTCACCCGACTGCCGCCACAATTCATCCAAAGCGCGAACGAACCACCAGGTGCCGTCGATGCTCGCGTACTGCACCTGATCCACGGTTACGAAATTCGGCACCCGGCCCTGCCGCTGGCTTTCGGGATCCATGTCCTGGAATTCCGCGAAGGACCGCAGCAGGATTTTGGCGTTGGCAAAATCCCCGCTGACGATGTTCGACCCCGGCAAGGTAATAAACGTGTCGCGGCCCCAGTAGGTGGTGAACCAGTAGAAGCCCGCGTAGATGCCCGGCCCGCGCTGGTTCATGATGAGGTTGTCGAGCGAGACGCGCGCCCAGGCCAGAGCCCGGTCGTCACGCGGCACTCCGGTGGAAATTGCCGCCGAGGAAATAAGATTTTCCAGACGGGCGCGACGCTTTGTCAGCAGGTCGATGGACTCGGCGCGCAGCCGGATCGCCCGTTCCACCGCGGCGGCGGCGGAAACATCCGCGGCAAACACCGCTTCCACCTTGCCCGAGGGGGCCCGGGGCGGAATGCGGCCGCGGATGGCTCCCGGCAGATAGGGTGAAGTATGGTCCATGGCCTTGCGGGCCTGGCCCTTGGGATAGACCGTGTCGAAATAGAGCCCGTCTGGACGAAATTCATTGGCCCCCCGCACCGCCACCGCCAGCCAGGCGGGATGCGCCGGATCCGGTTCCTTGTCCAGGGCGTCCTGGCGGCAGATCACCAGGTTGCCGCCCTCCCAGCGGACCTCGTATCCGGGTTTGCCCACCTTCCACAAAAACCGCATGTCCACCAGGGGCAGGAATTCGAAATTGCCGCCCGGCACTCCGTCGTAAACGACACGAAAACCGTTTTCCCCGTCGAAGAGCTCCACGGTTTCGGTGACGGTGGTTCCATCGGGAAGGAGGTGGCGCCTCACCATGCGGTCGGGGGTTATCCGGGCTTCCTGGACCGTGGCCGATCCGACTGAGGTCCCGTCTTCCAGAAGCAGGCTCCAACTGTCCACCACCTCGTGCATGGCGATGTAGAATCCGTGGTAGCTGCGGGTATTGACTCCGACGGCTTCGCCCGCCAAATGGGCGGCGCCCTTGTCGGTGAAGATATATTCGCGGCCGTGATCGGGCGTTACGGAAATGGCCAGGTCTTCCAGGGAAGGCACACCTTCACCGGCAAAAGCAATACCTGCCACCATCAGGGCGGAAATCAGGATCAATCTGAAAATGACAAAACCTCCGGTTGGCGGACGGGACCCGTGTTTTCAAGGTCGCCATATTAGCACCCCCGGATACTGGGTGCGATGGGAAAGCAGACAAGGGGCCTGATACCGGCCTGATCTTAACGGAAAATACTCTTGATGCCCCCCCAGGTGACTGCCGCGGTGGAAACCGTCGTACATTCGGGATCATTAATCTCGATCTCGTTCAAAACCGTCACATCGTTCAAAACAAAGTCACAGTCGCGCACCATGGAACGAATACCCAGGATCCCGATCCGCGAAGGTTGCTCATCAAGCAGAACGCACTCCTGAGAGAACACCTTGACCCATCCCGAGGGGCACCCGGCAAAAACCATGTTCCATTCGGAAGTGCCGTCGACAAAGTCGGTAAATATCACGTTGGAAACCTGATCGTGAAAAACGGGTCGGCTACTCAGGTCGAGATTGGCAGGAAATGAAAAACGGATGGTAACGTAGGCCAGACCCAGTTCATCCGGCATCCGGACCCAGGCCACCTGTTCGAATCTGGCTCCCGGCGATCCCGAAACGCAGGTTATCTCCCGATCAATTTCCCCGCCGACGTCACCAAAGATTCCCACCTGGATGTCGGTCGCCGACGCGCTGCCGAATCCGGCAAAAAGTAATGCGATCATGAAAATGATCTTCATACGTGATCCATCCACTCCCGGGGGAACAAAATTCAGGCGCACATCCCCACCCATGCCAAAACCTGATTTTACCACACCTGAACCCGTGATTCCAAAAATCTGAAGAGCGTGCCGAGAAAATGTTTTGGATAATGACCGGCCTCAAAGGCAGAATAATGTATCCTGTCCTTTCATCCCAGCCAACCGGAGCCGCCATGACCGACGACCACGACCAGGACTTTGCTCAACTGACCCTCGATGCTGCCCGTGCCCTTGTGGGCCAGGATTTTGTGCGACTCGATGACTCCGGTCCGAACATCGTCCTGCGCCTGGAGGCTGCTGAACCGGCCCAAAGGGATCCGGCAGCCGCTCCCGGTGAATCCGGCCGGCCTTTCAGTCTTTTGTTTCGGGGTCCGGTCCATCCGGAACTTACCCAGGGAATGCATGACCTGGAGAACCCGGGTCAATCCATGCGCGGCATCTTCCTTGTCCCGGTCGGCAGGGATGGGGAAAGTTCCAGCTATGAGGCAATATTCTCTTGAATCAAAT
>JAUVII010000082.1 GCA_030592845.1 Candidatus Krumholzibacteriia bacterium | reverse complement strand
CGATATTGATGGAGGTCAGGACCGGGTCGGGTTCGGGAACAAAATCCGGATCAATATCGGCCACCGCGGGCGCGGCGAACAGCAGAAGGGCCAGGCAAATACCAAATGTTGATTTCAGAATAGACGGCACTGTAAATCCTGCTCCGGGCAAGAAAGAGGGGAAGCCGGGTTCATCCCGGCTGTTTGAATCAATTATGCCCAACGCCGTCCAGATGTCCAGCGGTCTCCTGAGCTCCCGCCGATACAAATTCGTTTTCCACCGGCGGGGCGGCCGTGTAGATGGCCAGGTTCACGCAGGCCAAGCCGCAGGGGGCCAGTTCTTCGGCCAGATCTTCCGGGGTCAAACGGGTCAGGCGGGACTGGATTTCCCCGGGTCCGGCGAGTTCGACCGTGCCGAACATGGTGCCGAGCATGTCTTCCAGGATGCCGCGCACCATCTGATCGATCAGGTTGGCCAAAAAATCCGGGTTCGGCATGTCCGGTGTGTCCAGGAAGGTCCGGAAAAAGCGGGCCGGCCCATCTATGACCAGGCTGCAGCCGCCAATGAGGGCTTCATCGCAGCCGTGGTCCAACTGCAGAGGGGTCTGGCGCGACCAGTTCAGGTTGATGTGCCGGTTGGCCGCTAAAAACACCAGTTTGCCGTTGGCGGGCACCTGATGGTTGCCGTGTCCGATGTCGAGGTAGTGGGCTCCTTCCAGGTAGACCGCTTTCAGGTCATCATCCTGGACCAGCAGGGCCATTTGTCCGGGCTCCAGGGCGAGGGAAATTTTCCGTCCCCGCAGGAATTCGAGATCCAGCGGCCCTTGAACCAGGCCCTGACGATGGTCGAGGGTCCATTCGATGGGCCCTTCGTCCTCGGTGATGGAATCCCAGTCACGACCGTTTTGCAGACCCGCTGTGGTGAGTAGATCGCTGTTCATGTTCAACGCCCCCCCGTCCATTGAAATTCAGATTCCCAACCGAGTCCCAGCAGGTGGTTGCGTTCCTCGGCCATCTCGCTGAAGCAGGCCAGCCCGATGGTGAGCCGGTCCGCGTCGGTCTTGAACCAGCTCGCCGCCGGCACGTCGGTTTCCAGAT
Source organism: Candidatus Krumholzibacteriia bacterium (assembly GCA_030592845.1). GTDB lineage: Bacteria > Krumholzibacteriota > Krumholzibacteriia > LZORAL124-64-63 > LZORAL124-64-63 > JAGLCY01. Next base: position 11,741 of record JAUVII010000082.1, on the reverse strand, counting down.
TGCGCACCAGGTTCATCGCTTCCTCCATCATGAGGATGAGACGCGTGTCCAGGTCTTCGAGTTCGGCGATGGTCGCGGCGTTGTCCCCCACAAGGTGCACCTCGCCCTCCCGGTCCAGGCGGCGGAAGATCAGGCTGATCCGTTCGATCAGGCCGTCGATCATCTGTTCCATCTCACCGCTGAGGATCTGGGATTTGGTTTCGGCGATGCCCAGCAAATGCTCCCCGCACTCCTTCAGCATGTAGCCCATGGCGTGGCGGAAAACGCGTTCGGCCTCGGCGGCTTCGGCCGCGGAACGGTAATTGGAGTAGGTGGGCATTTTGGCCATCAGATTTGTCATTTCGGGAAAACTGAGGCTTGCTGGGTTTGTCATTTTCTAGGTCCCGCCTGGTGCTGTCCGGCCCTGATGTGTATTGCGACCTGCCCGATCGAAAGAGCTATCTCACCAGAAACGGCAAGGAACGTTCCACCGCGCGGAGTAAGGTCCCTCCCTTTTGGAGGAATCCGCGAGATGCCTGATTTGTGGGAATTTAGGCGGGAAAATAGGGAAAATTAATGTCGGCAGGGAAACCCGGATGGCGTCTAAAACCCTCCCGGGCATGGCATTCCGCAATATTCAGATTCAGGAGGGATGGACCCACCGGGTTACGGGGTTGGACAGGGTGCCGATGCCCTCGACCGTCACTTCAACAATGTCGCCCGGTTTCAAAAACACCTGCGGGTCGCGGAACACGCCCACCCCGCCGGGCGTGCCGGTGGAGATGATGTCCCCGGGCAGCAGCGTCATGTTCCGGCTGATGTAGCTGATCAGGAAATCCACCGGGAAGATCAGCTGGTCGGTGTTGCTCTGCTGCATGATCTCGCCGTTCCAGCGGCAGGTGATCTCCAGGCCGCCGGCAAGGTCGGGCAACTCGTCGGGCGTGACGATCCACGGCCCGCACGGCCCCCCGGTGTCGATGCTTTTGCCGCGAAAAAACTGCTTGTCGGAGTACTGGGCCTCGCGGTCGCTGACGTCGTTGAAGCAGGTGTAGCCGGCGATGTGCTCGCGGGCGTTTTCCCTGGCGATGGCGCGTCCGGGTTTGCCGATGACAACGGCCAGTTCTCCTTCGGCATCGACCTGTTGAAGTTCCTCGGGCAACTCAATGGGCAGCCCCGGCGCCTGCAGACAGGTGGTGGCCTTGCTGAACAGCAATGGTTTTTCGGGGAGCTTCTTGTTCTGTTCCTCGGCGTGGTCCCGGTAGTTCAGGCCCACCGCGATGATTTTCGACGGCAGGATGATCGGGGCCAGCAACCTGGTTCGGGTCAGGTCCAAATAGGGTAGGGGAAGGTTTTCCCCAGCGCCCGCCAGGGATTCCATTTCATCCAGGCGATCGATGTGGCTGTCGAATACCGCGCGCACCCGGCTCAAATCGGGAAGCAGGGCGTGCCAGTTGGTCGGCAACGACGGATCGGCCGCCGACAGATCGAGGCCGACGGTTTCGCTCAGGGCCAGTCCGGGTCGCGGATCCAGCCCCTGCGTGGTGGTGATGAGTTTCATGCCGCAATTATGGTGGACCAGAGGGCGGGCGTCCATATGGGAAAGGCCGGAAGCGAACTCCCGGCCTTTATGCGGTTCCATCCGTTTGGGCGTTTGCCCTCCAGTATCCCTACTGGATCTCGATCCTGCGCGGCATGCTTTTTTCGCTCTTGGGCAGGGTGATGGTCAGCACGCCGTTCCTGAACTGGGCCTTGATGTCGTCCGCGTTGACCGCGTTGCCAAGACTGAAGGTACGGCTGAAGGTGGCCTGGCCGGTGCGTTCGCTGCGGCGCGTTTCGAATCCTTCGGGAACGCTTTCGCTGCGTTCGGCCTTCACCCATAACGTCTGGTCCTCGATACTGAGGTCCAGGTTTTCCTGAAGGACGCCGGGCAGGTCCATCAGTACGCGGAATTCCTTTTCACCCTCGAGGATGTCGGCGCGCAGAGTGCGGCCGACCGAGCCATCGGCCTCGTTCCGGGTGCCGCAGGAGTTGTTCAGGGCGGCGTCGAGCATACGGGTCACGGGAAACAGGGTATTCATGTCTGGTCCTCCTTGGGGACTTGTGGTATGAAGTTGGGCCAGTCGCTGGACAGTCGATCACGGCCCATTAATTTTGCGTTCACCAGCCTATTATCAATGGTCGTGCCAAACCGGATGCCCCTGAGGATGACAACAATCAACTTAAAGCCCTTCAATAAGTTATTCAGGTGCGGGGCGAGTGGAATATCTACCGGGGCCATAATGTTACGCCAGGGGCTGACACAGAAAAACCGCCATACTGGCACACCTGACAGACGCTTTGTCCGTCTTCTTGTGACAGGCCTGATTTTAATGGCGGCAAGTGCGGGCGCGACCTCCGCACCATTGGTGGTCGGCGAGATCGAGATCGATTCCCGTGATATTTTTTCCCAAAAAGAGATCGAGAACACTAACGGCGCCCTGAGATTCCTACGCCGAAGCATGAACGGGGTGCATTTCAATACCCGGGAATATGTTTTGCGCCGGGAGTTGCTGTTCAAGCCCGGGGATTCTTTCGATCCCCACCGGCTCGCCGAAACCGAGCGAAATCTGCGCGCCCTGGGTTATCTCAACAACGTCAGCGTGACGGCCGTCGACACCACCAGCGACGGGCGGGTGAACATCCGGGTTTCCACCGACGAATCCTGGACCCTGCGCACCAGCTTTTCCTATTCCCTGGCCTCGGGTGGCGACCAGCGCTGGAACGTCAGCCTCTCCGACCGCAATTTCCTGGGACACGGGGTAACGGTGGGTGGCGGCCTGGGCGAGGACGAGAACGCGTCCTACTGGAATTTGTGGTACCGGCAGCAGCGCCTGTTCCGGACGGGACTGAGTCTGGGCATCGACTACGCCAGCCGCCAGGACGGGTATCTGCGCCAGGTTTTTCTGAGCAAACCCTTCTACGCCCTGGACGATACCTGGTCCATGAATCTCAGTGTGTGGGACAACTTGGCGGACCATCGTTATTACCTGAGCAACGCGGGGCCGGCCGGGGACGATCCCACCAGCACGGCCAGCCTCTACGCCAAACTGCCTTTCCATGATTCCGCGGTGGAGGCCGCGTTCCAGAAACGGGTCAGCTCCGAAGGTGAAGGCCGGGTATGGCGCGTGGGGGCGGGGATCAGGGTCCGTGAAACCAACTTCGACCTGAACGAACAGGACTACCTGCTGTCCGATGGACGGACCGAAGACCTGACCTTCCTGGCCGAACCGGGCCAGCCCTTTGCCCGCGACCAGGGCACGACGGTGTTTCCTTTTATCTGGGTGCGCAGCCTCGGCCGCACTTGGGCCAAGGCGCGGTTTGTCCTGCAGTACGGTCCCACAGAAGATCTCTCCCGGGATTTGGATTTCAATTTCAAGGCGGGGCCGGCCGGTGGCAGCCTTGGATCCACCACGGGTTACGCGGAATCGAAATTCCATTTCGAGGGTTGGTTCACCAAGTGGGCCCGCCTGGTCGGGGGAAATATGTTCTTTTCCGGGGCGGGGCAGGGGGATACGGGCAGCCGCAATGTCCGCAACTACCGCTACGATGTGGTGACGGGGTGGATCGGTACTGCCGGGAACCAAAACAGTCCCTGGATCACGCGCGTCTTCGCTGAGTACGGCCAGGGGCAAAACCTCAATGGATCAAAGGCCCTGTTGTTGGGGCTTGATCGTGGCATGCGCACTCTCGGGTTCGACGGGATGGCCGGCGACCGGATGGCCCGCTGGAATTTTGAACAGGGCAAGGCCACGCCCTGGGAAATCGCGGGATTGTTTCGCATGGGCTTCGCCGGTTTCTACAGCGGGGGCAGCGCCTGGTGGCGCGACGAGACCCGTGACAAATCCGACATTCGCCACGAGGCCGGTTTTGGGCTACGATTCGGTCCGACCCGGTCGGCCAACTCGCAAATCGCGCGCATCGACCTGGCCTGGGACCTGAACGGGGACGGCAGCCCGGTCATCACCGCGATCACCCGCGGGTTTTTCTAGGGGACAAAGAACTTGTCAGCCACACGCAGCGTCGCCAAAAACACCATCCTGCTGACGATCGGTCTGTTCAGCGGCCGCGTGCTCGCCTTGTTCCTGCGCAAGAAGATGACGCCGATCCTGGGCACCGACGGCATGGGCATCATTTTTACGGCCCTGGCCATCAACACCATCCTGCTGACGGTTTCGCGGTTCGGGCTCGGCGTATTGCTGACCCGGGAAATTACGCGCGCCAAGGTTCTGACCCTGCCTTTGTTCTGGGCGACCCTGCGTGTCCGCTGGCTGGTCAGCGCGATCAGCTACCTCTTTATTTTCGGGTTCGTCAGCGTGGCGGGATACGATGCCCTTTCGCGCGAGGCGGTGCTGATTCTCGCGTTGGGAATCTTCATCGAATCGGCGGGCATGGCCTGCGACTCGGTGCTGCAGGCTCACGAGAAGGTGCAGTACCAGACGGCGGGCCAGTTGGCCTCGGCGGTGGTTTATTTCGGGCTGGGATGGTTGTGGCTGACCGCGGGTTACGGGGTCATGGGCATCATCTGGGCGAACCTGGCCAGCCAGGTGGCACGGTTGGCGATCATGGCGCCGCTGATGTTCGCCAAAACGGGGCCCTGGATCTGGAAAGATCCCGAAGGCCGGCCCGTTCCCGGCCTGTGGGACATGGCGAAACTGGGCTTGCCGTTGTTCCTGGCCACCACTTTCGGCGTGATCTACACCAAGATCGACATCGTGATGCTGGAAAGAATGGTGAGTGGTGATGCGGCGGGAATTTACGGTCAGGGTCACCAGGCCTTCGACGTCATGATGCTGGTCCCGGGTTTGATCGGCACCGCGCTGTTTCCGGCGATGGCGCGTTACGGAATGAAAAACATTGAAGACACTGTCCGTTTGGGTGAGCGGTCGCTGCGGTTCATGACGATTGCCATCCTTCCCTTGACCCTGCTGATCACCTTCACCGCAGCACCGATCATCTACTGGTTTGAAAAGAGCGCCAACTGGAATGATTCGATCCCGGTGATGCAGATCGTGATCTGGGGGCTGCCCCTGATGGGGGCGGCGACCGTCTTCAACCGGCTGCTGATCACGGCGAACCGGGAAAAGGTGTTCGTGACCATCGGGCTGGTGTCCATGCTGGTCAATATCGCGCTCAACTGGTACCTGATTCCGGTCTACGGTTATTTCGGGGCCTCGTGGGCGACCATCGTCAGTATGCTGGTCAGCTTCGGGCTGCACGTTTTCTATCTGAAGCGGACCGAATTCATGCTGCCGATGGGGCGGGCGCTGCTCGGGCCGCCGGTGGCCCTGGGAGCTGCCTGGTTTGCCACGGTTCTGCTGGTGGGATTGGTATTCCCGGGCTGGGGCATCGCCTGGAACCGGCTTCCGGTGGACGCGGGATGGGGGGCGTTTCTGGTTTCGACTCTTATGGTGACCGCGGCGTACCCGGCCGCCCTGTTTGGCCTGCGTGTCCTGAAGGCCGATGATCTGAACCTGTTGAAACAGCTATATAAGCCTGCGAAGTAGACCTGCCGTAATTTATCACCCCACCGCTGCAACTTATTCACCAGAGCCCTGGTGTTCCTCTTGATTCAAGTTTTTCCAGACGGGAAAAGGGACTAGGAAAAAGGAGTCGAGATGAATTTCTCCAAAGACAACCCATTGAGGAAACCCGGGATCCTGGTGGTCCTGATCATTCTGGCCCTGACCGTGGTCTCCTGCGGCAGTGATGATCCGGTGGCACCCACCCCGCCTCCCGGCAACCGGGCTCCCGGAGCACCCACGATCGATACGGCAGCGGGCGCGCCCGCCGACGGGGCCGTCGACGTTCCCACATCCATGACCCTGACCTGGAAGTGCACCGACCCGGACAAAGATGTCCTCAGCTACACCGTCCATTTCGGGCCCACCGACACCCCGGCGGCGGTATCCACCGACCAGGCCGGAACCAGCTACGGCCCGGTTTCGATGGTCCATAATACAACTTTCTACTGGCAGATCATCGCCAAGGACCCGGACGGCGAGACGACGGCATCACCTGTCTGGAGTTTCACCACGGTAGTCACGGGCGTCGAGGGCGTCTCGATACCAAGTACGCCCACAGGTTCGGCAACAGGTGAAACAGGGGAGTCCCTGCTCTTCAGCGCCACCGGAGCGGTCAGTAGCCAGGGCCACGCGGTGGAGTACCAGTTCTCCTGGGGCGACGGCGGCGACAATTCCGTTTTCATGAATGGCACCGACGCGGCTCATTCCTGGGTTGCCGCGGGCACATATGATGTTACGGCCCGGGCCCGCTGCATTGTCCACCCCGGAACCATGTCCGCCTGGTCGGCAGCCTTCACGGTGACCATCACCGACCCCGCCGTTGAGACGGTCGGCACCCCGGACACGCCCAGTGGCCCGGCGACGGGCGAGACCACCGAATCCCTGGCTTTCACGACCTCCGTAGTGACCAGCAGCCTGGGGCATTCGGTGGCCTATACCTTCGATTGGGGCGACGGCACTGATACCACCATGGGTGTCAATCAGGCTAATCACACCTGGACAGTCGCCGGAACCTACGAAATCAAAGTCATGGCCTTCTGTGCCCTGCACCCCGAGATCATATCCCCCTGGTCGCCGACGACCCAGGTGACGATCACCGTGCCCGGCGAGACCATCTCACCACCCCAGATACCTACCACCATTGCAGACGTGACCGGTGTCGGTGAGGAGGAATGGGTGACTTGCTATGTCACCTACAGCAATCTGGGACATGACTTGGAGTACCGGTTCGACCTGGAAAACGACGGCACCTTCACGGCCTGGTCAACCAACAGGACCCTGTTTTACACCTGGTTGACCGCCGGGACCTATACGATCCGCGCCCAGGCCCGATGCATCGAGCACCCCAGTGCCGTCTCGGACTGGACCACCGATACCTATGCTCACGATATCGTGGTCAACGACGGTGCCGAGACCATCAGCACACCGGCCATGTTGCCCGCTGGGGAAGTGGAGTATAAGGTCGGGGACACTTGGGTCTATGGAACATCGGGGGCGACCAGCAGCCTTGGGCACCCCGTCCAGTATCAGATTGAATGGGGCGATGGTGAGACGTCAACCTGGGGATCCCCTGATCGGTCCTACGCCTACTTGGCGGTCGGAACATATGAGGCCAGAGTCAGGGCCCGTTGTATTGAGCATCCGGATATCATTTCGGAGTGGAGTGCACCCACCATCGTGACCATCATTGAGAACATCACCCAGCCGACCATCAATGGTCCGTCGGTCGGGATCGTGGGCAACCCGATCACATTCACCACCAGTGGATCGACCAGCAGCGAGGGGCATGATCTGGAATACCGTCTTTTGGTTGGCACTTCCTCGGGTTCACTCGGAGACCCCCAACCCTGGACCACAATGGACAACCTGATCCACACCTTCCCCTATGCCCGAGTATGGTATGTGAGGGTGCAGGCCCGCTGTATCGCGGATCTGACCGAAGGCGGCGCGTCCCTTCCCCATTACATCTCGATTTCGGCAAAATAGTCGCCGGTGAATGGCTGATTCACCGATTCACACACCAGCGCCCCGGCTCCCCAAGGAGCCGGGGCTTTTTCATCAGCTGGAAAATAAAAGGATTCACTGGCGGAAATCCGAAGACCTTGTTAAAGTGAAAACTATGGTTCAAGTTGAGCCAGTTCACGGGTCGCCCACCTTTGTCGAAAGGTTGGCGATTTTTTTTCATTATCGGGTTTTTCGGAGGGGGATTCTGATGAGAAAATTAATATTGATCGGGTTGACCATGCTGGTTCTGGTATTTGGAGCCCAGGCTGTCATGGCGGAATGCTTCATCGGTGGGACCATTACCGCCAGCGCCAATCCCGACCCACTGGGGCCGGTTTGGATGTACACCATGGTCATCACCTGGGACACGGGTAACGAATACTCGCTGAGCCACGCCAACCTGTTGATGGATTCGGCCGCGGGCACCTGTGTCTGCCAGGATTTCCTGGATGCCATGAGCTGGGGGGATCCGGCCGGTAGTTCGGACGGCGTTCCGGTGGGCTGCACGGTGGACTACCAGGCATTCCTGGAATGCGATGGTGATCCCAGCATTCCCGGGGTGGACGGAATCCTGCTGAAATTCGAGCCGATATTCGACGAGTCCTGCGAACCCGGGCCGACGGGCACGGGTACTTTCGTTTTCTACTCGGATTTGGGCCCGTACCCCATTGATGAGGAGATCCTCTCGGTGGTGGACAAGTTTGCCGGAGAGTACTGCTTCGGTAACATGGCGGGAGATTTCCCCTCCATTCCCTGTGATCCGGTGGAAGCGGTGGACTCCAGTTGGGGCAACGTGAAGGGGCTGTTCCGGTAGGATAGGCCGACTCAGTTCGAAAAAAAAGCGCCCGGGAACCATCCCGGGCGCTTTTGCCGTATTCCAGGATCTAAAAACCCTCCTGGCCTTGAAATATATTCCCGGTTGATTTCCGACCCCCGTTTCGTGTATTCGTAGATCCATCCGATGTCCTCCGCACGATTCCCCCGAAAGGTTTCCATGGATTTCCTGAACGAATTTTCCGCCGATCTGTCCGGCACGGTCTGGGGATGGCCCGACGTATTCCCGGTGATGGTCGGGCTGCTTCTGGTAACCGGATTGATCATGACCGCGACGCTGCGCTTTATCCAGATCCGCCGCCTCAGGCACAGCTTCGACGTGATCCGCGGGAAATATGATGACCCCAGCCACGAAGGCGACCTCAGCCACTTCCAGGCCTTGACCACCGCGTTGTCGGCGACCGTGGGCATCGGCAACATCGCCGGTGTGGCCACCGCGCTTCACTACGGGGGACCGGGGGCGTTGTTCTGGATGTGGGTCACGGCGGTTTTCGGGATGGCGCTGAAGTACGCCGAGTGCACGCTGGCCATCAAGTACCGGGTCATCCTGCCGGACGGCAGCGCTTCGGGCGGGCCCATGTACTACATCGAAAAAGGGCTGGGCAGCAAGTGGAAATGGCTGGCCGTGATGTTCGCGGTGTGCGCGATCATCTCCAGTTTCGGTTCGGGCAACAGCATCCAGGCTTTTACCGTGGCTGACCAGATCCGCGCCGACCTGGGCGTGGCGACCTGGATCACGGGTATCGTCACCGCCAGCCTGGTCGCGGCGGTCATCCTGGGGGGGATCAAACGCATCGGCAACGTGACGAGTAAACTGGTTCCCTACATGGCCGTGATCTACGTGGTGGGCGGCCTGGCCGTTCTGGTGATGAAAATCGGCGTCATCCCCGGCGTGTTGTCCGAAATCTTCGCCTCGGCCTTCCGACCGGCGGCGCAGATCGGCGGTTTCGCCGGCGGGAGCTTCATCTTCATGCTGACCTGGGGCGTAAAAAGAGGGTTGTTCTCCAATGAGTCGGGCCAGGGATCGGCGCCCATCGCCCACGCCGCGGCCAAGACGGACGAGCCGGTGCGCGAAGGCGTCGTCGCGATGATGGGCCCGATGATCGACACGCTGATCATCTGCTCCATTACGGGTCTGGTCATCCTTTCGACGGGTGTCTGGAACTCGCGCAAGGCCGATTCGCTTCCCGTGAACGCCCAGTCGGCCATTACCGTGGTCGTCGAAAGCGCCGAGGTCCTGACCGACGGCATCGTGACGGACGCGGACAAATTCTCCGGCACCGTCACCGTTTTCGATGGACAGCCCCGGGACGTGTTCCTGGTGCGCAACCACTCGCTGGTCGAATTGCCGGTCCTGGTGGAGGCCGACGGCACCCCCTTCTCGGGGAGCCTGGAGGTTGTCGATGGCGGCATCGTCACCGAAGGACTGCCGAAGCTGACCCTGAACGGCCACATGGCCCAGAACGGATCTCCCCTGACGGCATGGGCCTTCCAGGAGGGGCTGCGGCCCATCATGGGCAATTACGGGTATCTGCTCATCACCCTGGGAGTGGTGTTGTTCGGGGTTTCCACCGCCATAAGCTGGAGCTATTACGGAGACCGGGCGGTGGTCTACCTGTTTGGAACCGGCTACATTCTTCCCTATAAAATAATCTTTGTTGTGATGCACTTCCTGGGTGCTATTTTCTCGCTTGAGGTGGTTTGGAATTTCGGGGACAGCGCCCTGGGGCTGATGTCCCTGCCGAACCTGATCGCCCTGATCTTCCTGGCCGGACCGGTCAAGAAGATGACCGACGAATACTTTTCCCGGAAACACAAACCCCTCCACTGATGGAGAGGTGACCTGAGAGATGGACAACATGACGCCTAACACCGAAATGGAACTCGCGGGGCCCGTCGGCCCGCGCATGGAAAAGCTCGCCGCCAAGGGTAAGCTGACATCCAAAAATGCCGACCTGCACTGGCTCTATGAGCAGTCGGTCCAGAACGCGGAAGCCGAGGTCGAGTTCATCGACAGGGTGTTCCGGGAGGAATTCGGGCAGCGGGCGTTGTTCCTGCGCGAGGATTTTTGCGGCACCGCCCTTCTGTGCAGCGAGTGGGTCAAGATCCATACCGACAATACCGCGCTGGGCGTCGACCTGGACGGTCCGACCCTGGAATGGGGACGGGCAAACAACGCCGCGCCCCTGGGGGACCGGGCCGGCGCGGTGACGCTCATCAAGGACGATGTGCGCGCCGTCACCGAGCCGCGCGCCGACATCCTGGCCGCCACCAACTTCAGCTGGTGGGGTTTCAAGACCCGGGCCGAACTTCTGGAATACCTGCGTCTGGCGTACGCCAATCTCAACGACACGGGTATGCTGATGATGGATTGCTACGGCGGTCCCGAGGCGCAGGTGCCCCAGTTCGAGGAAAGGGAGCAGGAAGGTTTCGACTACATTTGGGATCAGGACACGTTCAATCCCATCACGAACGAAGTCGTCTGCAAGATCCATTTCAAGTTTCCCAACGGCAGCAAAAGGAAGAACGCCTTCCGCTACGATTGGCGCCTTTGGTCCCTGCCCGAAACCCGCGATATACTTGAAGAAGCCGGTTTTACGAAGACGGTTGTCTATTGGGAAGGGGTCGACGAGGACGGCGAGCCCAACGGCGAATTCAATCCCAGCCGCACGGGGGATCTTGCCCCTGCCTGGGTGGCATATATTTTAGCTTTCCGTTGATGGGTTTTTGGGTTTAATTTTCGCCCTACATGGTCGAATTCGAGTTAGAATTCACAGATGGGTTATTCTGGAAGCATGGCAGGCGGCCAAGGGTCGGCCGGTTCATGAGGAGAGTTCGGTTTCATGGATTATAATGTTTGCGCCAAGTGCGGCGTAGAGATCGAAAGCAAGGGCATCCACTTTCGGAACAAAGTATTTTGCAGCGACGAGTGCTGTGAGGAATTCGAGGCCGAGGCCGCGGACAAGAGCGAGCCGGTCATGGACGAATTGGTGGATGACGATCTGGGACCGGATGATGACGACGATCTGGGCTATCGCGACGGGGACGGCGATGGCGACGGCGATGGCGACGGCGATGACGAATCCGATCCCCTTGACGATGATTTCGACATAAAGCCCGACGATTTTTGATCCGCAGGTATCCGGGTTTTCAGGCATGAAAAAAGGAGCCTCAGGCCGAGGCTCCTTTTTTTTAATCAATACCGAAATCAACCGCAGCCGTTGCATCCTCCGGAACTGCAGTCATCCGCCGTCGCACCCAGCTTGAGCATGTAACCGCGACGGGAGGCTTCATCGATATAGTCGATGGTCAGGCCACCGCTCTGTCGCAGAATGTCCGTCGTCTGGTTGTCCATCACGAATT
>JAUVII010000064.1 GCA_030592845.1 Candidatus Krumholzibacteriia bacterium | reverse complement strand
TCCCCGTGGAAGTGGAAGCGACCAACACCCAGGGCGCGGACACCCAGTTGTTCACCCTGTCGGTAACCGCGCGTCCGCTCTGCCCTGACGACATGGACACGTACTGGAAACTCGACGAGATCTCGGGCAACACCTACGCCGACCATTACGGCGGGTACGACGGTCTGGCCCTCGCTTCACCGCCGACACCTTTTTCCCCGGGCATCGTCGGTGATTGCCAGGACTTCAATGGCACAACCAACTACATCTCCGTGGCCGACGACCCGGTGTTCGACTGGGCGGCCGACGACAATTTCACCATCGAGTTGTGGTTCAACCTGACCAACGTGGCCAGCCGCAACAAGGTGATGATCGGACGCGACCAGAATTCCTCCACCCATTGGTGGCTGGGCGTTAGCCAGAATACGGGTTACGCCACCTGGAACCTGCTGGACGCGAATCGCATCGGTACCGCGGTCACAGGCTCGACCAGTCTGAACGACGGTCAGTGGCATCACCTGGTCGCGGTCCGGGACGAAAGCCTGAACCAGAACCGCCTGTATGTTGACGGCGGCCTGGTCGGGACATCCTTCCACGATTACACGGCCGGATTCCAGGCGAACACGACCACGGGCATCGGCTACATGGCCTACAGCAACACGCCGGACTATTTCTACGACGGCCTGCTGGACGAAGTGGCCCTGTACACCCGGGCTTTGAGTGTGGCAGAAATTGCCGACCACTGGAATGACGGTTCGGGCAAGAGCTATTGCTCCGATGACGCGGAAATGCCCGTCATCATTTCCACTCCGGTCACTTCCGGGATTGCGGGCGAGGCATATGCGTACGATGTGGACGCCTCGGGTAATCCGGCGCCTGTATTTGATCTGCTTACCTATCCTGCCGGAATGATCATCGACCCGGTCACCGGCGTGATCGACTGGCTGCCGGGGACCGCGGGATTCTACGACGTGGAAGTCGAAGCGGCCAACGCCATGGGCGCCGACACGCAGTTCTTCACCGTCACGGTGGCAGAGCCGGATGTCTGTCCCGTCGACATCAGCGCCTACTGGAAAATGGATGAAACCTCCGGTTCCCCGTTCGCCGATTGGGTAGGAGACGCTGACGCAATCTGCTCCGCGTGTCCCGACCCGGTAACGGGACTGATTGGAGGCGCCCAGTGGTTCGACGGAACCGACGAAGTCAACGTCCCGGCCTCAGGTGTTTTCGACTGGGCGGCCGACGCCAGTTTCACCATCGCCTACTGGATGAAGACCGACCAGAGCACCGCGGGCAACCGGGTGCTGTTCGGCCGTGATGACGGCGGCAGCCTGCACATGTGGGTCGGTTGCGACGACAACGGCACCGTCAGGTTCCAGCTCAGGGAACCCGGAGGTCCCTACATCTATCTCGGCGGCACCGGCACCGTTCTCAACGACAACGAATGGCACTTCATCGTGGCGATGCGCGACAACGACCTGAACCGCAACGCCATCTACGTGGACAACGAACTCATCGATGAGACGACCCACGACTACACGGTCGGGTTCGCGTCCACAGCGATGCTGAATATCGGCTACCTCAACGTGGGCGGGCACTATCGGTATCACGGCGCGATGGACGACATCGCGGTCTTTGACCGGGCCCTGTCCGACCAGGAAATGTGGCAACGGTTCGAAAACGGGAAAGCCAACCTCGACCTGTGCACCGCGGTGGCCCCCGCGTTCATCTCTGTGCCAGTCCTGGACGGCAACCAGGGCGAACCCTACAGCTACGACGTGGACGCCGTGGGCAACCCCGGCCCCGTCTACTCGCTGACCACCGCGCCGGCGGGCATGACCATCGACCCGGCAACAGGTATGATCAACTGGATCCCCGTCGATGCCGGTCCGACCAGCGTGGTCGTTGCTTCCTCCAACCCGGCCGGAACCACCGAGCAGGCCTTCACCGTCGAGGTGGCGGAATTCCTGCCCTTCCCCGATTGCATGATCTCCTGGTGGCGGATGGATGAAACCGCGGGCCCGCCCTTCCGCGATCAGCGGACCGGGTTCGACGGTCTGGCTTCAAGTGCCCCGGCGCCGGTGGCTGGAATACTGGGCGGCGCCCAGATGTTCAACGGTCTCACCAATGAAGTCGATGTAGCCGACGCGGATCAATACGACTGGGCCGGCGACGCCAGTTTCTCCATTGAATTCTGGATGATGACCACCCAGGGCGGGACCACCCAGGTCATCGTCGGACGTGACGGCGGTTCGGGCAACGACACCCACTGGTGGGTCGGCACCACGGGCGGCAACACGGTCAACTTCGGTCTGCGCGACACGGGCGGACAGTACATAGGCACCACTTCCACAACCACCGTGGTCGATGGCGCCTGGCACCACATCGTGGCCGTCAGGGACGGCGCGCTGGGCCAGAACCAGATATGGGTGGACGGGGTGAATGAAAACCCACTGCCGGCCACCTACGCGGGCGACTTCGTCTGCAACGCAAACCTCAACATCGGTTATCTCAACCTCAGCAGTCATTACCGCTATCCCGGCGCGGTGGACGAAATGGCCATCTACTGCCGGGCCCTGAGCGAAGCCGAGATCCTGGCGCACTACAACGGTGGAGCCGGAGTCGAGTACTCCGATCCCATCCCGCCGGTCATCACCAGCCTTCCCTTCATGACAGCCTATGAAGGCCAGGCCTACACCTACGATGTCGAAGCCACCGGCGTTCCGACAGCAACCTACGCGCTGACCGACCCGCCGTCCGGGATGACCATCGATCCGGTAACCGGCATCATCGACTGGGTCGCGGGAAGTATCGGGATCCACGACGTTTCGGTCACGGCTTCCAACCTCCAAGGCCAGGACACCCAGGTGTTCGCCATCAACGTTTCACCCGAACCGGTCTGTCCGGCGAACATCACTTCCTACTGGAAGCTGGATGAAACCGCCGGGGCGACCTATCTCGACTCGTACGACGGTCTCCACGCTTCGGCATCCCCCGCGGCGCCCGCACCGGCGCCCGGAGGAATCGTTGGTGGAGCCCAGTACTTCAACGGGTCCAATAATTACATCACCGTTCCGGATGATCCTTCGCTCGACTGGGCGGCCGACGCCAGCTTCACCATCGAGTTGTGGGCCAACTCGGCCGAGCCGGCCGGCAGCAACCAGGTGATGATCGGGCGGGACCAGGCCGGTGGTTACCCACACTGGTGGCTGGGAGTCGATGGGTCAGGCATTCCGTTCTGGAACATGTTGGATACCAACAAAAACGGAGTGGCCGTCAGCGGTACCGAGAGCATTCGCGACGGCGGATGGCACCACCTGGTCGCGGTCAGGGACGAGAGTCTGAACGAGAACCGGCTGTATGTGAACGGCGCCCTGATCGGCACCTCCCCATTCGATTACACTGCCGGATTCGAGGCCACGACCACTCTGGGCATCGGCTACATGGCCTATAACGGCAACCCCGGGTTCTTCTACGAGGGCATGCTGGACGAAATAGCCCTCTACGGCCGGGCCATGGCCATCGAGGAGATCCGGCATAACCATGAAATTGCCCGAATGGGTTACGGTTACTGCGATGTCTTCGCGCCGGTGTACCTGACCTCACCGGTAACCGTGGCGGCAGTCGGTCAACCATACTCCTATGATGCCGCGGCCATCGCCAACCCCCTGCCGGTGACCTTTGGGTTGGCGGACGGGCCGGCGGGCATGACCGTGGATCCGGTTACGGGACTGGTCGCGTGGATGCCCACCAGCGCCGGAGAATTCCCCGTGAGTCTGACGGCCACCAGCGAAGGCGGGGTCACTCCCCAGGACTTCACCGTGATTACCAGTTACGGTAACGCGCCGCTGATCACGGCGGTCACCGATGTCGGCGGCGACGAGGGCGGTCAACTCCGTCTGGCCTGGCACCGTTCGGTGCATGACGCGGCGGATACCGGCCTGGTTATCGAAGGGTACGGCATCTACCGGAGGCAGGACGCCAACAAGAGCGCCGCAGCCGGCGAAAAGATGGCAGGATGGGATTATATCGACACCGTTCCGGCCCGCGGTGACGGCGTGTACCAGTACGTCGCTCCGACTCTCTGCGACAGCACCGATACCGGCGGCATCTGCTGGTCGGCATTTTTCATCTCGGCCATGACTCCGGATCCCCTGGTGTTCTTTGACTCCGTGGTGGACAGCGGTTATTCGGTGGACAACCTGGCGCCATCGACACCGGGTGCGTTCCAGGTCGCCTACGATCACCTGGGCAACACACTGAGTTGGAATGATTGCTTCGCGCCCGATTTGCGGTCCTACCTCGTGTACCGTGGATCGACCGAGGGATTCGAGGTCCAACCCGAAAATCTCGTGGCTTCGGTGGTCACCACCGACTGGTTCGATCCCGCGGCCGGCCTGGACGGCAACCCGTTCGAGGTCTTCTACCGGATCGCGGCCCAGGACTCGGCGGGCAATACCAGTGACCTGGCCCGACCCGGTGATATTTCGGGTGTGGGCGATTCTTCGCTGCCCACCCGGTTCGCCCTGCACAACAACGTGCCGAACCCCTTCAACCCCATGACGACCATCAAGTACGACCTGCCTGTCGCATCAAGGGTCTCGTTGAAGATCTTCGACATTTCCGGCCGGCTGATCGCGACCCTGAAAAACAACGAATTCGAAACCGCGGGCCGACATGAAGTCGTTTGGCGCGGACGTGACCATGCCGACCGGGCGGTGGCCGCCGGGGTCTATTTCTACCGCATGGAAGGAGGAACGTTCTCGCGGACCCAGCGGATGGTCCTGGTGAAATAATCGAAAAACCCTTTAGGCCGAGCCTCTCTGCAAGGCCCCCCGGGGGCCTTGCAGGCGCATGGAAAAACCTGACGACTTGAAAACTTTCCAAACAAACGAATATTTGATATCATCAGGTCGGTGACTATAAATGGGGGGCTATTCCATGAATACTTGGCTTCGTGTTTCAACAACCATCATCCTTTTCATTTCTTTGACCCAGAACGTGCTGGCGGAAAGCTGCCAAGATTATCTTCCTCCTCCCGAAACTTCCTTTGCGTATTCATTGGGCGGCGGTCATTACCACGCCATCACCTCCCGAGGCAGCTACGCCTATGCCTGCATCAAGGATTCCAACCCCAACCCCAAAATGGTGTGTTACGGGTTGGATCCCTACATCGGTGGGATCCCATCCATCCAGGATTGGCTCACCCTTCCAGCCACGGCCACCCGGATCGTGCTGATGGACGATCATGCGGTCCTGGCCATGGGGTACTCGGGATTGGGTACTGTCGATATATCCATTCCGAACCAATTGCCCAGCCTGTCACTGACGGCCACGACTGATGTCTGTAGGGATGTGGCCCTCCTGGGATCCGCCCATTTGGTGACCGCGGAATGGAGCGCGCTCAGGGTCTATGGTCTGCAGGATCCGACCGCCCCCGTGGAAATCGCGGCTGCGACTCTCTCGCAGGCCCGGTCCCTTGCGGTTGCCGGAGATCTTGTCTTCGTGGCGTGTGGAAACCTGGGCCTGGCCATCGTGGACGTTTCCAACCTGGTCATACCGACCCTCTTGAGACAGTTCCCGGTCGGAGGATTCGTGGACCAGGTTGCGGTGGAAGGGAATCGGGTCTACCTGACCGGATACCTCCTTGGTCTGGTCACGGTGGATGTGACCACGCCCTCTTCGCCATCCGTGGTGGCAACACTTCCCCTGACGGGCGAAGCCGAAGCCATCGTGATCCGTGGCGGATACGCCTACCTCTCCGTCGGCGAAGCCATGACGATAATTCCAGAAACGCCGGATTTTGACGCCATGGCCCTGATCCGCCTGAACAAGCCCGACTCGCCGGTGATGGTGGACTATTATTTCCCGACTCAAAATTATTCCGCCATCGGCCTGGGAGACGATCGGCTTCTTCTGGGTGAATTCGAGGATATTGCCCATTTCACCATGGCCCCTTTGCAGTGTCCTGATGTAAGCAACGTTCCGGACCCGGTCCCCACGGATCTCTCCCTTTCCGAACCCTGGCCGAATCCCTTCAACCCCCGGGTCAGCGTTCGGTTCGACCTGCCCCCGGGTCGGCCCGGCAGGCTTGTCGTCCATGACCTGCGTGGGAATCTGGTCACCGAGCTGTGGAGTGGTGTCGGCACCGACGGGGAGACAAGTGTTTCCTGGGACGGCAGGGACCACGCAGGACGCGCCTGTCCCAGCGGGACCTATGGGTTCATCCTGTCCGACAATTCGGGACGGCAATCGAGCCGGGTGACGGGTACGCTTCTTCGCTGAGCATCAGGCCTAGAAGGTCTCTTCAACCATTTTCATTTTCTTGTCCAGCAACCGGCTGAACCCGGAGCGTCTGATGCCGATGGCCTCGCCCCGGGCGTACGCCTTTGACACATCCCAGCCCCGATGCCTCACCAGATAGGCCGCCCACACGTAGCTGACCCGGCTCCCGCTTCGGCAATGCAGCAGGACCGGCCCCGGATGCCGTTCGAGGGCCGCGGCGAATGAATCCACCACAGCCGGTGAATACGGGTGCTCTCTATCTCCCAGGGGGATCCAGACGTACTCCATTCCCAGGTTGTTCACCAGGACGGCTTCATCGAAGGGAACCTTGTTGGTGTCTCCCATTTCTCCCGCCGTGCGCAGATTTATCACCGCGGTAATCCCACGACCCGGCAGGGCACGCAAGGCATCCTCATCGGGCTGCCCCCCGATGTAGACGCGGCCGTCCCTGTAGATGCGGGTCCCGAAATTCCCCAGATCCGCGACGGTGTCCGGCGGAGCCGAGCCGTCGAACCCGGGATCCGAAGAGGTTTCCGGCCGGTTTCCCGCGCAGCCGGCAGCCAATACAATGACCACCATCATGATTATTACCGGGGGAAAGACCCTTTGGGCGACATCTGGATATTTCAATGGGCAACTCCAGTTCGGGAGTGAAGAACCAGGGGGATTTACCGCTGAACCACTATTGGATAATACCGCCTATAAAAAATCTCGTCCAAGGGTTGTGACCGGGTCCGGGGTGGTTTATCCTGTTGCCCATGAATACCAAAATCAAAATCGCGAGGTCACGAATTCTGGTCGGAACCGCTCTTGTCCTTCTTATCGCCCTGGCCGGATGCGGCGGCGGCGATCAGAAAGCAGAGCAGCCTAAACCCGTTCAGAACGCGGCTGACGCACCCCCGAATACCCAGCACGATGAAACCGACCATCCCACAACGGGCGGCACCACCATTGCGGGGGTGACTTTCAAGGCGCCCGGTAACTGGAAAGACCTCGATTCAAACGGCATGCGCCAGGCCCAGTTCCGGTTGGCGCCGGTCGAGGGTGACGCCGCTGATGGCGAAGTCAACGTCTTCTACTTCGGACCCGAATCCGGTGGCGGAGTGGAAGCCAATCTGCAGCGCTGGATCGGCCAGATAACTCTGCCCGACGGCGACGACCCGGCGGCCAAGGCCGAACGGAGCACCTTCACTACCGACGGCATGCCGGGCCATATCGTCTCTTTGGACGGCAGTTATAAATCCGGCGGCGGGCGCCCCATGGGCGGCGGTGGTGAAACCCTGCCCGGTTACCGTCTGGTCGGGGTGGTCATCGAGGGTCCCCAGGGCAGCGTGTTCTTCAAACTGACCGGTCCCGAGGCCACTGCCCGGGCCATGGAAGACGATCTTCTGACCATGGTCAAAGGCGCCCAAAAGTAAAAGCCCTTCATGGTATAACTTATTTATGCACTGGATCTTATCCTGGCCTTAGCCAGGACAGGATCCAGAGTATTCTCCACGCATATTGTCATCAAACATCAATCATGATAAACTTATAGCAAATCCGGCCGATGCCGGGGTTCGCCCTTAAAAACCCGGAAGACCCCAAGAGGAGTTTTAATGAATCGCCCAATCCTGCTGACCGTGGCAGCCGCGGCCATCGCCACCGGCTTGTTGATATCAGTTCCTTCTGAAAACGACGTGAAATCCGCGCCCTGGGCCGATCAAAAGCAGGTTCAGCTCGAAAAGGCTCTTCTTCACGCGGAGCCGGGCTCGGACCGCGCCTTCAAAGTGCAGCTGAAACTGGACCGACTGGAGGCCTGGCGGCAGGACCAGCCCCAGCCTGGTTTCCCCGACGAATTCGCCCAGATGCTCCACGACATGCGAGTGCCCAGCGACCGCACGGTTCCCGAATACGAACCGGGCTATCGGTTCCGTGAAATCGCCAAGGCTCCGCGTTCGGTCCGTTTCGCGGACAAGTCCATGGTCTGGAACCAGCGCGGTCCCGGCAACGTGGCCGGCCGCGCCCGCCAGATCGTCGTCGACCCGATCGATCCGACCGGCGGCACCTGGTATATCGCCAGCGTCGGGGGCGGCGTCTGGAAAACAACCGATGAAGGCGCCACTTGGAACGAACTCACCGACGATATGCCCACCCTGGCCATCCAGTCCCTCGCCATGTCGGCCTCGGACAACGACGTGATCTACGCCGGCACGGGGGAAAGCTACTACAACATCGACACCATGAACGGCAACGGCATTCTCAAGTCCGTCGACCGGGGTGTTACCTGGGCTCCGATTACCAGCACCATCAACGACCCGCTGTTCAACAACGTGTCACGCATCCTGATTTCACCCAGTGATCCCGATTCGGTGATCGTCTCGACCACCGTGGGCCGCTACAAGACCTCGATCACCGCCGAATCCCATATTTTCCGTTCCTTTGACGGTGGAGCCACCTGGACTTCGGCTCATTCCGAGGACGGACCCCGCATCACCCAGCTTCTGGCCGACCCCAACGATTTCAGCATCCAGTACGCCGCCGTCGATGGCGGAGGAATCCTGAAATCCACCGACACGGGCGCGACCTGGGCCTATATCAACTCCGGGATCACCGATTTTTCCGGACGCTTCGAGATGGCCATATCCCCGGTCAATTCGGATTACCTTTACGTTTCGGCCGAAGGTGCCTCGGGCGCGGAACTCTGGGTTACCTGGGATGCGGGAACGACCTGGAATCGAACCTTCGAATCCGGTTCGGCCGTCAACTGGCTGGGAGGACAGGGCTGGTACGACAACACCATCATCTGCCATCCCAACGACCCGACGACCGTCTACGTGGGCGGCCCCCAGCTCTACAGCATCGTGCTGAACTCCGTGGGATCCACCACCCGCAACACCGTCCCACTGGCCAGCTACGGATTCCCCCATCCCGACCATCACTTCCTGCAGATCATCGAGCCTTCGGGCGGCGGCTGGTACCTGCTGGGCACCAACGACGGCGGGCTCACCCGGACCGCCAGCGGCGTGACCAATTTCACCATGCCCACCACCGGCATGGTCACCACCCAGTTCTACGGCGTGGATAAAAAACCGGGAGCCAGCGTCTACATCGGCGGCACCCAGGACAACGGCACCTGGCGGTCGCCCGAAAATCCCGACGCCAACTCGGCATGGACCCACCAGATCGGTGGGGACGGGTACGAAACCTCGTGGCACTTCGACGATCCCCAGAAAATCATGGGCGGCTACCAGTACAACGGCCTGCAGCGGTCAACCGATGGCGGGGCGACCTGGGGTTCAGCCACCAACGGCCTGGGCGATACCGGCAGCGGCGCCGCGCCCTTCATCACCAAGATCGGCAAGAGCTGGATGCGTCCGGACCATGTGTTCGCCGTGGGCGCTTCCGGCGTGTGGCGTTCGACCAATTTCGGGGCCTCGTGGAGCCTGTCCACCATTAGCGCAGCCGATTGGGGCGACCTGAGTTCCTTCATGGATGTGCGCGTATCCAAGGCCGATCCTGACATCGTCTGGGCAGGGTCGCGCATGGATGACGACGGCAAGATCAACGTTTCGACCGATGGCGGCGCGTCCTTCGCGGGCAGCACCGTGTATACCGATGCCACCATGGGCCGGATTTCCGGTCTGGCGACCCATCCCACCGAAGCCAACACCGCCTATGTGCTGTTCTCCTTTGCCGAACGTCCCAAGATCCTCAAGACCACGAACCAGGGCGCAACCTGGAACGATATCAGCGGCTTCGGCACCGGCAGCGTCAGCACCAACGGGTTCCCCGATGTGGCCGTCTACGACCTGGTGGTCTGGCCCAACGACCCCAACCACATCTGGGTGGGCTCGGAAATCGGCCTGATCGAATCGCTGGACGGCGGCGCCACCTGGGCCCTGGCCGACAACGGCTTCCCTTCGGTAGGCGTTTGGTTTCTGAACGCCATCGAGGACGAGATGGTCGTCGGCACCCACGGCCGCGGCATCTGGTCGGCCACCATTCCGGAGCTGGATGACAACCTGATCTTCAACCCGCTGTTCGACTCCATGGTCCAGACCCCTTCCGGGACCCTGGACATGGTTTTCAACCTGCGATCGGTTTACGACTCCACCCAGGTCTGGATCGACGGTTCCATTGAAACCACCTTCGGCGTCAACACCGCCAAACAGATCGAGTTGCTGAGCCTGCCCGTGTTGGCCGACGGAACCGTCTCGTCCTTCGCGCGGAGCTACAAGGACGGCATGTCCCACGATTCGAT
Organism: Candidatus Krumholzibacteriia bacterium; assembly: GCA_030592845.1. GTDB lineage: Bacteria > Krumholzibacteriota > Krumholzibacteriia > LZORAL124-64-63 > LZORAL124-64-63 > JAGLCY01. The sequence continues at coordinate 5,089 of JAUVII010000064.1, read as the reverse complement.
TACCCGCCAGGAGAACGTGATCGCCGTGGCGGCTCCGGTCCTTGAATACACCAACACCTTCGACAACTCCGCCGACGTGGATGATTTCGAAAAAACCGGCTTCCTGTGGTCGATTCCGTCCGGGTTCAGTGACGGCGGACTGCACACCAACCATCCCTACGCCAATAGCTCGTCCCCCCTGGCGTCCCTGCTGCAGCCCATTCAAATCGGGAACTCCAGCGAGTTGAAATTCGACGAGGTTGCGATCATCGAACCAGGCGAACCCGGCTCCATATACGGGGACAGCGATTTTTGGGATTTTGTGATCGTTGAAGCCACCCTCGACGGGGTCAACTGGACCCCCCTGAGCGATGGCTGGGATGCCCGCGACGACGACGCCTGGCTGGGCGCCTACAACAGCTCCAGCAATGGCAACTCCAACATGTTCCGGGAAAGGGTATTCGACCTGACCCAGAGCTATGCCATCGGCGACGTGATCCTGCTGAGGTTCCGCATGTTCGCCGACGGCGCGGTCACTTCCTGGGGTTGGGCCATCGACAACATCAACATCACCTACGATTCCGTCTCGGCCGTTGGAGATCTGCCGGTCAGCCGGATTCTGGAGCAGAACTACCCCAACCCGTTCAATCCCAAGACGACCATCTCGTTCAGCCTGAAAGGCTCCGGACAGGTTAAACTTCAGGTGTACGACGTCCAGGGGCACCTGGTGCGCACCCTGGTCAACGAGACCCGGGCCGCCGGACAGTATCGTGTCGACTGGGATGGCAGGGACAACTCCGGCCGAGCGGCTGCGGCGGGGATTTACATGTACCGTCTGGAAGCGGACGGGCTGGTCCACCAGAAGAAGATGACCCTGATCAAATAACCGCGAGGCCCCGGACTCGGGCTTTGTCCAAAAAAAAACGCCCCGGTCATTGCGCCGGGGCGTTTCCGTCTTTATATTCCGCCAGCCAAAACCCGAACGTTCATCCGGAGGATTATGACAATGGGTATTAAATTACCGGCAGACTATCGGCCCAAGAAGAATGAAAAATTCATGAATGACAACCAGCGGGAATACTTCCGGCAGAAGCTTCTCACCTGGCGCAATGAATTGTTGGAAGAATACAAGGAAACCCGGCATCACCTGGAAAAAGGCGACCGCGCCGGTTCCGACTTCGCGGACATGGCTTCGGCTGAAACGGACAACGTCCTGGAACTCCGCACCCGGGACCGCGAGCGGAAATTGGTCGGCAAGATCGACCAGGCCCTCGAAAGGGTTGAAAACAATACGTACGGGTACTGCTCCGAAACCGGAAAGCCCATCGGCCTGAAACGGCTGGAGGCCCGTCCCATAGCCTCACTTTCCATCGAGGCCCAGGAACGGCACGAGCAGGAAGAGCGCAGGAACTCCCGGGGTTGATTCCAGACTAGTCCTCTTCGGATACCTCGGGCTCATCCTGACCCGCCTTCGCCACCGGGGTTTGCATTTCGGTGGCTTCCTTCCTCAGGACCTTTTCCCCCGAAATTTTCCTTTCCTCGTAGAGGTGCACATCCTGCTGCGGGAACGGAATCGAGATGCCTTCTTCATCGAACGTCATTTTCACGGCGCGCGTCACGTCCCAGTAGACATCCCAGTAATCGTCGGTCTTGACCCAGGGGCGCACCACGAAATCGACCGAGGAATCGTTCAGGGTATGGAGCCGCACCATGGGTTCGGGATCATCCAGGATCCTGTCATGGTTCTTCAGGATATCCTTGAGAACCTGTTCGGCGTGGGGAATGTCGTCGGTGTAGGAAATGCCGAAGGTCATGTCGACCCTGCGCACCCTCTGGTCGGTGACGTTCTTGATGACGTCTCCCCAGATCCTGCTGTTGGGCACGACGAGCTTCTGGTTGTCAATGGTCAGGATGCTGGTCGAAACCATGCTCATCTGATCGACTTTCCCGAACACACCGCTTATTTCAACCATGTCGCCCACGTCGTAGGGCCGGTTGATGAGGATCATCATTCCCGCGGCCAGGTTCGAAAGACTGTCCTGCATGGCGAAGCCCAGAATGAAGCCGACGACACCGAAACCGGCGAGCAGCGGGCCGAGGCTGAGTCCGAGTTGCGCAAGACCAAAGACCAGAGCCAGAACGATGATGGTGTTTTTCGTGAAGGTTACGATCATGCGCTTTAACAGGTAGGACATGTTGAGTTTGGCCCTTTGGAGGCTTTTCTCAACCATGCGGCTGATCAGGCGGGCCAGGAACCGGCCCCCGAAAATGATGACCAGGAACAGAAGCACCTTGACCACTAACGACGGCCCGTTTTCGATCGTCCAGGTACGCAATTGATCCCAGGCCTGGCGCGTCAGCCTCGCGGCCACCTTGGCGTCGAGGAGCCCCGCCGCCAGATCCTGGGTCATGGTAATCAACTGCGCGCGATATCTTTCGGTAGGCAGGTTCAGGGCATCCATGATGTCGAGAACAACCGTCTGGCTCTGGATGTTGTTTTGGAGGTTCTTGCTCACGGCCAATTTCATCGCGGTCAGGTCGGCGTCTCCCGGAGTGTCCTTCAGCCGCCCGCTCAGCTCGGAAATGCGCAGGGAGGCAAGATCCAGCCGTCCCGACAATTTATCGGATCTTTCGGTCACCAGGACAACCAGGGTATCCCTGGCCGCCGCGGATTCGAGCCCGAAGGACTCCATTTTTTGGATGTGGGTCCATCCGGTGGAGTACAGGCGGTCCAGGCGGCCCGTCAGCAGGGCAATGTTGTCCTCCAGGGCGGATCGGTCCCCGGGCACCGTACCCGGGCGCCTCGCCCTGATTCCATCGACTTCCGTCCCCAAGTCCTCAATCAGTGCCCAGATCCGCGGCGTTACGGCCGCGTAGACCACCTCCCCCCGGTCCAGGAGTTCCGGGTGGGTTGTATCTTTCAGTTCCGCGGACAGAACATCAGCCAGTTCACCCAGGACATCCATGAACCGATCCTCCGCCCGAATCAGTTGCAACCGGAGAACCAGGCTGTCCTCGGCGCTGGCGGTGGTCAGCATTTCCCGATAGCGTTTGCCTTCGATCAGGGCGAATTCCAGGCGACCAAGGATTTCCACACCCCTTTGCCCGACTTCATCGGCCGTGGCCGTGGAGATAGCCTCAACAGCGGTTTCCGGATCAGGCTCCTGCTCCTGTGCCGTCGAGATCAGAGGAATCAACACAAGAAGAAAGGGCATGAAAATTTGGCACATACGAGATACAAAACGGGTTCCCCGGCTCCGGGTCATTCCCTTACCTCCGGAATAATGAATGATGGGATGCTACGTTCGGCCTGAACCTACACCAGAACTTGTTACGCGGACGAATTGTTTTCTGCTGGTCGCCGGTACTCCAGGGCCGCGACCGCCAGCGCCACCGCCACCGCCAGGTCCACCCCTCCCAGACACCCCAGGCCGAGGCCGTTGTCAGCAAAGACGCGCCGCAGGATGTTCATCAGGATCACCATCGTGATGATGAAAGCCAGAAGCTGGGGCGGATAGATCTGCCAGGGCCAGAGTTTCCCGGTGGAACTCGACAGCCGGGCGATGTTGGCGCGCATGCGCTTGCGCATCACCATCCGCGCCTTGAATGCGCCGGCGGCGATGGCTACGGGAATAAGCCAGTACAGGTGGGTGATGGACATGCCCACATCGAGGCCACGGAGAAACAGGCGCACACTGGCGTAGACGAGACTGAGGGAACCCAGGACCAGCCAAAGCTGGGCCATCATCAACAGGAAACGGCCGCTTATCATCAATTTTCCAATCATGGAGTATGGGTGGTTTCAAGAGCCCCAAAGATAGGGAAAGCTTATCAGGCCTGCCATCCGAAAATTGAAAGATCGATGCGGCCGTTCCCCCCGAAAACCACCCCTTCATCCTCCAGGAGGATGCGTTGCTCGGAGGCGGCGTCAGGCCGGGGACGACCGCTGATCTCCCCCCGGGCGTTGACCACCCGGTGCCAGGGCACGCCGCTGTCTTCGGTCAGGTTTTTCAGGGCGGTTCCCACCAGGCGGGCCCTGCGCGGCAGGCCGGCCTCTTCGGCGACCTGGCCGTAGGTGGCCACCCGGCCGAGCGGGATGGACATCACCGCGGAGTGGATCCGGTCGAGGTAGTTCAGATTTCGGGGCAATATTTCCTGCTTTACCTGGGCGACTGGGAATTTCCATTAACCCACATAAAAAAGGACCCAGTCGTGACCACCGCCAACATTAATGAAAAGGACCGGTTTACTGCCGGCCCTCTCCACTTTCATTTCCGGGGAAACCACCCGGGGAGACGATTACCACCGCCCGCCCACTTCACAATGGCGGCCTCTGCCCTGGCGGTTCAGGAAACGCCTCCAGCTTTTCCCGCTTTTCGCGGCGCGAACCACCTTGCGGGGCACGTCCAACCAGCGTCCGATCTCGCCCCAGTTGTAACCCTGCTTCCGGAGTTGAATCAGCTCACGCCGGGGGACACCGGTGTAGCGGCCCAGGCGATTGGCGATCTTTTTATCCCGCTTGGTGACGCGATAATATTCGTAATGCCGGACCGGAAGCGCCTGGCGATACACTCGAGTGTGATGGTAGGCCCCATTGTCAACCCGGACCATACCGTACGGTGTTCTCACCGTGGCCCTGACGCGGATCCGGGCCTGGGCCTCGTCCACCACGCCCATGGTGAGCAAAAGAGCAAGGACCGGAAGACTGAACAAACCCAGGCGTTTCCTGTTGGTCCTGACTTTGGTCATGATCCTGGTCCTGATGGTATTTTTTTTGGTTTTCATGATCGGCCTCCTTGATGGGCTACCCGAATTAATGGGTCTTGGCCGTGATATTGCAACCGGTGTGCCGGATGCTTCAAAAACTTTATAATCTGTTTCCCAATAGTGTGTTAAAATGTTTTTGGCCCTTAAAAACAAAGAATCCTTCATCCGGATTTTGTCCGCTAAAGGGGACACAGGTCCCAACAACAAGGATCACCCCTGCCCATGCCGCAAACCGCCTACCTCATCGATACCATGGCCTATGTCTTCCGGAGTTTTTTTGCCATGCGCAGCATGTCGGCGCCGGACGGAACTCCCATCAACGCCGTTTTCGGCCTGGGGATGA
>JAUVII010000098.1 GCA_030592845.1 Candidatus Krumholzibacteriia bacterium | reverse complement strand
TCCATCGACGCGCCCATTCTTTCGGACAAGGACCGTTCGGATCTCGATTTTGGTCTGGCCCACGATGTGGACTACATCGCCCTTTCCTTCGTGCGGAACGCCCGGGACGTCACGGCCGTAAATGAAATCATCGCCGCCGCCGGCAAGGACACGCCCGTGATCGCCAAGATCGAAAAATTCGAGGCCCTGGACCACATCGACGAGATCATCGCCGTCTCCGGAGGGATCATGGTCGCGCGGGGGGACCTGGGAGTTGAAATTCCCCTGGAACAGGTGCCCCGGGCCCAGAAAATGATAATCCGCAAGACCAACGCCGCGGCCAAACCGGTGATCACCGCGACCCAGATGCTCCGGTCCATGGTGGACAATCCGCGCCCCACCCGGGCCGAAGTGACGGACGTGGCCAACGCGATCCTCGACGGCACCGACGCCATCATGCTGTCCGAGGACACGGCCATGGGAAACTATCCGGTCCAGGCGGTCAAGGTCATGACCCGCGTGGCGGCCGAAACCGAAAGCTCGTTCGATTTCGAGGGCTGGACCAAAAAATTCAAGAACGACAAGACGATGAGCGTTGAAGCGGCCGTGGCCCTGGCGGCGGTGGAGATGGCCCACGACATCGGCGCGGCGGCCATCATCACCTACACCCTGAGCGGCAGCACGACCCGGTTGGTCGCCCGGCACCGACCCCGGCAGACCCTGCTGGCGATGACGTCCGAACACAAGACCGCCCAGGAAATGGCTCTGGTCTTCGGGGCCGAGCCCCTGCTCGCCAAAGAGGTCGAAAGCGGCGATTTGCTGGAAACCCAGGCCATAAAAAGTGCCTACAAGGGAGGGTTTGTAAAAAAGGGGGATGCGGTGGTGATCACGGCCGGTTTGCCCTTTCATGTGGAGGGCACGACCAACCTCATCAAGATCGCCCGGGTCGGCCGCAAAGACGGAATGCTCTAGCAGCTTTTGAAAAACTCCTCCCGGCGTCATGCACGCCTTGATCTCGGTTCGGCAAGGCGCACCTGCCACCAGAATGAGTTTTTCAACAGCCTGCTAACGGATAATGACGAATCGTCCCTGGAAATCTTCGAACCTGCTGTCGTCCGACTGCACGGTGAACAGGTAGATTCCGCTGACCACTTCCTGCCCGTTACGCGAAACCAGATTCCACGATATGCTGCCTCCGGCGGCAAGGCCGTTGTGGTGGATCGTTTTCACCAGGTCGCCGCTGGCGGTGAAGATACTGATGGTGTTGTTCGCGGCCGGCAGGTTGGTGAACATGATGCGTTCACCGGTGGGATCGTCACGGGACGGGGGCTGTTTCTGGAACTCCGCCAGGGCCTCACGTGTGGCCGGATTGGGGAAGACGTAGATGTTGGCGCCTTCTTTGGCCCGCAACTCCGCAGTCTGGGGAATGGGGGCCGGCATGGCGATCTGGAATCGGTTGCCGGGATCCTCCCTGATGCCGACGCCCGCCGGCACCCACTTTTCTCCATCCCAGAACAGGGCGTGATCCGACGCCACGACGGAGTAGTAGATCTGGAATCCGTCATGTACTTCCCGGTCAAAGTAATGGTAATACCTGGTCGCGCGCTTGCCGACCACCCCGGCCGCCGAATCGCGGGACGTGACGGCGAAGAACGTGTCCAGGACCGTCGGCCGGGTTTCCCAGGGGATTAAGATTTCCCGGCCGGGGATGATGTTTCCCGTGGAATCCCGCAAAGGGGGGCGCAGGATGAACCGACCGCCCACATCGGCGTCGACGAAGTCCTGCATGGCCCAGGCCAGTTCCTCGAAAGCGGGGTCACCCAGGCAGACCGGCGTGTACAGAGCCGGCTCCAGACCCGTGTTGCGGCCCAGCGGCAGGCGGTTCTGAGACTCTCCCACTCCTGGGGGAATGAAGTTGGCGACGTCGTACTCTTCGATCATGCCCCACGAGAAAGAACCGGGAGCCAAGTCGCTGCCGGTTCCGGGCGGACGGATCCAGTTGTCCACCCGCCAGATTTGGTACGACTCGAAGTCGATCACTTCGCGAATGAAATCGGGTTCGTGTTCGCTCACGTCATCCCAGAGGACCTCCACCTGTTTGTGCCCCGGCACCAGGCGCATGTTCGGCAGGGACGGCGGCCTGTCCTCGTTGCCGAGCCAGGGAACCCGGGTTTCCCGCCCGCCCAGGCCGGTGTAGATCCGGGCATGGGGATAGGCGTCCCATCTGATAAAATGGGCAAAGGTGTCGAACATCTGCACGTCGCAGTCCACCCCCAGTGCGCGGTAGCATTCCTCGCAATTGTCCGCGTTGACATAGATGCACCAGCGTCCGTCATCGTCCTCGAACAACATTTCCTTGGAGATATAGGGGACGAACATCCGGGGATGATCCCCGGCGCAGGTTTCGTCAGGCATCATGGACCGGTAGTCGAACAGGCGTTCTGCCCCGCTGGGGAATTTCGGCAGATCACCCAGGCAGACCTTGGTTTCCGCCCGGCCGCTCCCGGTGTACGACTTCCTGTCCAGGTCGAACCAGCGGCCCCGGACCAGTTCATAGGCCTTCACCGCGTTGGCGAGCATCTCCGCTTGTCCGTTGCCCGCGACCATCGCCAGCCGATAGATGAGCTTTTGGCCGGGCTTGACGAAATTGAAGGGACCGCTGGAGATCAGGTACTTCAGGTCGCCCGGCTGGTCGATCCGGCGGTCTGGATCGTGCTCATCGCGGGCCATGAGGCTGTAACGGTCCGGGTCGGACCTGGGTTCGCCGTCCTGGTTGACCGTGGCCTTGGTGGCAAAGATCTGGAAGGAGCGGACCTTGGTATGGTTGGGCGCGGTGGATTGACTGAAGTCCGTCTTGTGTTCCAGCAGGACGGTGCCGAACCAGCCAGGCAAAGGGTCGGTGGGATCGGCGTCGTGCATCCAGCCCAGTTGGATGCGGTTGAAGGAGCCGTCGCTGCCCCGGATGGCCCCGTTGAAGAACCCCGCCAGATCGTCGTGTCCGCTCTGGTTCTCCCCCCGCCGCTGGATGTCGCAGTCCACGAAAAAACCGAGGTAGAGGTCGTCGAGAATCTGGTAGCCGTGGTTGTAGATCTCGTATTCCAGGATGACAATGTCTTCCAGGTCTTCACGGTACCAGGCCGCCGCACGCTGCACCACGGTCAGGTTTAGGGGGTTGTGCTCGGGATAGAGCTCCCTGGCCAGCGCGGTGTTGTCCTTCATGGTGCAGGTGAACATCTGGTCGCCCAGCTGGCCGAAATCCTCGTCCACCAGGCCGTCGCCGTCGTCGTCACTGCCGTTGAGTAGGTCCTCGTCGTATTCCCCGTCCTGGTCGTCGTCGGCGCGGGGATGGGGCAGGCGGTTCCCGGTGGCCACCTCGTTGGGCCAGGGCCGGACCACCTTTCCGTTCCTGGCCTCGTAGATCGTGTCGAAAAGACCGGGCCCCGGACGCAGTTCCCGCACCGGCTGACCGGTCGAGACGACCGGCTGGCCGTTGATCATGCCCCCGATCCACAGGCCGGCACCCCACAGGTATTCATGGCCGGAGCCTCCCGGCCACTCCCCCGAGGGCGCGGTGCTGAAGGGCAGGTTGGCGGTGAACTGGGAGCCGATCAGGCCGTGGTTGGTGATGTTGACGTGCAGCTCACCCACATTCAAAACGAAGGATCCATCCAGGACGTGGATGCCGTCCGGGGTGATGGTTTCTTCTTCCCGAAGGTCCTCCTCGGGTTCACACAACGCGACATCCGGACCCATGAAGCACAAGACGACAAAAAGGCCCAGCGCCAAGACCCTGCCTGGAGGCGGGTGGGCGAACACCATGGTGGGGCACCATCCCTGGAAAGAGGAATTCCTTCAGGGTCGCCGCGAATCTGTCGGGGGAGCGAATCCCGGTCACCTACATTGTGAAATTAGGGGATATACGGATTCCGGTCAAAAGAAATGGAGGGAAGCCGCCCGCCAGGGAATTTAGCGGATAAGAACAAACCGTCCCTGGAAATCCTCGAACCTGCTGTCGTCCGACCGCACGGTGTAAAGATAGATTCCGCTGACCACTTCCTGCCCGTTGCGGGATACCAGATTCCAGTAGGCCCCGCCTCCGTTGTGCCCGTCGTGATAAATCGTTTCCACCAGATCTCCGCTGGCCGTGAAAATACTGATGGTATTGTTGGCTGCGGGCAGATTGTTGAACATGATCTTTTCGCCGGTGGGGTCATTGGCCGAAGGCGGCTGCTTCTGGAATGCCGCCAGGGCCTCGCGGGTGGCCGGGTTGGGAAAGACGTAGATGTTGGTGCCCTGTTTTTCGCGCAGTTCCGCCGTCTGGCCGACCGGCGCCGGAGTGGTGGTCTGGTAGTTGTTGCCCGGTTCGGACCGGATTCCTGGTCCTGACGGCACATATTCTTCGCCGTCCCAATAGAGGGCGTGGTCTTCCGCAATCACGGAGTAGTAGGTAAGGAACCCGTCGTGCACTTTGCGGTCGTAGTGGTGATAGTACGATGTGGCCCGTTTTCTGATCACTCCGGGGGCGGTTTTGCGGGGCGTTACGGCGAAGAAAGTGTCCAGGACCGTGGGATAGGCCTCCCACGGAATGAGGATTTCCCGTCCGGGAATGACGGATCCCTGGGAATCCCGCAAAGGTGGCCTGGTAATGAATTTCCCGGCATGATCGGCTTCGACGAAGGTCCGCATGGCTTCGTCCAGACCTTCGAATTTCGGGTCATTCAGGCTGGCGGGGATATAGCGGGCCGGCTCCAGGCCCGTATTGCGCCCCACGGGGCGGCGGATTTGTGACCCGCCCACGCCCGCCGGTATGAAGTTGGCGATGTCATAACCAGCAACTTTGGCCCACTGTTCGGACTCGGGGCCCAGGTTGGCGTCGGTTCCCGGAGGCCGGGACCAGTTGGCGACACGCCAGATCTGATACGATTCGAAATCGATCACTTCGCGCAGGAAATCGGGATCGTGTTCGCTTACATCGTCCCACAGGATCTCCACCATGTTGTGGCCGGGGACCAGGCGCATGTTCGGGGGTACGGGAGGTCTTTCTTCGTTGCCGATCCAGGGCACCCGGGATTCGCGGCCTCCATAGCCCGTATAAATCCGTGCGCGTGGGTACCTTTCCCGGTCGAAGCTGCGGCCGGCGGTCCAGTAGAGTCCGTTTGCGACGGTACAATCCTGTCCGGCGGCCCGATAACATTCCTCGCAATTGTCGGCGTTGACGTACCAGCACTTGCGGCCATCCTGATCATTGAAACTGCCGGCGTTGGAGATATACTCGTATCCGAAGATCGGATCCGACCCAACGCAGGCTTCATCGGGAACCCAGTAGCGGTAACTGAATATTGGATCTACCCCGGATTCATTTGGAGGCAGGTCACCGATGCAGATCTTGGTTTCCATGCCCCTGCGTCCGGTGGTCCAGTTGTTGTCGAGGTCGAAATAATGGCCGCGAACAATTTCGGCCGCTTTCACCGCGTTGGCCAGCATTCCCGCCATTCCGTTGCCGACAACCATGGCCAGCCGGTATTCGAGTTTCTGCCCTGGTTTCAGGTAGTTGAAGGGCCCGCTGGAAATCATGTATTTCAAGTCGCCCGGTTGGTCCAGCCGGCGGTCGGGGTCAATCTGGTTCCGCGCCATGAGGAAGTAGCGGTCTTCGTCGGATTTGGGTTCCCCGTCCTGGTTGACGCGGGCGTTGGTGGCAAAAATCTGGAATGAGTTGACCGTGATCCGGTGGGGGGCAATGGTCTGGCTGAAGTCCGTTTTGTGATCCAGGAGGATGGTCCCGATCCAACCCGGCAAGGGGTTGCTGGGGTCGGCATCCCGCATCCAGGCGAGCTGGATCCTTTGGAAAGCCCCGTCTTTTCCCCGCACCGCCCCGTTGAAAAACCCCGCCAGATCGTCGTGACCGGCCGAGATTTCACCCCGGCGCTGTATGTCGCAGTCGGCGTAAAAGCCCAGGTAGATGTCGTCCAAAGTCCTGAATCCGTGATTATAAATCTCGTAGTCGAAAATGACGATATTTTCCAGATCTTCGCGATACCAGGTGGCCGTGTTCTGAACCACGCTCAGGTTGAGCGGGTTGTGTTCGGGATAGAGTTCCGATGCCAGCCGGGTGTTGTCGAACATGGTGCAGGTGAACATCTGGTCGCCCAACTGGCCGAAATCCTCATCCACCTGGCCATCCTGGTCATCGTCATAGCCGTTCAGGAAATCCTCGTCATATTTTCCATCCAGGTCATCATCAGCGTCGGGGTGGGGCAGGCGGTTGCCCGTGGCGATGTCCGAGGGCCAGGGTCTGACGATTTTCCCGTTGCGGGCCTCGTAGATGGTGTCGAACAGGCCGGGACCCGGCCGCAGTTCGCGCTCCGGTTGGCCCGTTGATACGGCGGCCTGGCCGTTGACCCTGCCTCCGATCCACAGCCCCGCGCCCCACAGGTATTCGTTTCCGGAGCCCCCAGGCCACTCACCGGAAGGGGCAGTGCTATAGGGCAGATTGGAGGTGAACTGGGAGCCGATCAGTCCATGGTTGGTGATATTGATGTGCAGCTCTCCCACATTCATGACGTAGGAGCCGTCCAGGACATGGATGCCGTCCGGGGTGATGGTTTCATCTTCCCGAAGGTCTGCATCGGGCTCACTGAGGGCGGAACCCGGCCCCAGAGTCCATAGGAAGACAAACAAACCCAACGCCAGGACCCTTCCCGGCGAACAGCGGGTAAACATCATAATCAGACACAACCCTTGGAAAGAGCGATCTCTGCAGGGTTGCCGCGAATCGGTCGGGGGGCGATATCCCGGCATGTGAAGTATAAAACTAATGAATCAGGGAGATCCGGTCAAAAAACGGCCGGGTTTTTTGGGGAGGGCTATTCGGACCCATCCTGTTCCCTTTCAGGCGTTTCAGCCACAGGCACTCGGCCGGCCGGAAGAACATCCTTGAACACCGAGCCGTAGATTTCCCAGATGGTGACAAAAAGGGCCGCTACGATAGGCCCCAGGATCAGGCCGAGCACCCCGAACATCATGATGCCGCCCATGGTGCCCAACATGATGAGCAGGTCGGGCATCTGGGTGTCTTTGCCCACCAGGCGCGGTCGCACCACGTTGTCGATACTGCCGACGATCAGCCCGCAGAACAGGGCCAGTCCGATGCCTTTGACCAAATGGCCCCCGGCGATCAGGATCGCCGCCGCGGGTACCCAGATCAAGGCGGTGCCGATGCCGGGAATAATGGACAGGACAACCATCAACGTGCCCCAGAATATGGCGCTGGGAATGCCGACCACCTGGAAGGCAAGGCCGGCCATTCCGCCCTGTAGTATTCCGATCACGGCGGTTCCCTTGAGGGTGGCCCGGGTCACGGAACTGAATTTCTCCAGAAGGCGGCGCTCTTCGCGGTCTTCGAGGGGCAGATAATAGAGGATGAGGTCAATGAGTTTGCCCCCGTCTATGAGGAAAAAATACATGCTGTAGAGCATGACCATCATCATGAACAGGAAATGGACCGTCCCGGTGGTGGCGTGGGACAGGTTGTTGATCAGGAATTTGCTGAAAACGCCCACCATCTGCCCCGCGCGGGTCAGGATGTCATCCTCGTAGGGGGCGATCTTGTCGAAGTACGGCAGCCCTTCCATCCAGATGATGACCTTGTCCGGATGGTCGATCTTGTCCTGGACCCAGGGAGAAATGGATTCACCCACCTTGAGGGCCTCGGTGGTGACGATTCCCAGCAGGAAGCCCAGCGGCAGGATGATCACCAGCACGATCATCAACAGCGTGAAAATGGACGCGGTGGAACGACGTCCCTTGAACAAGTCGGTGAAACGCCGGTAAACGGGTTGCGCCAGGGAGGAAAAGATACCGGCAAGCAGAATGGCCATGATGAAGGGTTTGATCATGGACAGGAACGTCAGGGTGATGGCTCCCACCACCAGCAGCAGGAAGGCTTTGCTCGCGGTCGTGTTCTGCATCGGGGCCTCCGGGGTTTCAGTCGGTCAGGTAGTACTCCAGGGTGGCTACCACCCGCACCTTCTTGATGTGGGGAGTATTACTGTCCCGGTCGGTGATTGAAAACTGGCCCTGCCGGGCCTTCTTGATCTTGCCCAGGTTGCTGTCCGAATCCCGGGCGAATTTTTCGGCCACCAGGCGGGCGTTGCGGGTGGCCTCTTCGATCATTCCGGGCTTGATGTCGTTCAGGCCGGTGAACAGGAACTGGGGCCGGGTGTCGTAGTCGCCGCCGCCAACGACCACGCCCTTTTTGCCCAGATCCACGAGGCGGGTCATGGCCGCGCGCACGCCTTCGATGTTTTCCGAATAAATGGTGATCGTCGAACTGCCCTGGTAGCGGAATCCGTTCTGGTTTCCTCCCCCGTAGCGCTGGGCCTTGCGGTCCACCACCGCCGGCGCGCCCACGGTGATTTCGTCATCCTTGAACCCGTTGGCCTGAAGGAATTCCAGAACCATGCCCGACTTCCGTTCAATCCCGGCGGTCAGCACGTTCAGGTCGTTGTCGGCCAGATCGAAACGGATGGGCCAGATGGCGACATCGGCGCTCACTTCCCGCTCGGAAAGCCCCTTGGCGGTAACGGTGCGGTCCAGGGACCGGAACGAAACGATTCCACCGGCCACCAGGTAGCCCAGCAGCCCCAGGCCGGCGCAGATGAAGGCCCCGAGTATGAGTGCCTCGCCGTGTCTTTTCCGGTCCATGATCATCCTCCAAAGTGCGGGCATGGCTTCTTTTGACCCATCGTCGATGCGACCATACCGGATACCCCCGAGACGGTCAACAATCGGCGGCCGGCCAACCGCGGGTTGGCGCGAGCCCCGATGTTTGCTATTTTCTCCCGGTTGTTTGAACCGGATTTTCATCCCCTTCCAAGGAGAGTGCCGTGGCCGACCTGAAAGCCGTCATCGAAACCGACAAGGGCGTCATCAATGTGACCCTGTTCGCCGACCAGGCCCCGCTGACCGTGGCCAACTTCGTCAATCTTGCCGGCCGGGGTTATTACGATAATCTCGTTTTTCACCGCGTGATCGATGAATTCATGATCCAGGGCGGCTGCCCCCAGGGCACCGGCACCGGCGGCCCGGGCTACCAGTTTGCCGACGAATGCACCGCCGACCTGAAACACGACGTCCCCGGCATCCTGTCCATGGCCAACGCCGGCCCCGGCACCAACGGCAGCCAGTTTTTTATCACCCATGTGCCGACTCCGCACCTCGACGGCAAGCACACGGTGTTCGGCCGGGTGGACGGGGAAGCCGACCAGGAAGTGGTCAACGCCATCGCCGGCGGCGACAGCATGAAGAAGGTCACCATCGTGGGCGACAGCGCGGCGCTGCTCGAAAAGATGGCCGACGATGTCGCCAAGTGGAACGCGAAGCTGGGGGACTGACCCGGGTCACGCCCCGGCCATCGCGGCCATGGCCTCCGGTTTCTCGTGCCACAACCGGTGACACGAGCTGCATAGGGTAATCAGGTTCTCAGGGTGGTTGCTTCCCCCCAGGGACCGGGGTTTGATGTGATGGACTTCCAGGAATCTCGTGTGTTCGCAGCCTGCCGTGGTGCACTTGTGCCGATCACGGGTCAGGACCATGCGCCGCATGGCCGGGAGGATGGTGGAGGTGTTGCGTTTTCCCGGCTCGTCCACCTGGCTGTCGCACATGGCCCTTTCAATAACAGCTTGTCCGACAAGCAGTTTCCCTTTTCCGGTTGAGACCGAAGCCTCTCCGCAGTCCGGACACTGGTGGATGTGTACCTGAAACGGGGGGCCCCCCGCGAGGGCCCCCCGGGGGGCCTTTTCGTTCGAGGAATTGTTCCGGGCCGCGATCAGTTCCACCATGGCTTCGAGTAACATCTCGGCCCGATTTCCAACCGGACCCTGCTTGTGCAATTTTTCCAGCATGGTTTCATAACGCGCGAATTGTTCGGGCGTCATTTCAACGGACAGCCGGACCGGAACCGCGGCGGCGGGAATATTCCGGGTTTTCCGGACTGGCATCAACTCCCCCTGCCCGGGGTTGGCCCTGGCCAGTTGCCGGGCGCGAATTCGCGCTTCGGCCACCTTGCGTTCCAATTCTCTACGAGAACTTCCTTTGGCTTCTTCAACCCAGCCTTTTGCGGTTTCCGGCGAGGCGACCTTCACGATCTCACGGGCCTTCGTATATCCGAGTTGGCCGTTGGCCACGGATTTCCTCACCTCGGGCAGCTGCTCCAGTTTTCTGGCCAGCTGGATGAAATCGCCCGTCCGTGTTTTGGAAAATTTCAATTCGGTGCGGGCGTACTGGTTGATGGAGAAGTAGCCCAATTTCCGGTACAGCCCGCGGCGCATGATTTCGCCGAACCACAGGACGGCGCACTGCTGGGCCTGTTCAATTGCGTGCATGGAATTCTTGAGGGCGGTGTCGGCGAAACAGGCGGATTTATGGGGTTCGAATCGGATGGAATTCATGGGCCGGAGCCTCCAGGGAAGAGGGTATTGGGAGGTGTATTTAATATAGTACGAGGTGGGGCGAAAAACAAGCGAAAAATATTGGTAAACACTTATTATTTTTGAATTTACATAGTGAGGATTTTGTCAAATTGAAGCTCCTGTCAGGCGATTACCGATACAGCGCCTTGACCGAGCCAAAGCATTTTTCTTCGGTGGGTAAACCGCAGTAGTTGAAAACAAACAAAGGCACGCCCAAGGAACCCCCGGCCGGTAACATTGTACGAAATTCGTCGGCCACCGACTGGTACGCGATCGCGCCCGGAATACTGGGGGTACTCGTTGGGGCAAGTGCGATCTCGGTTACCTCGGGATTCGTCACAATGAACTGAAAGGAAATCAGGGTGACCGAACCGGTGGTCACGTCCATGGGTGTGTCGAGTCCCACAATATATTCCAGAAAACCATTGTTGATGTCGCTGGCGTCACCATCGTTTGTTCCAGTGGGTGGCAGGGTTACCCCCAGCAGGAACGGGATGGGGCCGACGAAGTTCAGCATGCATTCGAAGGCGTTGATGGTGGCGAATGGCGCATCACCGTTTTCCACATCAGTGGGATTGATGAGAACCAGGTAAACCGAAACTGGAGCACCGATATCGACGGTGCAGTTTGCGCCGGTGCCATCGGGGTTCAGATAGAGACCAACAATGTTATTGGGGGAAGCCTCGTGCTGAGCGAAACCGGCACCGGGAACCAGCAGAGAAAGCGCGGTTATCGCCGACATGGCAATAATCAATTTCTTCATTTTTGTTTCCCTCGATTTGAGGAATATTTTGAATAGTACGGATGCATCACGCCCATGGGTATTCCTGATTGGTTCAGCACCACCTATTCCGACCCTGCTTCAGCCTCGACAACCCGCTTCCAGATCATATCCCGTCC
>JAUVII010000009.1 GCA_030592845.1 Candidatus Krumholzibacteriia bacterium | reverse complement strand
TGATGGCCATCCTGGTCGCCGTCGGGTTCCTGATCGTTCCGGGGATCGGCCGCAAGATTAAGGTCATCATCGCCATCGCGTTAATACCTGTGGTTCTGGGCATCATCATGACCATGACCCGCAGCGCCCAACTGGGTCTGCTGGTCGGACTGGCCCTCATGCTGCTGTTGGCCAGGCCGAAAGTGTTCGGGATGTTCCTGGGATTGCTGTTGCTAGCCACCGCGGTCCTGGCCCTCTTCGGCGAAAACCTGCTGTCGGAACGCATGTGGAGCCGCGTCAATCCCCAGTACGTCATGGAGGGGGACAACACCAGATGGCGCCTGGAGATGTGGGGCGGCGGCCTGGAAATGGTCAAGGCCCATCCCATCACCGGCGTGGGCGACCGCGGCCTCGAGGAAATCTCCCCCGACTACTACACCAGCGCCGACGACCACTACTTCGGCCATCTACACAACAACCTCGTTCAGATGGCCGTTATCTGGGGAATCCCGGGACTGATTTTCGGGCAGGCGTTCGTATTCGCGGGGTTGTGGTACCTGATCAGGAAATGGCGGTCCCTGCGGCGGGGCCCAAAAGACCGGCCTCTTTTCCCGGCCCAATCCGGCTGGGTGCTGGGCGCGGTGGGAGCCTGGGTCAGTTTCTATATCGCGGGAATGACCGAGTGGTATTTCGGGGACGCGGAGTCCATGCTGATCTATCTGGCCATCCTCGGCTGCGCCCTTGGACCCGATGATCCAGGGGCGCCGGAGGATTAGCCTGCTAGTGGATGTCCGCTTTTGCCGCCAGACGCAGCTGGGGCAGCAGGCTTACGTCGAATATCTTCTTCGGGTCCATCCGGACCGCGCGGATTTCCTCCACCGCACCACGAATCCCGGCCAGGGCCGCGGTGACTTCGAAGTCATTGTAGCGGAAGCCGAAATTCCGGAGCTTCTGCATGGAGGCGACCAGTTTGGTCTCGGCCTTCAGCATGCGGTTGCCCGCCAGATGCTCGTAACCTTCGCAGGCGTCCAAAAGGCCCATCCAGAAGGCTTCGTCCCGTCCCTTGGCCAGGGCCAAGCCCTCGGAGGACTGGCGAACCGCTTCAATATAATCCCGACGATTGAATGCGTTGATGGTCTTGTGCAGGATGTTGTCCATTCCCAGGCTCTCCTTGCCGGTGGCGAAGAGCCTGCTTCGGATCACCAGCGGATCAGCCGGCGGGCTCCTCTTCTGCTTCCATGTCTTCGCCCACCGTGTCCAGGAAACGTTCCGCTTCCTGCTCGTAGGCGAACTTCGTCATATCCTCGATCCTGTCCACGTACAGGATCCCGTCCAGGTGATCGCATTCGTGCTGGATCACGACGGCCGGGAATCCCTCCAGGGCGAAGTCGATCTTCTCCCCTTTTTCATTCCAGGCGGTGACCTTTATCGAAGCCGGCCTTTCGACCCAACCCCGCAAACCCGGCAGCGAGAGACAGCCCTCGTACATGCCCAGTCGGTCATCCTCGTCCAGAACCGTGATCTCAGGATTGATCAGGATCCGGTAATTGTTGCGGCCTTCGTCGTCCACTTCACCGCCGGCGATACACAGCCGAACCGGCATATGGACCTGGGGGGCGGCCAAACCCACCCCGTTGTATTCACCCATCGTTTCGAACAAGTCCCGGATGAGGCGCTGAACCTCGGGTCCGGTGATTTTTTCCGGATCGATGGCTTCGCATTTCTGCCGCAAAACGGGGTGGCCCATGCGGGCGACCTTCAAGATGGCCATGACGGCGATCCTCCTGGAATTCGGTGCGGGAAAGAATTGAACGCCCTCACCATAATCAAATTCAGCCAGGAAGACAAAACCGCGATGCAAAATCCATTATGCAAAAAGAGGACCCATCGGCTGGATCGTGAAAATTGCTCTGTTTTGGGCTCCAGATGGTGTCAATCGGTAGTCTCGGCGGTTTGGAGGCATTTTTTCCCGGCCCGGGACAGGGCCCGGATACATTGCAGATCGCACGGTTTTTGGCCATTCACCCCTCAGATCCGGCATAGACGATATTCCCGGAAACCTCCCGCGGAATCCTTGACTCGCCACCCGGACCCCGGTAAGTTTGCGGTCGATTACGGAATGTTCGCAGGTGATTGCACTCCCTCATTGATGGCCCCTTTCGAGGCGATACCAGGAGTCCCATGACCGACCTCGCGAAGTCTCACCCGCCTGAGACACCCCTGCCGGCACGCGCAGCCTCCCTTATTCTCAACGTATTGATACTAATGGCCTTGCTGTATGTATTCCTGTTTTCCATCGCCCTGTTCGGCGCGGCTTTCAAGCTGGTGGGCAAGGAATTCAGCCAACACCTGATCGCCACGACCACCAACCCCGTGGTCGGGCTGATGATCGGGCTACTGGCCACTTCTTTGATCCAGAGTTCGTCGAGCACGACCTCGATCGTGGTGGGCATGGTGGCCGGCGGGGCGCTGACGGTGACCGGGGCCATCCCCATCATCATGGGCGCCAACATGGGCACCACGGTCACCAACACGCTGGTGGCCATGACCTCCATCAACCGGCGCGTCGAATTCCAGCGGGCCTTTGCCGGCGCCACCATGCATGATTTTTTCAACCTGATGGCCATCGGCATCCTGTTTCCCCTGGAACAGACCACCCATTTCCTGGAGAAATCGGCCACCTGGCTCAGTTTCCAGTTGGTGGGTGCCGAGGGAACTAAATTCCCCAACCCGGTCAAGACGGTCACCAAACCCGTGGTCCACAAGGTCCAGGACCTGCTGACGGACGACCTGGGACTTTCCAATGGAATCGCCACCACCGTCATGGTCGTCCTGGCCCTGATCGGCATCTTTTTCGCCCTGACTTTTTTGACCAAGCTGCTCAAGGGTCTGGTGCTGGACAAGGCCGAAGGGTCCCTGACCAAACGTCTGGCCGGCGGCGGCCTGGGGGCCATGGCCATGGGCCTGCTGATCACCGTCGGGGTGCAGAGCAGTTCCATCACCACGAGTCTGATGGTGCCGTTGATCGGCTCGGGAATCGTGCCCATCGAAATGGCTTTTTCGGCCACCATGGGGGCCAATATCGGCACCACCATCACGGCTTTGCTGGCCTCGTTGACCGGCACCCCCGGCGCCGTGACCGTCGCCCTGGTTCATCTGCTGTTCAATATTTCAGGGATTCTGATCATCTACCCGGTGAAGGCCATTCGCCATATCCCCATCCGGCTGGCCAAGGCGCTGGCCCACAAGACGGCTGAAAAGAAGTATTATGCGTTCCTGTACATGGTCGGCGTCTTTTTCATCATGCCGCTGGTTTTTGTACTGATCGACAAAGCGCTCCGCGCAGGCTGACCCACAGGAGGGTTTCATGAGTTTCCGATCCATTCTTGATTTGTTCAGGGAAGACAATTGGAGCAACAACCTGGTCGACATGATCATGGAGATGATCGATCTGGGCGCCAACATGTTCGACTACACCATCGGCGTGCTGGTCCAGGGCGGACCGGACGACGATCCCCAGCACATGCTCTACAACCGGGACCAGCGCATCAACAAGCTGGAGCGCAAGATCCGCCGGCGCGTGGTTTCGCATCTGTCGGTGAAGGGTTCCCGCGCCGAAGTGCCCTCGGCCCTGATCTTCATGAACGTGGTCAAGGACGCCGAACGCATCGGCGACTACGTCAAGAACCTGCACGAAGTCATCGACATGATGCCCGCGGATCCCGACCGCAAGCTCTACCAGGATCATCTCGCCGCGCCGGCCGCCACCATCGCGGAATTGTTCACCTTGACCCGCCAGGCCTTCCTGGAAAGCGACGAGGAACTGGCCGGCAAGGTGATCAAAAGGGCCAAGGCCCAGGGGCGGGCGTACGAGGAAATGATCAGGACCATCACCACCAGCGACCTGGGCACCAACGACGCGGTCTGCCTGGTGCTGGCGGTGCGGTTTTTCAAGCGCCTGGTGGCCCACATGAGCAACATCGCTTCGACGGTGGTCATGCCGGTGGATATGATCGATTTTTATGATGAGCCGGAGGGCTGAGTCCAGCCTGGAGGGTTTCCCATCAGCGCGATGCGAAAGGGAAACAGCTGAGCAGCCAGCACTCCTTCCTTCACCGCGGGGTCGTCCGCCATGATCTGGCGGCCGGCCTCTTCGTTTTTCGCCTCGAAAACCACCACGCCGAAACCGGACGCGTCCGTGCTGGTGGTGCGGCCCGCCAGTTTGAGTACGCCCTTTTCCTTCAGGTCCTCCAGGTAGACGGAATGGGATTTGATAACTTCGTTTTCGCGGTCCGTCAGGCCGTCGAGGAGCATGTCCGCGCGTGTCGGCATCAATTGATAGAGGAACTGTTCCATGATCACTCCTCGAAATCAAAACGGGGAAAGAGATGCCCCAGATCATTTGCTGATTTGTCAGGTTATCCGAGGTTGACCTCGGATTTCCGGACGAAAAAACAAAAGAAATTGGTCAGCAGAACACCGCCTTCACTTTACCAAATCATCTCTGAAACTGCATCGTATAGAGCTCTTTGTAGCGGCCTCCCCTGGCCAGAAGCTCATCGTGCGTACCTACCTGAACAACCTGTCCCGCTTCCAGCAGGTAGATCCGATCAACGTTCTGGATCGTGGACAAACGATGCGCGATGACGCTGGTCGTCCGGTCCTTCACCAGCCGGTCGAGGGCCTCCTGCACCAGGTGCTCCGCCTCGGTGTCCAGGGCGCTGGTCGCCTCGTCCAGCAGCAGGATGGGAGGGTTCTTGAGGATCGCGCGCGCGATACTGAGGCGCTGGCGTTGGCCGCCCGATAATTTCAAACCGCGGTCGCCGATGATTGTTTCGTAGCCGTCGGGCAGCTTGTCGATGAACTCGTCGGCATTGGCGGCCTTGGCCGCGGCCTTCACGTCGTCCAGGGGAATGTCCTTCATCCCGTAGGCGATGTTGTTCAGGACCGTGTCGTGGAACAGGATCACTTCCTGAGTGACGATGCCCATATTACTCCGCAGGGCGTTCAGGTTCAGGCCGCGGACATCGTGACCGTCGATCAGCACCCGGCCGCTGCCGGGATTGTAGAAACCGGGAATCAGGTCGACCAACGTGCTCTTGCCCGAGCCGCTGCTGCCCACCAGGGCCACCACTTCGCCCGGTTCGACCTTCAGGGAAATATCCCGCAGCACCGGTTCACCGGAAACATACTCGAAGTTCACGTTTTCGAACTCGACCCGGCCCACCGCGGTGGTCAGTTTGATGCCCGCCTCGCGGTCGGCCACCTCGGGCTCGGCGTCGATCACCTGGAAAATGCGGTCGGCCGCCGCCATGCCCGCCTGGATCTCGTTGTTGACCGCGCCGAGGCTCTTGAGGGGCCGCACCATCGAAAAAATCATGAACAAAAAGACGATGAACAGGTCGGGCGCCATGATGCCGCCGGTGAACACCTTGCTACCGCCGAACCACAGCAGGAACAGGGCGACGATCATGGACATCTGCTCGGTCAGCGGCGACGAGGCCTTCATGATGTAGTTGATGCGAAACACCTGCTTGAACAGGGCCTGCGACTGCACGACGAATTTTTTGTTCTCGAACTTCTCCATGGCGAAAGCCTTGATCACCCGGATGCCATAGACTGTTTCCTGCAGGGTGCTGGTCAGGTGGGCCATCTGCTCCTGCTGCACGTAGCTCAACTGGCGCAGCTTCTTGCCGATGCGGACGATCACCGTCAGGCTCACCGGCATCAGCACCAGCGCCATCAGCGTCAATTTCCAGCTCAGGATCAGTGCCACCCCGAGGTACATGACGATGAAGATGGGATCCTTGATCAGCTTGGTGAAGCTCAGGCCCACGCACTGCTGGGCCACCATCACGTCGTTGGTGGCGCGGCTGATCAGCTCGCCGGCCTTGTGCTTGTGGTAGAACGACATGGGCATCGAGGTCATCTTCAGGTAGAGCTCGTTGCGCAGATCGCGGATCACCGCCTGCCCCACGTAGACCATCAGCACTTCCTGGATGTAACCGGAAATGTTCTTGGCCAGCGCCAGCAGGAAAAACGTGATGCAGATGCGCAGCAGGGCTTCCTGCTTACTGCCCTGGAGCATGTTTTTCGAAGCCCAGTCCTTGAACTTGAACTTCAGCGAATCGAGGCCGGAAAAGCTGTCTTTGAGGTCTTCGTAGCGGGCGCTGCGTTCGTCGTCGGTTTCGGCGGGAGGGCCGCTCTGGCGCTGGGCCAGTGCCTCGCTTTGGGCGGAGTGGCTGTCGTGGGGCACTCCGGCTTCATCGTGCACGACCAGCGGCGATTCGGCCGGCGCGGCCGTGACCTGAACGGCTTCCTGGTTCCCCTTGAGGAACAGCGCCTCCAAAAACGGCGAGATCATCGTGATGCTGAAAATACTCATGAACGAGAACACGACCATGAACACCACGGCCAGCGCGAGCTGGATGGAGTACGGCTTGATCATTCTCAACATGCGCAGGTAGGTCTTCATCTATCAGGATACCTTTCGGGAAATTCGCGTATGGGGTTCCAATGTCGCCTTTGCGGGGAAATCGGTCAAGAGGTGGGTATGCGCCGCCCTGGCGGCGGCGATGATTCCAAGGACGGTTGATATCTTTCTAGTCGCCGATTTCCTTCCTGATCACGGCGATCATCTGCGCGAATTCCTCTTTTTCAAAACCCTGGGACTGGAAGATGATGGTCCCTTCCCGGTCGATGACCTGCGTCCGCGGAATGTAGGCCTCCGCGTATTTGGCATAGGCCTCGCGGTCGAGATCCAGGCCGATCGGCCAGGTCAAATTGTGTTTGAGTATGAAGGGATGGACGACCTGAAGGGTTTCCTCGCGCGCGACGGACACCATGGTGAAGTCGGGACCCCGGAATTTTTCCCAGACATCCTTCTGCAGAAAGGGCATCTCCTCCACGCAGGGCGCACACCAGGTGGCGAACCAGTTGACCAGAACGACCTTGCCCTTGTGGTCGGACAGGGTGAAGGGGCCACCGGCAATGGTGGGGACCGTGAAGTTCGGTGCCGATTGGCCGACAGCGGTCAGGGTGGTTTCCTCGACGGTGGGCTCATCCTTTTTGCCGCAGGCGGCCAGCAGGGCCAGGGCCAGGACAAGGGCCAGAACGAGGGATAGATTGCGCTTCATTGATATTCCTCCCCGGGCAAATTGGTTGTGAAAATTGGGGGCGGCACAATTTTCCCGGTTTCGATTATTCTAACTCAAAATCCCTGATCCCTGCAACACTATCGGCGGCGGCGGGAAATTTTCATGACCGAATGACCTCTTTGCCCGGAGCGTGAATTGTGGAACAATCCCCCCAAGGAGGTAGGGACCATGCTCAACATCGCCCTCTTCGGCGCGCCCGGTGCCGGTAAAGGCACCCAGTCCGAACTGTTGATGAAGAAGCACAACCTGGTGTACATCGCCACCGGGGACATGCTGCGTCAGGAGATCGCCGACGGCTCCGAGCTGGGGCTGGCCGCCCGGTCCATCATCGAGGCCGGCGGGCTGGTTTCCGACGAAATCATCGTGCAGATCATCGAGAAGAAGATCATCACCAATCCCGACGCCGCCGGCTTCCTGTTCGACGGGTTCCCCCGCACCTTCGTCCAGGCCTACATCCTGGAGGGCCTGCTGCTGAAGATGCACACCTCCCTGACCTGCCTGCTCAGCCTGGAAGTGCCTCCCGAGGAATCGTTCAAGCGCCTTTTGAACCGCGCCAAGACCTCGGGCCGGGCCGATGACACCGAAGCCGTCATCAAGAACCGCTTGAAGGAATACGAAGAAAAAACCGCTCCGGTGGCCCAGTTCTACAAGGACCAGGACCTCTACTTTCCCATTCCCGGAGTGGGCAGTATCGAAGATATCAATGCCAGGCTCGAGGAGGTCATTGAAAAGGAACTGCGCAAGGTGCTGTTCAACGTCGTGCTGCTGGGATATCCCGGCGCCGGCCGCGGCACCCAGGCGCGCAATCTGGCCCGCGAGTACAATCTGGTCTACCTGTCCACCGGTGAGATGCTGAAGGAGGAAATCCGGAAGAAGTCTCAGGTCGGACAAACGGTGCAGGCCATCTTCGACAAGGGTGACCTCGTGCCCGATGAAATCGTCATCAAACTCATCGAGAAGCATATCAAACGGAACCCGGAGGCCAGCGGCTTCATCTTCAAGGGCTTTCCGCGCACCCTGGTGCAGGCCTACATCCTGGACGGGTTGCTGCGCAAGATCAATTCCTCGGTATCGTTCACCCTGGATATCCAGTGCCCCACCCTGGAACTGCTCAAGCGCCTGGACGCCCGCGGCAAGACCGAACGGCGCATGAGCTACGACATGGAGACCGCCACCATCGTTCACCGTCTGGAACAGCATGAAACGATCTGCCAGCCGGTGGTCGATTATTACGGCAAGCAGGAAAAGGTAACGGTCATCGACGGTGACGGTTCACCGGAGGAGGTCTGGAGCCGCATCGAGGGACCGGCCGAGGAAGCGTGGCGCAAGGCGCGGTGATCCGATCAGCTATCCACACTTTAGCTTTTGACATTTCGGGCAGAAACCCGAGGTCAACCTCGGATTTTCGGAACATAAAACAAAACCGCCCGGGGCAGTGGAAACACCCCGGGCGGTTCTTCATTAACTGATCAGGCCTTACTTGAGCATGATCATCTTTTTGGTTTCGCTGAAGTCCGGAGTCTCCAGCCTGTAGAAGTAGACGCCGCTCGCGTGATTGCGGGCATCCCAGGTCACCGAGTGCCGGCCGGCGGACATGATGCCGCTCTTCAGCGTCGTGACCACCTGGCCGCGCACGTTGTAGACCCTGAGGGTCGCGTTCATGCTGCGGGGCAGGTTGAACTTGATCTCGGTCATGGGATTGAACGGGTTCGGCGCGTTCTGGTCGAGGCTGAACTCGCTGATCGCGACCCGGCCTCCGTCGGCCCCGTTGACGACACCGCTCTCGCAGACACGGTTGACCACGTTCGAACCCGGA
Source organism: Candidatus Krumholzibacteriia bacterium (assembly GCA_030592845.1). GTDB lineage: Bacteria > Krumholzibacteriota > Krumholzibacteriia > LZORAL124-64-63 > LZORAL124-64-63 > JAGLCY01. The sequence continues at coordinate 30,622 of JAUVII010000009.1, read as the reverse complement.
TCGTAAGTCAGGGTCCCACCCGTGATGTTCGTCATCTCGAAGCACCATTCGCCAACCGGTTTTTTCATCCCGCTGCCCTGCAGGGTCACCGTGCCGTCGGACGCCGTCGTGCCGCTGACCGAACCGTTGGTTGGGCCGTCGTAGCTGACGGACACCAAAACGCCGCCCACCGGCGAACCTTCGTTATCGACCACGGTCACGTCACAGACGCCCAGATAGTTCGGGCCCGACTTCACGCGGGAAACGGACATGGCCGACACATGCATGGTCGTGGGACCGGAACCCGGCTCGGTCACAGTGATGTAACCGGTCTTGGTCGCGGTGTCGCTACCCTGGGCATTGGTCGCCGTCAGGCTGACGGTGTAGGTACCGGCCGCGGTGTAGGTGTGCGACGGGTTCTGGGTCGTCGAGTTTCCGCCGTCGCCGAAAGTCCAGCTCCAGCTGGTCGGATCGCCGCCGGACAGGTCGGTGAAGCTCACGTTCAACGGGTATTCGCCGCTGACGGGAGTTCCCGCGAAGTCCGCCGTCGGGGCGACCGGCTGCACGTCGCCGATCTCGAAGGCCATGTAGTCGACGAACAGGTTATCGATGGAGGTATTGCCCCAGTTGCGGTCCGTGTCAACGGCCCGCACGGTCACCGTACCGCTCAACGGTCCCAGGGGCACACTGAAGGTCTGTTCGGTTGAGCTGGACACGGTGGCCAGGGTGGTGAAGTTGACGCCGTCGGTGGAATACGCGATGACGAAGTTGTCGTTCTCGGCATTGTCCGTGCGCGCGGCTTCCAGGTGGAATGTCGCGTCGCCGCCGCCGACAGGCATGTTGAAGTTCCACTTGTGCTCCGCGTAGCTGTAGGTCTTGCGCGGATGCCCCGTGTAGGCCTCTTCGCTGATCGTCTCGTTCACCCCGTCGCTGACCTTGGTGTCGAGGTAGCTTCCACTGAACGTGCCGATGACCGACACTTCACTCTCGGCGGTGACAAACGTGGTCACGCCGGGCTCGGTGACGGTGATGTAGTCGACCTTGGTCTCGCCATCGGAACCGTAGGCGCTGGTCGCCGTCAAAGTGACGGTATAGGTCCCAACGGCCGTATAGGTGTGCGACGGGTTCTGCAGGGTTGAATTACCGCCGTCGCCGAACGTCCAGCTCCAGCTGGTCGGGGAGCCTGAGGACTGGTCGGTGAATACGACATCCAGGGGATAGGTTCCGCTGGTGGGCGCACCCACAAAAGCCGCGACCGGCGCCGGCGGAGCGGTGACGGTGATGTATCCGACCTTGGTGTCGGTATCGTTGCCCTGGGCGTTGGTCGCCGTCAGGCTCACGGTGTAAGTACCCGCCGTCGTATAGATGTAGGACGGGTTCTGCTGCGTCGAGCTGCCGCCGTCGCCGAAGGTCCAGCTCCAGCTGGTCGGCGCGCCCGTAGACAGGTCGCTGAAGTTCACCGTCAGCGGATAGGTGCCGCTGGTCGGCGCACCATTGAAAGCGGCCGTCGGGGCCACCGGCGTGCCGCCGCCGAGGGCGGCGTCGACGTTCACCATGCCGTAACCGGAGTAACGGTCCCAGCCGGCGCCCGATTCCACGTTCACCACGTCCGTGGCGGTGCTGGTCAAAGCATCGCGCACCTGGGCAGGCGTGTAGGTCGGGTTGGCCGAAATGATCAGGGCCGCGCAACCGGCCGCGTAGGGCGTCGCGCAGCTGGTGCCGTTGAACCACATGCTGTAGTCGCTCGGGTCGTAACCCGCGCTGCCGCCGATGTCGGTCGTCGGCATGATGGTCGGGGCGATGATGTCCACGGCGCCCGCGGCATCCTGGGTGGTCGTGCCGTAATTGGAACCCCACCAGCGCTCACCGTCACAGGTGTAGCCGTTGGGATCCGTTTCCACGCCGGGGTTTACTTCACCGCTGTTGCTGGAACTGCGCTTGCGGTCACCGCAGGGAGAAGCTGCTCCGATACCCATGACATGGGCGTTGTTGGCGGGATAGTGAATATGGCTCTGGTTGTCGTTGCTCGTAGCAGCCATCAGCGTCACGCCCGCATTATAGGCGTACAGCAGGGCCGCGTCCGTGGCGGAATCGCTGCCGATGTCCGCGCTGAAGCTCATACTGGCAATGTCGGCACCATTGTCCGCCGCGAAGTAGAGGGCGTTCTGGATGGCGGAGAAATACATGGAGCCGGCGCTGTTGGCCACCTTGAGGGGCATGATACTGCAGTTGCCCGCAATACCGGACACACCGATGCCGTTGTTGCCGTCTCCGGCCGCCACGCCGGCGCAAGCCGTGCCATGACCCGGGCTGGAGCTGTTGTCATCCGCATTGGAATCGCCGTCACCGAAATCGTAACCGGCTACCTGATTCAGGTCGGGATGGTCGGCATCCACACCACTGTCCAGGATGGCGATGACCACGGCGCTGCTGCCGTAACCCTGGCTTTTGTCCCAGGCCTCTTCGGCGTGGGCGTCAAAACCCGGGGTGCCGACGGGCGAGCCGGCCTCATGCGTGTGGGAGGACCAGTCGTAGGAAAGCATCTGGCCGGTGTTGTTATGGCCCCACTGGTCGGAGTACAGGGGATCATTGGGAATTGCCGCCGGATAGGCGCGCCAATCCAGGGATACCGCTTCGATGTTGGGATCAGCCCGGAAGGCTTTGGCCACCGCGGCCATGTCCGCGTCCGTGGCAAAATGGTACATGAACCAGCGGTCCTGACCGAAACTGGTGGCCTTGTCCTGGTTCTTGACCCGGTAGTAGGGGCGTTCGACGCTGGTCACGCCGTAGGCGATGGCCAGGTTATCGACCGAAGGCAGGCCGGTCCTGGCGCCGGGTAATTGCGTACCCTTGTCCAGGCCGACGGCCAGGGCGGATTTGTCCATGTTCAGATCGCGGAACTGGACCAGAATGCGGTCCGCCGCGTAAGGCAGGCTCTCTTCCACCTGGGTCGTGAAGCCTCCCTGCACCGGGGCGAAGGCGCGGGGCGCGGTGCTGTCGACAGCCACGGCGGCCGTCGCGAACACCAAAAGGGTTAACAACAGGACATAAGGAATCCATTGGCGAGGTCGGGACATGGTTTCTCCAAACGAAGGGGTGGCGAGCGCCTGGCGGTTGCCAGAATAAAGGATTTCCGGCCAGGATCCTCCTTGCCGGATTTCTTCATCCAGTTTTGATAGTACCATGATTAAGGGACGAGGTTCAATATCGATATATAACTGAACGCCTAGGGATTAACTGGGTTAAGTAAAGTTTTTTGGTCGTGCCTTTGAAATTGTGTCTGGCAATAAGGACACCCCGGACATCAAAAAGAGGGCCCCCCGGGGGGCCCTCTTTTCATCATTTGATCATCTTTGCTGGATAAAACAGCCCTCCAGTTTGGCTGCCGGCCTACCGTGGCACCGCGATATAAATGCTCTGCCGCTGCAGGGGTTTATAAACCCTCAGGAAAACCGGCCGGTCGGTATTCTTGCCAAGGGCCTGCTGGTACCCCTTCAGGGTCGTCACCGGTTCCTTGCCAACCTCAAGGATGATGTCCCCTTCGGCCAAACCTTCACGCGCGGCGTTGCTGGTCTGCTCCACTCCGGTTACCACCAGGCCCTCCATGTCTTCGGGCAGCGTCTCCATCATGGCCCGCATACTGGTGGTCATTTCCCGGACGATAACGCCGTCGAGAGTTTCATCTTCGTCGGGATCGTCGATCTCGGCCACCTGTTCGGGATCGGGGAACTTTTCCAGTTTGACCGCAACGTTCTGTTCCGCGCCTTCACGCACGATGGCCAGTTCAACCTCCTGGCCCACTTCCGACAGGCTGATCACGTTGCGCAGCATACTGGGATTCTTGATCTCGCGGCCGTCGACGCTCAGGATGATGTCGCCGTCCTTCAGACCCGCCTTCTCGGCCGGCGTGTCCTCGTTGACCTGGGTGATCAGCACGCCGCGGGGACGGTCCATTCCATAGTAGTCGGCCATGGACTGGTCCACCGGCTGGGGCAGCACGCCCAGGTAGGCCCGCTGCACGGTGCCGGTTTCCTTGAGCGAATCGACGATGCGCATGGCCATGCTCGTGGGAATCGCGAAACCGATACCCTGGCTGCCGCCGCTGCGGCTCAGGATGGCCGCGTTCATGCCCACCAGGCGGCCCTGCATATTGACCAGCGCGCCGCCGCTGTTGCCGGGGTTGATCGAGGCGTCGGTCTGGATCAGGTCCGAGTAGTCCATCAGGCCGATGTTCCGTCCCAGGGCGCTGACGATGCCCAGGGTTACCGTCTGGCCCACGCCGAACGGGTTGCCGATGGCCATGACCTGGTCACCCACCCGCAGCTTGTCGCTGTCGCCGATGTGGACGATGGGCAGGTTCTCAGCATCGATCTTGATCAGGGCCACGTCGGTGGGCGGATCGGTGCCGATGATCTCGGCCTCGTATTCCTTGTCGCCCAGGAAGGTCACGCGGATCTTGCTGGCGTTTTCGACCACGTGGTTGTTGGTCAGGATGTAGCCGTCCGACGAGATCACGATGCCCGATCCGAGAGAGTGCTCCAGCCGCTCCGGATTGTTGTGCACGTCGTCATCCGGCATGTTGAAAAAGCGCCGGAACATGGGATCGTTCATGAAGGGGCGCCGGGAACTGCTGTCGACAATCTTGTCGGTGGAGATATTGACCACCGCCGGCATGGTCTTTTCCGCCACGTCGGCATAGGACCGCAGCTGGTTGTCCACCGGGGCCTGGGCCGTGGCCATGGATACCGCGGCCGTTATCAGCAAGACGGCGGTCATCATGGTCAGGATGCCTTTATCATTGACGCTTTTGCGCATGGGTTCCTCCCTGTCCGGGCACCGGCCCGGGTTGTAGTGATGCCGGTCTTCAACTCTTCACTTGGTCATAAGTTTCCACAAAAAGGGCCGGCCCGCCACAAGGGCGGGCCGATTCCTGAATATGAGGACCTGGGTCAGGTGGTCCGCGGGAGGCTTAACCGTCGTCACCGATGGCTTCGACCGGGCACTCTTCCATGGCGTCCTGACAGGCCTGAACCTCATCATCGCCGTCAGGCTGCTTGCTGACGTAAGTGTAGCCTTCGTCCTCGTTGCGCTCGAAGTTGTCCGGGGCCGTCTGGCGGCAAAGGTCACAGTCGATGCAATTGGTATCCACGAACCAGGCGCCATCGACGTTGTCTTCCACTTTATCAGTATTGTCAGCCATGGTTTTCCTCCTGGCTATTGGGACACGGGCCGGGCCCATCAAAAGGCATCCGATTGGACTCTAGATATACCAGAATGGGCCTCACGCCAAGTATTTTCCTGCCTGGGCTGCTACAGCCGCTTCTTGAAGGGCAAAAAGGTCATGAAATCCGCGTGGTGAACCACGTAGGCCTCGGTCGAGCGCGTGACCATGTCACCCTCCCCCGCGTGGGCGGCGATGATGTGACAAACCGACTCCGGAACCCCCGCCTCGAGTGCCAGGGCGACACCCGTGAACGGATGGCGCAGGTACTTGCCCATTTCACTCTTGCAGGACTCCCCGTCCCTGATGTCGTACTCCAGGAGTTTACCCACATCAGCCAGAATCGCCCCGGCAATGGTAACGTCCAGATCCACCGGAAGATCTTTGGTGAAAAACTCGTTCATCTTGACGGCCGCGTCGCGGGCGATATGAACCACACAACGCTTGTGGGCCATGAAGGTGACCTTCAGATCGGGCACCAGCAGGGTGAAGGGAATGGTATTGAGATCCGCGACGGTCAGGGGGCTGCGCTCCAGGGCCAGCTCCCAGGTCCTGGCGGTGGATTTGCGAAGTCCTTCGTCTTTGATCCACATCAGTTCCGGCCACAGGTCCAGCACTTCCTGGTTCATCTCGACTCCCTTTTCTCGGAACAGCTCTCAGACGTTTCGGTTTTTCACAATTTCATTCCCCCCGGGCCCGGCCACAAGCTTGAATTTGAAACCCGGTGTGTAGCGGCCGCGGCGCAGCATTTCCGCCGCGCCCACTCCCAGGAAGGCCAGCCCGGCCATCAACAGGAAAGGCCACCGGTATCCGCCGCTCAGGTCGCGGACCATTCCCGCCACCGGCGGAATGGCGAAGATGCCGATGTTGGCGCAGGTGCTGAGTATCCCGAAACCCCGCCCCACGTGGGAGGGCGGCAACACCGAGCCGGGCAGGGACATGGTCGGAGTCACGATGGCGGCCAGGGCGACCCCCAGGCCCAGGCCGATAACCACCGGGGAAACGGCGCCCATCGGAACCAGCAGCAGGGAGGCCCCCATCAGCACCAGACCCCAGGCGATAAAAGCCGCCTTGCCGCCGTGGCGATCGGCCAGCCAACCGGTAACCGGGCCCAGCAGGGCCGATCCCCACATGGGAACGCTGGTCAGAAGACCCTGGGCCCTGACGCCGAAACCCTGGTCCAGATAGTGGTCCGGCGCAAAGGTCATGAAGGCCGTCATGGCGCCGTTGGCGCAGAACCAGACCCCGCCCACGATCCAGATCGCCCTCAGGCCCCGGCGCAGATCGATGCCCGCGCCGTTGGAAGGCTCGCCGGCTTTTTCGTGACCGCTGCCCAGGGACCGGCCCCTGGTGATGAACCAACTTGCGGCCAGGAATCCCGCCGCGATCACCACCGAGACAAACCCTGTCCGGAACGCCACTTCCCGCCAGCCGTGTTCCGCGGCAATCCGCCCCCCCTGGTTCAGCACCAGGATGATGCCCAGGGGAATGGCACTGCCGCTGACCCCCATGGGCACCCCCAGGGGGCGACCCTGGAACAGGCGGGTCACCATCCTCTGCATGGCGATCACGGCGCTCATGGCCCCGATGCCCGAAATGGTCCGACCGGCCAGGATCAGGGGAAAATCATCCGCGGACGCCAACACCAGGGTTCCGGCCCCCATGATGGCCAGCCCCAGGCTTCCGACCACACGTTCCCCGAACCGGTCGGCCAGCCAGCCCCCGGGAATGGAGAACAGGATTCCCGGCAGGGCGAACAGGGACATCAGCAATCCGGCCTGACCGTGGGAAATGCCCAGATCTTCGATCACCGCGGGAAGGACAGGAGGGACGAAATGGAAAACACAGCCCACAGCGAGGAATCCTGAGTAAACAACAGAAAGCCCGAACCACGCTTTGGCGAGGGGATACGATGGTGCCGGATTGTGTATTACTTCTTTATTCACAGATACTTGTAGAAGCTCCCTGGTCCTGACATTCATTTTCACAGATGCAACTTGCAAGATATTAAGGGCATTTTCGCAGATCATCCATGCCCGCGCGACTTAAATTCAGTGGTCAGTTTATGGCCACCCTGAAAAACCGGAATGCGAACTTCATTTATCCCTTCAGGTTCACACTTGAACCGCCGCCGACGTCTGTGGTGGCACCGCCTTTGCAATTTTAGGCCAGAACTACAACCCGAGTTTGCACCGTCCCCGGATCGTCCTCCGGGAATGAAAATGAAAGCTGATGAAAATGCGAACGATGAATCTAATGAAAATCACAGTGCTCGCCGTGATGCTCGCGGTGATCCTGCCTGCCGGATCTGCTCTTGCCCAGACAGAGATACCGGTCAGCTATACCTGGACCGCCCCCACCACCGGAACCCCAGTCGATTTCTACGTCATCCAGCATTCGGTGGACGGCGGTCAGTGGCTTCAGGTCGCAACCGCGACCGAAAACAACTACACCCTGAACGCCACCGTGGGCCAGTCCCACCAGATCCGTGTCGCCGGTGTGGACGCCGACACCCGGATGGGCGTTTTCTCGGTGGCCAGTGACCCGTACTTGGCCGATGCCGGAGCGCCGGGGCAGCCGGGCAAACCCATCCTCTTCTGATCGAACCTGACTGTTGATGGTGTGATCCGGACTCTCGGATAACCGCAACGGCAAAAAAAGGCCGCCGGTAGGAATTACCGGCGGTCTTTTGTATCCAGCAGGCTAGCGTTCCTGGTCCTCTCTTCTGTTCTTCTGGAAGGGAATGATCCAACCCACCCGGAAGACCATGTTGTCCCACACGTAACTCTCCTCATAACCCGTGTTGAAGAAACGCCAGGTGTCGAAACGGTTCACGTTGTAGACGGCGCTGAACTCGAACCCACCGATCAGGAACCCGGCCCGACCCCCGTAACCCACCGTGTTGAGTGAGGAATCAAAGGCCTGTTCGAAGGTTTTCCAGTAACCCTCGACCCGGTTCCGCAGAATGCCCGCGCTCACCGCCACGAAAGGTCTCACCGTTGTGTCGGCATCGAACAAGACATACATCAGTTCCAGGCTGTATTTAAGGGTCGTCGGCTTAATGCGGTAGGCTCCGATTCCCTCGTTCTCGCCTTTGAAATTCTTGTAGTCGATGAAATGGAAAGAGGGAGAAATGGACAGCGACTCGGAAAAGCGGTAGCGCCAGCGGAAGCCCAGCTCGAGACCTTCCTTGATGCCCAGGCCCAGCTCGGTGGTGAAAAAGTCGTCGGCGAGATCACCGAAGGGTCTGACGTACCCCACCTCGAAGACCACCTGGCTGGGAGGGTTGCCCCCGGCCTCGGCGCGGTCCGCCGCCGGCAGCAGGACCATCGCCAACAGCAGGCAGGCACATATGCGAATCCGGATCCCCTTGGGAGTCGTTGCTGGCATTCTTCGGAATATCCTTCGGTACAGGGGATTGTTGCCCACCCTCAGATTACCCCGGGATCATATAGTCCCGATGGCCACATGGCAACGCAATCGGCGAAGTGACTGCTGGAAAAACCCGGCGGCGCGCAGTACAATTGAGGCGTAACCGGACTCAAGGGGAGATTTATACATGTGCCTGGGTGTTCCCGGCAGGATAACCGCCGTCGAGGATGGAATGGTGCGTATGGGAACCGTCGATTTCGACGGCTCTTCCCTCGAGGTCTGCCTGGCCTACGTGCCCGAGGCCATGCCCGGTGACTATGTGCTCGTCCACGCCGGTTTCGCCCTGACCACGCTCGACGAGGAGCAGGCCGCCAAAACCCTCGAAGCCCTGCGTGAACTCGGCGACGCCCCCGAACCCGCCCCCCCTTCCCATGATTGACCCGATGGAATTCAAGGTCGCCGGCCGCCGTGTCTTCCTGGCCCGCGGTTGTGGTGTTTTAGCCGCGTGTCTGACGGTCCCGCTGTGGAATCTGCTGTCGGGCTGCGATGTCGCACAGGATGAAGAAACCGCCGGGCCCCTGACTGTTACCGTGGCGGAGCTCCCTCTCGACCGACGCGTTCGTCTTGAACACGACGGCCGTACCGTGGAAGTCACCAGAACCGCCGGTGGTGTCACCGCCCGCTCGCTTCTGTGCACTCACCAGGGCTGCAACGTGCGGTGGATTGAAAACGAACAGATCTATTTCTGCCCCTGCCACGACGGCCGGTTCAACGCCCAGGGACAACCGATCTACGGGCCGCCCCGCGAATCGCTGCGGGAGCTTCCCGTCACACTGACCTCGACCCAGGCCGTCATCGGCGGTTGAGACCGTCCGGGAGAGACCATGGCACTTCCCCGCATCCTGGTGACCGGAGCCTCGGGTTTCATCGGCCGGCATCTGCTCGACTCCCTCAAGGAAGACTTCCGGATCATCGGACTGGCGCGGCGCTCGCAGATCCGCTGCGGCGCCCCCTTCCATGACAACATCACCTGGCACCAGGTCGATATCGGGGATCCGGCAACCATGAGATCGGTATTCGATGAAATCCGGGCCGAGGGTCCGGTGGACATCGTCTTCCACCTGGCCGCCCATTACGACTTCACCGGAGAAGATCATCCCGAATACTACCGGACCAACGTCGACGGCCTCCGCAACATTCTCGAACACTGCAGCACCCTGCGGCCGAAGATGTTCCTGTTTTCAAGCTCGGTGGCCGCCTGCGCTTTTCCACCGGCGGGAAAGGCCCTGACCGAGACGAGCCCACCGGACGGGGACCACGTCTACGCCAAGACCAAGGCCATCGGCGAAGCCATGCTCGCTGAATACAATGATGAATTCCCTTCGGTCATCGTGCGGTTCGCGGCCCTGTTTTCCGACTGGTGCGAATATCCGCCGCTCTACATGTTCCTGCGCACCTGGTTGTCCAGGGCCTGGAACGCGCGGATCCTCGGGGGCCGCGGCGAATCCTCCATTCCCTACCTCCACATCAATGATGCCATCAGCTTCCTGACGCGAGTGCTTTACAAACACGCCGAATTGGCCGACGGCGAGATCCTCATCGCCAGCCCCGACGGCGCCATCAGTCATGAGCAACTCTACATCGAATCGACCCAGTACTATTTCGAGGATGCCAGGTCCCCCATGCATACCCCGAAAGTCATGATAAAACCCGGCATCCATGCCCTGTGTTTCGCCGGCCGGTTCGGTTCGGAAAAACCTTTCGAACGACCATGGATGGCCCAATACGTGGACAAGGAACTCACCGTCGACGCCTCCCGCACCCGCGAGCGCCTGGACTGGGCTCCCAAGCGGAGGCTGGAAATCCTCTACCGTCTGCCTTTTCTGATTGAAAACCGCAAGTACGACCGCATCGAGTGGACGCGCCGCAACCGCGACGCCATGAAGCAGGTGCGCATTCGGCCAAACCTGAAAATCCACTCCCTGCTGCAGAAGCATAAGCAGGAAATCATCGAGGAATGCACCAAGGAACTTCGGGAAAATTTTCCCCGCTACAAAGAGGTGGACGAGCGCGAGCACCGTTGGAATCACCGCCTGATCCTGCGCAACCTTTTCAACGCCATCCGCATGCGGATGAAGATTGATTTCATGTCCTACTGCCGGGATCTGGCCGAACGCAGGCTTGAGGAGGGTTTCACTGCCGAGGAGCTGGTCGGAGCCCTGGAAACGATTGACAGGATTTGCATCAGGACCCTGATGCGTGACGAAGAATCCAAGGACATGCACCCGTACCTCTTCGCGTGCATCACCATGACCATCCGGTTCGGCATCGACCAGGTGCAGGAAACGTGTGACAGGATCCATGAAAAGGAAGGCAGGCCGGGACGCAGCCCATGTGACAAGTGAACAGTGATCAAGCGACGGGTCTTCCCGCCATCTTGTGGATAAACGCCATCCCCACCAGCATCAAGCCGTCGAAAATTCCCGAAAAAGGCACCGACCAGGCTTCTTTCCACGGACTCATGATCAACAGAAACACCACTGCCGTACCCTTGGCCAGAAGCATCAACCGGATAGTGCCGTTGGCCCGGTATTCCAGGAAGTAACCCACGGCCATGATGACATGGAACGCCCCTGATTGACGTGGGAAAAAGAGGTTGGAGATTTCGTCCCAGCCGGCGAAATCCAGGATCCAGGCGGTGGCGAAAATCAGCATGATCCCGATCACGAAACTGTGCAGTGCGACCAGGAAAACCCCCACGCCCTCCAGACGGCGCCAGAAATTCGTGTTACCCATCGGTGCCTCCCGGTTTTTCCCACCAGAGATCGGGTTCGCCGCGGGGCTCCCGCGGCACCGCCGCGTGGCCCCATCGAGCCAATTCCTCGAGGACCGCGGCTTCGGCCGCCGGCACCGCGGCGCGCAACGCATCGGTCATGCCCAAAGCGTGCCCGATCTTGCCGGGTATGACACCGACCAGCAGGATCTCACCGGGATCGTCGCCGGCGAACTGCAGGGCCAGCAAGGCTTCCTTCACCCCGGGATCGTGCGGGCTGACCCGCACCCCCGGCGCGTGCCGCAGGATCTCATCCTTGCCGTACAACTTCAGTTCGCCCGGATCCCCCTCGGACTTGACCACATCCACCAGGATCAGCTTCTGCCGTCCCGCCAGATGGGGATGCAGATCCAACCCGGGTGTCCCCAGATCCTCCACCACCACTGCATCCGAAAATTCATACCCCGCCAACAAGTGGGCAACAACCGTAGGCCCAAGCGAGTCGTCCCCCATTAAAACGTTCCCCAGCCCAAACACCCCAATGGGCGCGGTCTTGATGTTGTCAGGGTTCAATGCGGCTCCTTGCGATTGGTTTGGGCGTGGCGTGGGTCAGAGTAGCACATGCACATGCGCACGCGGCGCGTAATCCGCAGGCCGCAGGCTGAGGACATCGCGCCGCGTGCGCATGTGCATGTGCTACTCCGACCCTCCTGCGGTCAAAGCGTTCGCACGGACCCAAGTTCGTTCCCCTCGACATCAAGAGCATGCACCGCACAAGCAATGCAAGGATCGAAGGAATGGATCGTGCGCAGAACTTCCAGCGGCCTTTCCGGATCGGCGATCGGATTGCCCACCAGCGAAGCCTCGTAGGGCCCCGGCCGGTTCTTGGCGTCCCGCGGCCCGGCGTTCCAGGTCGACGGCACCACGGCCTGGTAGTTCTTGATCTTGCCGTTTTCGATGACCACGAAGTGCGACAGCGTACCGCGCGGGGCCTCGTGGAAACCGTAACCCATCTGCAGCCCGCTGAACACCGGCTCGTTGAAGGTGTCCGTATCGCCCGAAGCGATGTTGTCCACCAGCAGCTTCCAGTGCTCCTGGGCCTTCTCGCAGATCACGGCCGTGCGCACGGCCCGGGCCAGATGGCGGCCCAGGGTCGAGTGCAGCATTTCGGTCTTGATCGGGATGCCCGCCACACTGCCCGCCAGGTCGGTGGCGAACTTGAGCCAGCGCGCCGTGGGCTCGTGGCCGCTCACCGCACCGACCAGCACCTGAGCCAGCGGTCCGACCTGCATGACCCGGTCCTGGAACCGGGGGGACTTGATCCAGGAGTACTTGCCGTCGTCCTGGAACTCGGTGTACTGCGGGATCGTCTCGCCCTCGTAGGGATGGAGTTCCTTGTCTCCCTCGTACCACGAGTGGGAAATACCCTCGACAATGTTGTCGGCGAAGTATTTGTCCTCGAAGTTGGTGATCGCCTTGTAGGTGCTCAGGTCGCCGTCCATGATCGTGCCGCCGGGCAGATCGAACTGTGTGCCCGCAACGTCGGTGGGCAGGTCCGGCACCGCCAGGTAGTTGACGACCCCCGCGCCGTAGCCCAGCCATTCGGGGTACATCGCCCCGATGGCGCAGACATCTGTCAGGTAGACGTCCTTGACGAAAGCCGTCATCTCGTCCAGCAGGTTCTTGATGTTGAACAGGGTGTTCATGTTGATGGTCGACTGGTTGTCCAGGTTGATGGCGTTGGCCACCCCGCCGACGGCCAGGTTCTGGATGTTCGGCGTCTTGCCACCGAGAATCGCCACGACCTGGTTGGCTTTGCGCTGATAGTCCAAAGCCTGCAGGTAATGGTGGACCCCCAGCAGGTTCACCTCCGGCGGAAGCTTCATGGCCTCGTGACCCCAGTATCCGTTGGCGAAGGGACCGAGCTGCCCCCGCGCCACGAAGCCGGCCAGCCTGTCCTTGACCGCCGTCAGTTCCTGGATGCTGTTGCGCGGCCAGGGGCTGAGCGACTGAGCCAGTTTGGCGGTGGCCTTGGGATCGGCGTCGAGCGCCGACACCACGTCCACCCAGTCCAACGCCGACAGGTGGAAGAAATGCACGATGTGATCGTGCATGGCATGGGCCGACACGATCAGGTTGCGGATCAGCTGGGCGTTGAGGGGGATCTCCACGCCGACGGCGTTCTCCACGGCCCGGACCGATGCAATGGCGTGCACGGTCGTACACACCCCGCAGAACCTTTGCGTGAACAGCCAGGCTTCGCGCGGGTCGCGGCCGATGAGGATATTTTCAATTCCCCGCCACATCTGCCCCGACGACCAGGCCTTGGTCACCTTGCCGCCGTCGATTTCGACGTCGATGCGAAGGTGGCCCTCGATGCGCGTGATGGGATCTACGACGATTCTCTTGCTCATGTTATCTCTACTTTCTATGCGCCGGCATGGGCGAAGTACCGCTGAGAATCGGGAAACTCTTGACCAGCATGATGAAGACCATGATCTCCATCGCCACCAGTCCGAGGGTGATTACGGTTTCGGGAACCGAGGGGAAATACGACCAGCCCGGACCGGGGTTGAAGGCAACCAGGTACGAATCGAACCGGTACAGGGAACCGGCCACCACGATCATCATGGAAGCCCGGAACATGGTTGCGATGCGGGCCCGTCCACGGCTCCCGGCCAGCATGATCGCCGGCGCCAGGAACAGGACCGTCTCCAGCCAGAACATCACGCTGTAATACCCTTCGCCGATCAGCAACGGACCGCGTCCGCGCAAAAACAGATCCACAAAACGCACAGCCACGAACAGGAACAAAATGCCCGAAGTCACTCCCGACAGGGAGGCCAGCATCTTGTCCTCTCTTTGTCGCCCGAAGGCGCGGCTGGAAAGGGTCGATTCCATCACCACCACGGCGTAACCCATGGCGATGCAGGAAATCAGGTACAGGAACGGCAGCCACGGCGTGTGCCACAGTTTGTGCAGCCGCGGTCCGGCCAGCATGATCACCGAACCCAGCGACGACTGGTGCATGGTCGGCAGCAGCATGCCCAAAGCGATGAACCAGATCAGCGCCTTGTCCATGAACTTCGACAGCCCGCGTGAAAAATTAGCCAGGCCGGTGTTGCCGCTGTCCTGCCATTTTTCCAGGAAGGCCGGGGAAAGTTCGATCCACAGCACCATCACGTAGGCCATGACGCACAGCGCCACTTCGAGAAGGGCCGAATCGAGGTTCCACTTGCCCACCGAGATGGGAATCCGCCAGATGAACCAGGGCCGGCCGACATCGATGATGATGCCGATCGCGGCCACCGAATAGCCCAGCGCGCTGGTCAAAAGGGCGGGCCGCACCAGCGGGTGGTACTTGCCCTTGTTGAAGATGTAGACCAGCAGCGCCATGGCGTAACCACCGCAGGCCAGGGCCGTTCCGGTGACCACGTCGAAAGCGATCCACAAGCCCCAGGGATAACCGTCGCTCAAGCCGGTCGAAGGGCCCAGGCCGACGGCGAATCGCCATACGGTCAGCGCCGCGCCCACCATGAAGACAAACAGCAGGATCCGCATGGACGGAGTCATCAGGGATCCGCCGACGGGGGTTGCCTTGTGTTCGCTCATGATTCACCCCCCTTGTCGCCTTTGCGCCGGTTGCGCAGCATGACCGCGCCCATCGCCACGTACAGGGCCGCCGGGGCGATCATGCCCTTGTAGACCCCGTGCTGGATCGTCCGGTTCAGCTTGGGCACCGCTTCGTCGCCCAGTTCGGGCAGACCCAGTTTTTCAAAGGGAACGTGCGACAGATAGAGCACCTGGGTGCCCCCGCCGTCGTGTTCGCCGTAGATCTTGTCCACGTAACGGCCGGGATGGTCGGCCATCCGCTTTTTGGCCTCGGCGAGCAGTTCATCGTACTTGCCGTAGATCACCGCGTCGCGCGGGCAGACCTCGCAGCAGGCAGGCTCCTTGCCCTCGGCCAAGCGGTGGTTGCACAGCTCGCATTTGATAATGCGGGGATTGGCCTCTTCCCACTCGAACTTGGGAACATTGTAGGGGCAGGCCACCTGGCAATAGCGGCAACCGATGCAGCGATTGCTTTCCCAGGTGACGATGCCGTACTCCCGTTTCTGCAGGGCCCCGATCATGCAGGCGCCCACACAGGCGGGATCGATGCAGTGCATGCACTGCTGTTTCATATACGACCGCCGACCATCTTCCTGATAGAGCTTGATGATGTTCTTGGTGCGGTCGTTGAGAGACTGGGGAGCGTCGTAAAGGGCGTCACCCCGGGTGTCCGGCGGCAGGTCGTTGGCTTCGTGGCAGGCCACCACACAGGCCTTGCAGCCGATGCAGCGCGTGGTGTCGTACAACATTCCCACCGCGTCGTCCGGAGCCTTGCGCGGTTCGCTGGCGATCGCGGGCACCGCGCTGACCGCAGCGGTACCTCCCGCGTAGGCCAGACCTTTGAGGAATGCGCGTCTGGTTCTAGCCATCGGTTACTCCTCCTTTTTGTCGGTGGAGTCGGGGCCTTCCCCATCCAGTTTTTTAGCCTGCTTCCAGGCCGCGCCCAAGGCAACACCCACCACGGCTCCACCAACGGCGGTGGCCACGGGGCTGACCCCGCCGTGATCGGCGTGGATGGGCGGATATGTATCCGGCGGAGTCGCGCGTTCGATATCGACCGTCGTATGGATGGGGACCTGGAACGCCAGTTCCTTCTCGGTGCAACCGATGCAGGGGTGCCCGATGCCAATGGGCCAGGCCCCGGGAACCTCGCAGAAGTGCTTGATGGAACAGTTGGCATGGGTCGCCGGACCCTTGCAGCCCATCTTGTACAGACAGTGGCCCAGCCTGTGGTCCTCGTCTCCGAACTTCTGAACGAAGCGGCCGGCATCAAAATGGGGGCGCCGCGGACAATCTTCGTGGATCGTGCGCGCGTAGGCGAACAACGGGCGTCCCTTGTCATCCAGGGCGGGCAGTGTGCCGAGTGTCACGAACTGCAGCACCACCCCCAGGAAGTTGTAGGGGTTCGCCGGACAGCCCGGAATCGTGACCACGGTCTTGTCCTTGAGGATCATGGGTGCCCCGGTGGCCCCGGTGGGATTGGGGCCGGAGGCGGGAAGGCCCCCGAACGACGCGCAGGAGCCGATGGCGATGATGGCGGCCGCGTCGGCAGCCACCTCGTTAAGGATGTCCAGCGCGGTCCGGCCACCGATCTGGCAGTAGATGCCGCCGTCCTTCTCTGGAATGGACCCCTCCACCACCAACACGTATTGGCCCTTGTGGGCAGCCATGGTGTCGTGCAGCGATTTTTCGATCTGATGGCCGGCCGCGGCGGCCAGGGTTTCGTGGTAGTCCAGGGAGATCAGGTCGAGGATCAGGGAGGCCAGTTCGGGATGGGCGGTCCTCAACAGCGATTCCGTACAGCCGGTACATTCCTGGAAATGGAGCCAGATGACCGAGGGCTTCAGGCCCAGGTCGATCGCTTCCACCATCTGGACGACGGCCGAGCCGGAAAGACCGATCGAGGCGGCGGCGGCAGTAATGATCTTCAGGAATTTTCGTCGTCCGATTTTTGTTTCGAGAGCGCTGGGGGACTTGGCGGAGATATCGAGGATTGGATCCATCGGCCGGCCTCCGGGTCGAGGTTCACTTTTCCAGAAGATCCCCATTTGGGGAAAGGGAAATTCCAGATTTCATATCAATCAGATCGGCAATTGCAAACACCCTACCATCTTGTGGGGTATCCTGGAAAGCATTTTGATTCCTTTTTATCATAATGAACATTATAACCATTCTCAATTTGAACCCGGGCCTCCATTTTTACACCCAAATGACCAAATAGGGCCTTGTGGTAGACAAAATTCCCTATATGATACGTGGTGGTTCGAGCGGAAGCGGAGCCACCGAGCCGGGACCTGGCCCGGGACCGACCGTCTGCCCTGAAAACACAGGCAGCGCAAAGTCGTGTCGGGAGCAGGCTCCAGACCGGACCAGCGACTCAGGGCGAAAGCTCGGGTTCGGTCCGGATGCAGGAAGGAACCGGGACTGGAGCGGTTCGGATATAGCGGAGAGAGGCGGAGCCCAGGAGGGCTCCGCCTAGTTTTTTTGCGGGTTGCAGGTTATCTAATCGCCAACCGACGAAATCAGACCCGTGTCCAGATCGATCTCGAACGTAGCGCCTCCGGAAACCGTGACCGTGGCGAACCTGGTGCCGTCGTAGGTCACCGTGACTACGATGGATCCCGCGGTGAAATCAAACGACCCGCCGCCGGGATAGGAGCTCACGGCGTCAAGGAACACGTTCGTCAAAGTGAAATCCCGGACAATTTCACCCATGATCAGGGTGCCCGGGCCGGAAACGGTCGCGGTGTCGGCAGACCGGTTGATGGGACCGCCGAGGTTGAAGGTCACCGAGTAAACCACCTCGACACCTTCGAACAGTTCCACCGCCACACTCACCTCTTCCCCCTCAGGGGTGTAGAGAAGGCCGTAATCAGCATTGTTCCATGAGCTGTGGTTCCCTCCCTCGCCACCGGTGAAATATTCCAGGACGATGGAGCCGGTGATGTCCCCTCCCTCGGGGAAATCGTAGGGATAAACCCCAAGCTCCGCGGGGCCGGCCTTCAGCCCGTCGAATTTCAAAAGTTGGGGGCCCACATGGGCTATACCCACGGCGACCAGGGCCGCCTGCTGGGCCGCCTCCTGATCGGTCACCTCGGGCAGGGTTTCATTTGGGGCCACGGCATCGCTCTCGCAGCCACCCAGCAGAAGGCCTCCGGCCAACAGCAGCATCACGGCGGCAAGCCCTAACCCACTGGCTTTCAAGTGCTTGGTTTTCATGGTCATTTTCCTTTCACGAGGACCAGTGAATCCGTGTTGCGGTCCAGTTGTTGTCACCGTCTTCGATCAGAAGCCGAACATCAGCCCGGCCGAATAGGTGGTCATGTCTCCAAAGCCCGCTTCCACGTTCAGGTGCAGCAGGATGTCAAGATCAACACCCACGGTAAACCGCTGTTCCTGACGACCCTTTACCGAAAAAGTGGAATCCCCGCCAATCTGGAGATCTTCGTCGAAGTAGTAGTATGTCGCCGTCATTTCCGAATCCTCGATGGCAAACCCGCTGTAGAGCGTCAGGGCCGGCCAGCTTTTACTGATGGCCAGGAAGTAGGAGTTGGCCTCGGAGTCGAACAGTTTGTCCTGTCCCAGGCCCTGGGTGTTCTCCACATCAAGGGTCGTCTTGAAGAACCCGACCATGAAATCGACCGGCAGGTTTTCCAGCACCCCGCTGGCGCTCCACTGCAGGCCGTAACCCATGTATTGGGTCTTGCCGAAGTCCCCCATACTGACGGAGGGGAAATACCTCAGGGTGAACTTCAGACCGACCAACCCGCCGATGTAGGCTTCGGGAGTGGCCAGGGGCACCCAGCGGGTATCCCAGAAGCCGGGAATCCCCTCGAAGGTCCCCACCAGGACGCCGTTGGCGAAAACGTCGACGCGACCATCGGTCTCGGTGTCCCCGAAAATCGTGGGTCCACTCATGACCACCGTCCCGGACTGGCCCGCCAGGCCGGGATCGTATTCCCCCAGGTCATCGATTTGGACCACCTTGCGGAAGGTTTGGTCCTCCTCGTTCAGATAGGTCCCCATGACCTTGACCCCGATCCCGAAAGTCAGACCCGTATAGGGAATGTTGGCCGTGGAGAAAAGGTTGGTGTTCTGGTTGGGACCAAAGGCGTGGATGAATGGCGAGGCATAGGCTTCACCATACTCGGGGCCGACCTGTTCGAGGAGTTGCTGCAAGCTCGAAGCCCGGGCGGTGTCGGCCGTTCCGGCCAGGGAAAGGCATACAACCAAGGTCAAGGCGAGCCCCGCCCTCGCGATGCCCCTCCATCCCGGAAATTTTCCGGACCAGGAAAATAATCGCATCATTTTTCCCTCCCCCTGTTGGTAATTAGGAGCCAATCAGGTAACATGGGGTTGGAGACCCCTTGTCATTGTACCTTAGATTTGTTCTGGCGTGTTATGTTAATCCTCTGACAAGCAAGATGGTTTTGCCCCTAACCGCAACCCGAAAGCCAACCTATGTCTCCTGACCATTCCCGGCCGGACAGTTCGGAAAACCGGACTTCCTTCATGTTCTGGGACATGGCCGGCACCCTGATTCCCTACGACCCCATGACCGGACGCCCGTTGCCCCTGCCCGGTTGCCAGGATTTTCTGCCTGAAATAGCCCGCAGTTTCCGTCTGGTGGTCACCACCGGTGACGGAACCGCATCCGCCAGGAGCTACCTTTCCGGTTTCGAGATTCTTCAATACATGGAACAGGTTTTCGGTGATCTGGGCCATCCGGTGGGCAAGCCCTACGGGGAAATCCTGCGCCAGCTCAGGGGAAATCCCGACCAGTCCCTGGCCGTGGGAGACCGCCTTCGCGCCGACATTCCCGCCGACACCGACCGGGTGGTGACCCTTCTGATCAACCAGGACGGGGATATCATCAACGCGGGGATGGTCTCCTTCATGACCCACATCCTCAAAAAGCAATCCGCGTGCTTCCCTGAAGCCTTCCGCTTGCTGACCGCAGGCGCGGACCCCGATCCCGAGTCGGTGGGCTCGGCCTGGGGCGGCGAAATCACCGAGGCCTGGCGCCGCAACGACGGTTTCGACTACCGCCTTCAGGTCTACCGGCATTCCGCCCTTGCGGGAGAGCGGCTCATCATCGTCATTTGAGGGGTTGTTCAACCGAACGCCCACAGGCAGGGAAGGACCCGTCATGTCAGAAACCATCCGCCTTTTCGTAACCGGCGGCACTTTCGACAAGGAATACGATGAACGCAACGGAAACCTTTATTTCAAGGATTCCCACCTGCGCGATATGCTCAAGCTGGGCCGCTGCCGGCTGGACGTGGAAATCCGCACCCTGATGATGATCGACAGCCTGGATATGGACGACGAGGACCGCGACGTCATTCTCGGCCAGTGCCGCAAGTGTGACCGGGACCGCATCGTCATCACCCATGGAACCGACTCCATGGAAACGACAGCCCGCCTGTTGGGGGAGAACATCACCGACAAGACCATTGTGCTGACCGGAGCCATGATTCCCATGGCTTTCGGCAGCAGCGACGGACTTTTCAATCTCGGCAGCGCGCTGGCCTTCACCCAAAGCCTGCCCCACGGTGTCTACATCGCCATGAACGGCCGTTTTTTCACCTGGGACAACGTGAAGAAAAATCGGGACGCGGGTATGTTTGAGGAATTAATCTAAAATTTACATATTTATCGACTTCCCCCCTCTCTGCCTGGGCCATTCAGAATTTTTTTCAAAAAAATGAAGAAAATACACCTAATGGTGTAACCATATCACGGTCTCGGGACCTTTATACTTATACGGGGGGTTCGAGGGAGATTCCGACCCCGGTGGGTCGGTAGCGTTGTTACAAAAAAAAGGTAAGAAATTTCGACCTGTATGCCGTCTTAAATCATCAGGTTTTGTGACGCTACCGACTGGAATATCAGATAGTTAGGGAAAACCGGGCCACCTGTTGGTAACTTTTTGGGCGAGGGTTACCAATAAATTCGGCCCGGTTTTTCCATATTTTCCACCAGCCATTTTATCATTTATCACCTCCTCCAGGTGCTTTCTCCTTGGTCCCGGACCGGGAACCTGATATCTTTTTGACAGACTATTTCGCAACTGTTTACCCGGAGGGTGACATGGGTTCGGAACTCGGCGTTCTGGCAGCCACCGCAGCAACCATCGGTTTCGTCCATACCCTGACCGGCCCCGATCATTACCTGCCTTTCATCGTCATCGGCAAAGCCCGCAACTGGTCCCTGAGACGCACCCTGAGCATTACCGCCCTGTGTGGAGTCGGCCATGTGCTTGGTTCGGTGGCGCTGGGACTGGTGGGCATTGGTCTTGGTCTGGCGGTGGGAGAGTTGAACATCATCGAGGGGATGCGCGGCGACATCGCGGCCTGGCTTTTGATCAGTTTCGGCCTGATCTACGCCGTTTGGGGACTGCGCAAAGCCCAGAGAGACCGCCCCCACGAACACGCGCATCAGCATTCCGACGGCACGGCCCACACCCACCATCACAGTCACCACCACGAACATTCCCATGTACACGACGGGGGTTCGGGCCCGGGCCGCAGCCTTACACCATGGGCCCTGTTCGTAATTTTTGTCCTGGGTCCCTGCGAACCCCTTATTCCCATCCTGATGTACCCGGCGGCCACCAGCAGCTACGCGGGACTGTTTCTGGTGGCGACCATCTTCGCCGTGGTCACCATCGCCACCATGCTGTTGATGGTTTATCTGGCGCAGCGCGGCATCCGGTTGATTCCCCTGCAGCGGATCGAGCGCTATACCCACGTCATCGCCGGCACGGCCATTCTCGGCAGCGGCCTTGCCATCCGCTTCCTCGGGTTGTAACCATGCATGAGATGTCCATCGTGTCCGGAATCCTGGACATCGCCGGGAATGAGGCGCGGGCAGCCGGTGCCCGGATCATCAATTCCGTCGAAATCGAAGTGGGTGAATTGGCGGGAGTGGAAATTCCGTCGCTGGAGTTCTGCTTCGAGGTGGCCCGTCGCGGGACCCTCGCCGAAACCGCGGACCTGGTGATCCATGAGATCCCCGGCCGCGGACACTGCCCCGATTGCGATCGCGAAGTGGCGATGGAATATTTCATGGCCGTCTGTCCGGAGTGCGGGCAGGCGCTTTTGGAGATCCTGCAGGGCCGGGAACTGAGGGTCCGGTCCATCAACGTTGATTGATTTGAACCTGAACCAACCTGGAGCGCGACATGTGTGACACCTGCGGCTGCGACCAACCCCCCGAGGCGGTGACTTTCCGTAAACCCGGCGAGCCGGGGCATCATCACGACCATCATCATGATCACCATCATGATCCCGGCCACACCCACGATCATCACCACCACAACCATCATGATCATGACCATTCCGACGGTCACGGCGCCTCGCGCACGCTTCAGGTCGAAACCGACATCCTGCAGCAGAACAACCTGCTGGCCCAACGCAACCGCGGCTGGTTCGAAGCCAAGGGCATTCTCGCGCTCAACCTGGTTTCATCGCCGGGGTCGGGAAAAACCACCGTACTGGAACGCACCATCACCGCCCTGAAGGACGGGATGAACATTTCGGTCATCGAAGGCGACCAGCAAACGCTGAACGACGCGGACCGCATCGCGGCCACGGGCGCGCCCGTGATCCAGGTCAACACCGGTAAGGGCTGCCACCTGGACGCGCGGATGATCAGGCGGGCCTGCGACGAACTCGCGCCCGCCGACGGCTCGTGCCTGATGATCGAAAACGTGGGCAACCTGGTCTGCCCTGCCATGTTCGATCTGGGCGAAGCCGCCAAGGTCGTGATCATCAGCGTCACCGAAGGTGACGACAAACCCCTGAAATATCCCACCATGTTCGCCGCGGCAGACTTATGCCTGATCAACAAGATCGATCTGCTTCCCTACGTGAACTTCGATGTGGACAAGTGTGAACAGGCCGCCCGGGCAGTGAACCCCAGACTCGAGTTCCATCGCGTGTCCGCCACCACCGGCGAAGGTCTGGAGCAGTGGTACGATTGGTTGAAGAACCGATTGGGGAGTCGCCGGACCGAATCATGACGTCTCTCACCACCCTGCGCCGAAGATTCCTGGTGGACGGCATTGTCCAGGGCGTTGGGTTCCGACCTTTCGTCTACAACCTGGCGCGCGGCGAAAATCTGGCCGGGTTCGTCACCAACACCAGCGAAGGCGTGGTCATCGAAGTCCAGGGACCCGGCGAGGCACTGGACAGCTTCGCCGTCCGTTTGACCGGTGAAGCACCTCCCCTGGCGGACATCGTGGCGGTGGACATTGACGAGATGGAAATCGATCCCGGCGCCGCGGAATTCGAAATCCGCGCCTCGGTCGACGCGCCCGGCACCCGCACCCTGATTCCCTTCGACGTGGCCACCTGCGACGACTGCCTTGCCGAGATCCGAGATCCCGAGGACAGGCGGTGTGGCTACCCCTTCACCAACTGCACCAACTGCGGGCCCCGGTGGACCATCATCGGCCGCATTCCGTACGACAGACCGCACACCTCGATGGCCCCGTTCACCATGTGCCCCTTGTGCCAAACCGAGTACGAGGATCCTGGCGATCGACGTTTTCATGCGCAGCCCAACGCCTGTCCGGAGTGTGGACCGCGCGTGTGGCTGGAGGACTACGACGGCGTAATCTCCGGCCGCACCGACCCCCTGGAGGCGGCGGCCGGATTGCTCGCGGTCGGCCGGGTCCTGGCCCTCAAGGGCCTGGGTGGATTCCATCTCGCGGTGCGTTCCGACGACGAAAAAGCCGTCGCCCGCCTGCGACGGCACAAAAACCGCGAGGCCAAACCCCTGGCGGTCATGGCCGGGAATATTGAAGCCGCGCGCCGACTGGGCGTTTTCGGTGAAGCGGAAGAGGAGATGTTGACGTCCCCCCGCGCGCCCATCGTTTTGGTGAACAGGAATGATGGCGGACAGCTGGCGGCCCCTTCGGTCGCGGCCGGACATCGTCGTTTGGGAGTCATGCTGCCGTACACCCCGCTCCACCACCTTTTGTTCGATAAATTGCGGGCCCGTGGCGTGGAGGCCCTGGTCATGACCAGCGGCAACGCCAGCGACGAACCCATCTGCCTGGGCAACACGGAAGCCACCACGCGGCTGAGGTTCATCGCCGACGCCTGGCTGCTGCACGACCGGGACATTGTTCGCCGGGCGGACGATTCGGTGATCCAGATCCTGGACGACGGCCCGCTGCTGTTCCGCCGCAGCCGGGGCTACGCGCCGGTGCCGATTCACCTGAAGGGCGCGGCTGCTTCGGGCCCCGATATTCTCGCGGTCGGCCCCGAACTGAAAAACACGGTCTGCCTGCTGAAAGAGGACCGGGCCTTTCTCAGTCCCCATATCGGCGACATGGGAAACCTGCAGGCCTTCGAATTTTTTTCCGAAACCGTGGCGACCCTGCAGGATGTCCTGGAATGCCGGCCCGGGGTGATCGCCCATGATCTGCATCCCGGCTACTTCAGCACCCGCTGGGCCAAGGAGCAGACCGATCGCGGGTCAACCCTCGAACCGGTCCAGCACCACCACGCCCACCTGGCGGCGGTCATGGCCGAGCATGGTTTAACCGGGCCGGTCATCGGCCTGATCATGGACGGCACCGGTTACGGCATCGACGGCACCATCTGGGGCGGGGAGATCCTGGCCGGGGACCTGAAGGAATTTCAGCGGCTGGGACATTTTGATCCCGTCCCTTTGCCGGGGGGCGATGCCGCGATTCGCGCACCATGGCGCACCGCCGTCAGTTATTTGCGGCACGCTTTCGGGGACGACCTGCCGAAACTTCCCTGGATGGCGGATCTGCCCGTGGCCGCCGTCGTCGAAATGTTGGACAAAGACCTGAATTCCCCCGTCACCAGCAGTTGCGGCCGGCTGTTCGACGCGGTGGCGGCCCTGACCGGCGGATGGCTCGAAGCCCGTTACGAGGCCCAGGCAGCCATCGAGATGATGGCCATGGTCAGCCGTGACGAGGTGGCCGTTGCAGCGCCGTTCTGCGCGCCTTTGTCCGGAGATGCCCCCCGAGGGGTATCTCCTTGCCAAGCTGTTATTTCAAAAGAGGTTGACGGGTTCATTATTCCGGTTGACCCGATTATCCGAGGGGTTGTGGAAGCCCTGGCGGTGGGAGCTGTGCCCGCCGAGATCAGCGCCCGTTTCCACAGGACGCTCATCGACCTGTTTGTCGCCGCGGCACGGGAAGCATCCCGCCGATCCGGGTTGAAGGATGTCGTTTTGGGCGGCGGTGTTTTCCAGAACGAGATACTGATCGAAGAAACCGCCCGGTTGCTGCGCGAGGAAGGATTTGCCATCCACCGGCCACTGCTGGTTCCGGCAAACGATGGAGCGATAGCCCTGGGCCAGGCGATTGTGGCCCGCGCGCGGCTGGCCGACGGCAATTAGGTCCGGAAAGGTGCGGATGGGATCAAAATCAGTTATTCGTAGGGAAAATTATCTTACGCCCAAAAACTTCGGAGTGAACAATGCTTAAATTCCCCGCGCCCTTTCCCAACGCCATCTTCGTCTGCACCCACAAGCGGCCCGACGGGCACCCCAAACCCTGCTGCGCCGACCGTGGCGGACGCGACATACGCGATGAGCTGAAGAACATGGTCAAGGAGAAGGGCCTGGAGGGCCAGATCCGCGTATTCCAGAGCGGCTGCCTGGGCGGCTGCGAGCAGGGCGTCATGGCCGTCAGGTATCCCGACGGCGAGTTGATGATGGCGGTCAAGCAGGAGGACCTGCAGCAGATCCTGGATGACGCGACGGGCGAGTGATCCGGCGACCGATCAGTTGAACGGGTTGGGATAGACCAGACCCAGGTCGAACAATTCGGGCTGGGTCGTGTCCGTCTTGGCAACGCCGGGAAACAACGGAGCCGGGAGTTCATCCCCAGGGGCTGCCGCCGCTACGCGCGGATTCCAGATCAGGTTTACGGGCTCCGAGTCGTCCACCACCATTTTGAACCACATACCACCCCCGCCAGAGGTATCGGACAGGGAAATCCGCATCATCGAAGTCAAGTTGATCATTCCCATGATCTGACTGTTTTCGTCGGTGGCGGTCAAATCCGGCCGGTCATACAGGTGGGGGAACAGGGTCTTATCATTGAGCACCAACTTCCCGTTTTTATTCGTGAACCCCGCGGGCACTCGTGACGCGTCGAGCATGGAAAGCAGCATGTCCGTCCTGTCCTCGAATACCCAACTGCCCGTTTCCGGGTTCGTGAAGACAAGGTGAACCGTGTAACGGCCCGAGGGCTGGTGATCGCCGGCATTGTTCATCCCGTCCCAGACAATGTTGTAACTGCCCTTCTGGATGGAACCCTCATGCAGATTCCGAATGGTCCGGCCCTCGATATCCTCGATCGTCATGACAGAATGGACCGGAATTTCCGTACGGAATGGAATAACCACTGCGGCCTTCGCCGCCATCCCCCCGTCCTGGAAAAAAATATGGTCGTTGACCAGATGGACCCGCAACCCTTCCACAGGATCGCCACCGGTATCTTTCACCTGGATGGTCACCGCAAATTCCGCGGGCTTGACGGGATCGTCGTCGTCGCAGGCGCCCACACAAAGACAAAGGGCCGCCAGGGCCAAAAACCGGTACATTTTTTCCAAGACAAATCCTCCTGAATATTCGGGGTTCAAGGTGTTATTATACAGGAAACGGGAAGATGAATTCCATCTTTCATATCATGGAATGGAGCCGCCATGTGCCTGGCCATCCCCGGCAGGGTGCTCAAGACATTCGAAGAGAACGGGCTCGTCATGGGCCTGATCGACTACGCCGGCGTGCAAAACCAGGCCTGCCTGACCTACACGCCCGAGGCCGAAGTGGGCAGCTACGTCATCGTGCACGCCGGGTTCGCCCTGCAGATCCTCAATGAGGACGAAGCCCAGGCTTCGCTGCGGGAATTGAGCCGTCTGGCCGACATCATGGAAGAAGACCGCAAGGAAAAGGACGCCAAGTGAAGTACCTGGACGAATTCCGCGATCCCCAACTGGCCAAGGGGCTGCTGGAGGAAATCAAACGCGCGGTCACTGGGCCCTGGGTGATCATGGAGATCTGCGGCGGGCAGACCCATTCGATCATGCGTTACGGCATCGACCAGCTGCTGCCGCCGGAAATAACCCTGGTCCACGGCCCCGGTTGCCCGGTGTGCGTCACGCCTCTGGAAACAATCGACCGGGCCCTGGCCATCGCGGCGCGGCCGGATGTCATCTTCACTTCCTTCGGCGACATGCTGCGCGTACCCGGCAGCAGCGACGACCTGTTCCGCGTCAAGTCGCGGGGCGGCGACGTCCGCATGGTCTACTCCCCCCTCGAAGCGGTGAAGATGGCCCGCGAAAACCCCGATCGTGAAGTGGTTTTCCTCGCGGTCGGTTTCGAAACCACTGCGCCGGGCAACGCCATGGCCATCAAGCAGGCGGCCGCCGAGGGTCTGACCAACTTCAGCGAAATCGTCAGCCACGTGCTGGTGCCGCCGGCCATGGAGGCCATCCTGTCTTCGCCCGCCTGCCGGGTGCAGGGGTTCCTCGCCGCGGGCCACGTGTGCACCATCATGGGCTGGGACGAATACGAACCCATCGCCGCGAAATACCGGGTGCCCATCGTGCCGACGGGATTCGAACCGGTGGATATTCTCGAGGGCATCCTCAAAACCGTCCAACTTCTGGAAAACGGGCAGCCCGGCGTGGAAAACCAGTACCTGCGTGTGGTCAGTGCCGAGGGCAATCCCGCCGCGCGCGCCGTGGTGGACGAGATCTACACGGTGTGCGACCGCAAGTGGCGGGGCATCGGAATGATTCCAGGTAGCGGATTGATGATCCGGGACGAAATGGCGGCCTTCGACGCGGAAAAGAAGTTCAAGGTCGAAGGAATCGTGACCGAGGAGCCGGAGATCTGCATTAGCGGCGAGATCCTGCAGGGATTGAAAAAACCCCACGAGTGCCCGGCCTTCGGCAAGGAATGCACGCCGACCTCACCGCTGGGAGCGACCATGGTTTCGAGCGAAGGCGCCTGCGCCGCCTATCACAAGTATTCAAGGAAGGGCCTGTTGTGACGGACCGTCCGGATTTTCAAAAGATGAGCTGCCCGCTGCCGCTGATGGACCACGACTCCATCCAGCTGGCCCACGGGGCCGGCGGCCTGCTGTCGGCCGACCTCATCGACAAACTGATCATGCCCCGCTTTGCCAGCCCCGAACTGGAAATGCTGGAAGACCAGGCCGTGCTCACCCTGCCCCCCGGGCGGGTGGCCTTTTCGACGGATACCTTCGTCGTCAGTCCGATATTTTTCCCCGGTGGGGACATCGGCGACCTGGCCATCAACGGCACCGTGAACGACGTGGCCATGAGCGGTGCCGACGTTTCAGCCCTCAGCGTGGGTTTTGTCCTGGAGGAGGGCCTGCCGATGGCCGATTTCCACCGGATTCTTTGCTCAATGGAAACGGCCGCCGCGCGCGCGGGGGTGCGGATTGTCACCGGCGACACCAAGGTGGTGGGCAAAGGAAGTTGTGATGGAATCTTCATCAATACTTCAGGCCTGGGTGTCATTCCCGAGGGCCTCAACCTTTCGGCGGCTTCAATGGCGCCGGGCGATGCGGTTATCCTGTCCGGCACCCTGGCCGATCACGGCATGGCGGTCATGACCGTCCGCGAGGGCTTGAGTTTCCAATCGACCGTGTCCAGCGACACCGCCGCCCTGAACGGGTTGATCAAGACGATCCTCGCCGCCGGTCCGGGCACCAGAACACTGCGCGATCCCACCCGGGGCGGAGCGGCCACCACCCTGAACGAATTCGCCAAGGCCAGCAAAGTCGGCATCAAGCTGGACGAGGGGGCCCTCTCCGTTCGGCCCGATGTGGCGGGAGCCTGCGAGATCCTGGGCATCGATCCCTTGTACGTGGCCAATGAAGGCAAGCTGATCGCGATTGTGCCCGCGGCGGAAAAAGAAGCCGTTCTGGCGGCCATGCGCGGACATGAATACGGGCAGGAGGCGGCGATCATCGGCGAAGTCGTAGCTGATCATCCCGGGCT
Source organism: Candidatus Krumholzibacteriia bacterium (assembly GCA_030592845.1). GTDB lineage: Bacteria > Krumholzibacteriota > Krumholzibacteriia > LZORAL124-64-63 > LZORAL124-64-63 > JAGLCY01. The sequence goes on along the minus strand of JAUVII010000009.1, from coordinate 1,638 downwards.
GGTGGCCATGAAGACCACCTTCGGGGCCGAACGCATCGTGGATATGCCTGTGGGGGAACAGCTGCCGCGGATTTGTTGAATCAGTCCCAGTACCAGGTCGCGGTCAGGGTGATGGGAAAGTAATACGCCGACTTGTAGATTTCCTCGTTGATGGAAAGATAGTCGAAGCCCAGGCCCAGCCCGGTCGCGAAGGCGCGGCTCAGCCGGAATTCGTAACCCAGCTGGAAATTGTAACCGATGCCGGATTCGTCCTTGCGGGTGCCGTGTTCCTGTTCGAGGGGGACGTGGTCCGGGGGAATTTCATCGATTTCGACTACGGTAAACCCGGCCCATCCGTAACCCGCGCCGGCCCGCATGAAAAAACCTTCCAAGGCCGATCCGGAATTGCCGGGATACCAGGTGACCGCAAGGGTGACACTCTGCAGGCTGCTGCGCAGCTTCACCGGGACAATCCCTTTTTCCAACATCCAACCGTGGTACTCCAGTCCCAGCGCCAACTTCGGACTGAGCATCCGGCCGAAGCGAATCTCGGGAACGACTCCGCCTTTATAGGCTCCCTGGTCCTTGTCGGCCCAATCGATATTACCCTCGCTGTAGCCATAGGAAACGCCCACCAGCCAGCCCTCTCGAACGTGGGGCTTCAGGGCCGAAGCGGTGCCCGCCTGCAGGCAAACCATGAGGCTGGCAAGGGCGAGCAGCATCAGGCGATTGGTGGTTTTGGCGGATTTCAACATGGGGCCATCCTAACCGGACCTTTCTGTAGACGCAAACAACATTTTAATCTACGATTGCGCTCGGCACTGAAACCTTCCGCCACCGGAAAGCAATGAACATCAAACTGTTAAGTCGATTCATACTCGGTTCTCTGACCCTGCTGGCGGGGTTGGCGGCCCCCTGTGCCGCCCAACCGGACCACAACTCGCCGCACCACTTCGCCTCATTGCAGTTGCTGCATCCGATTGCCACCACCCCCAATCCGGAGACCACCACCAATTTCCGCCTGTCGGTTTTTTACGGCCGTTCCGGTGCCATTCATGGTATCGACCTGAACGCCGTCGCCGGAGTGACCTCCGGTGATGTCACCGCCCTGCAGCTGACCGGACTGTTCTCCAGTACCCGAGGGCTTTTTCAGGGCTTGTCACTGACCGGTGGACTTTCCCATTTGAAGAGCGGCGGCGCAGGTTTCCAGATTGCAGGGCTGGCCAACTATGATGAAGACGCCTTCGCCGGATTGCAGATGGCCGGGATCCTGAACTACACCAACCGCGGGTTCGCCGGTGCCCAGATCAGCGCCGTCATGAACCTCAACGATGGCGGCGGCACGTTTCTGCAAGCCAGTTCGGTGGCCAACGTCAACGCCGGTCCCTTCGCTGGCGCCCAAGTGGCGGTTTTCCTCAATTCGGCCAACTCCATGATGGGCGGCGGACAGCTCGCGCTGGTGAATTTCGCCGAAAGCCTGAACGGTATCCAGGTGGGATTCCTCAACCTGGCCCATGAATTCAACGGGTTGCAGGTAGGCATCCTGAACCTCAACCACGAGTTCAGCGGCACGCCCATCGGGTTGGTCAACATGGACAAACACAGCCGCAAGGAATGGATGTTCTACGGATCCAACCTGTCGCTGGCGAACATCGGGTT
>JAUVII010000058.1 GCA_030592845.1 Candidatus Krumholzibacteriia bacterium | reverse complement strand
TCTTGGATCAAAAAATAATAATAAAATTTTTGCTCATTTATATGAGATTACAGGCCAGGATTTTAATTTTGATATGACTGTTAAACATGATTGTGTTTTAATGGTTAATAAAAGCCCCTTCGCAGACCAGGACAAACAATTCCAGACGATCGTGGACCGAAAGTTTGTGTTCGTCGCAGTAGTCGTTGATGGGAATCCCCTCCACGTACTCCATGACGAAGTAGGGGCGGCCCCTTTCCGTGGCCCCGGCGTCGAATACTTTGGCGATGGCCGGATGATCCATCATGGCCAGGGCCTGGCGTTCTGATTCGAAACGGGCGACGAACTCCTTGGTGTCCATCCCCCGCTTGACCATTTTCAGGGCGACGCGGCGTTTGATCGGCTCGAGCTGCTCGGCCTCGTAGACCAGGCCCATGCCGCCTTCGCCGATCTCCTTGACCAGCCGGTAGGGACCGATCTGTTCCAGATCCGGGGCCGCTTCGGAGGCCTTCTTCCCGCCGGCCGGCACCGTTTCACCCTGGCCGAAGGCAACGGTTCGGAGCGGGTCCTCCTCGGGATTCATGTTAATGGTCTTGTCGATGGACATATATCCCCATCCAGCCGAATCGCCGGCCGCAGTAATGAATTGGAACCAATAGCCTGAGTTGGTCCTGTATGGGTACAGATTACTTGTTTCATTGGATTTGTCGAGGATATGTCCCCTGGAAACCTGTCCCCCGGACTTGACGTCCGCGGCCTTAAGCGGAATACTACGCCTCACGAAACAACAGAACCTTGAGGAACCCCAACCGCGAGAGGATGACTCCATGTCCAAGCATATCGACGTCCTGCTGCTGCTCGCCCTGCCGGCAAGCGGAAAATCCGAAGCCCGCCGTTACCTGGCCAGCCTCAGCCCCGAACAATGCCAAGAGCAATTCGGTATCGGACACACGGTGCAGCTCGATGACTTCCCCTACGTGCACATCATGCGCCGCATCAGCGATGAGATGACTTCACGCGGACATTCCGGAGCCTTTTTCCTTTCGTCCGCAATTCCCTTCCGCAACCCGGTGGACTGGCTGACGCTGATCGAACTGATCAACGAGGACTACGAGGACCTGGTGGCCGGCAACAAACCGGCACCGGAATCCGCCTCCCTGTGGCTTTTCGACAGGATCGACGCGGCCCGGATCCGCGCCGGGGGCGAAGCCATCATCGGCACCCTTCCCGGCGACCTGCGGAACGAAATCGCCGGTCCCATCGAGGATGAAGCCCGCAAGCTCCTGGACGACAAGGTGGCCGAGGTGCCCGACAGCCTGGAGGGCAAGACCGTGGTGATCGAATTCGCCCGGGGCTGTGCGGACGGACAGACCATGCCCATCCCCCATCCCTACGGTTACGCCGGCAGCCTGGGCGCCTTGAGCCCCGCCATCCTGGAGCGGTCCAGCATCCTCTATATTTGGGTCACCCCCGAGGAGTCACGGCGCAAAAACGCCGCGCGGACCGATCCCGACGATCCCGGCAGCATTCTGCATCACGGGGTACCGTTGGCGGTCATGTACGGGGATTACGGGTGTGACGACATGGAGTACCTGCTCAAGGAATCCGGCAAACCGGACACGGTCCAGGTCGATAAGGAAGGCACCTCCTACCACCTGCCCCTGGGCCGGTTCGACAACCGGGTGGACAAGACCTCGTTTATCCGTGAGGACGAGGACAAGTGGTCGGCCGAAGACGTCGGCGCCCTGCAGGCGGGCATGCGCGAGGCCTTCGACCAGTTGGCCCATGGGCAGGGTTGATTGACAGGGGCTGAAGGTTGGCTCAGGCCAGCCATCTGACCCAGATCCAGACCACTGAAAAACCTGCCAGGAACACAATGCCGGCCCAGCTCAGCAGGGACATGAACCTGCCCGGACGCTGGGCCGGCGGCATATTTTCCGCGCGCACAACCTTGAAGTTCAGCACCGCGACCAGCGGCGCGGTCAGGAAGGCCAGCACCGTCGCCAGGTCCACCAGCGCCCGCATGCCGCTCATGAAAAACCCGATGATCGCCACCGCCAGAACCACCAGCAGGGCCATGAAAAAATACGTGGCCCGACGATCCGGCTTTCCGGATGAACGGAACAACAGGCCGGACCCCGCGGCCAGGGTACGGGAGTAGCCGTCCAGAACCGTGATCGTGGTGGAAAACATCGTGATGAAGGCCACCAGGGCAATCATCCACCGGCTCCAGCTTCCCAGGGTACCGGTGTACATTTCAACGAGCTGGCCGGCAAAGGCAATACCGGACGAGGAAAATTCAGTGCCGGTACCGAACATGACCAGGGCGCCGAAACTGATGAAGGCGAAGGCCAGCACCACGGTGGCCGCGTAACCCAGGTTGAAGTCCAGCAGTGCCTGGTTCATAGTGGGCGGCGTCGGGTCATCCTTGTGTTTTTCCAGGATCCATAACGATGACCAGGCTCCGATGTCGAGGGGGGCGGGCATCCAGCCCATCAGGGCAAGCAGGAAGGTCAGGCCTCCGACGGACCACACCGCCGGATGGGCGAAGTCCGGCTCCCCTGCCGGTCCATGAACCGCCGCGATGACAACCGCCGTCAAGGTGAGAACCCCCAGCACGAGCACCATGATCTTCATGACTCCGTCCAGCAACCGGTAATGTCCGGCCGCAAGCATGGCCGTGATCACCATCAACAGGATCAGACTCAGCACCGTCAGCGACATGTCCAAGCCAAGCAGGACCCCGGCCAGGCCGGCCGTCACCACGGTAACCGCGGCCATGGTAATGAACGAGCTGATGACCACCACCCCCATGAACAGGGCCAGCGCCCAAACGCCCAGGCGCCGGTATCCCTGGAGCAGGCTTTCCCCGGTGGCCACGGTGTAGCGGTGGGAGTACTGGAAAAAGGGATATTTGAAGATCAGAACCAGAACCACGGCCCACAGAAGACCGAAACCGTAGCCTGCGCCGGCACGGGTGGACTGGACCAGGTGTGATACACCGATAGCCGCCCCGGCAAACAGGATGCCCGGGCCGACGGCATGAAACTTCCGCCGCCACTGCGCGGAGATCAAAGCCCCGCTCTCCTGTCACCGGACGACGGTGCCTCGAATACGGCCCGCACCTCTCCGGTCAGGGGTACGGCCCTGCCGGTTTTCGTATCGACCACGGCGAAAGTGACATCGGCGTCGGCCACCAACTTGCCCGTGGCCAGGTTGAAGACCTCCTGATGAATGATCCCGGTCTTCGCGCCAATTTCACCCACGGTCGAACGGATTTCCAGGACGATGTCCACCGGAGCTGGCCGCCGGTAATTGATGGTCAGGGCCGCCACCACGATGCCCAGGTCCTGTTCTTTCCATTTGGCCAGATCCAGACTGTCCTCGAGATAGGACCAGCGGGCCTCCTCCAGAAACTCCAGAAAGCGGGCGTTGTTCACATGGCCGTAGAAATCGCAGTGATAACCCCGCACCTTGATGGTCTTCGTGTGAATCATTCATTCCTCCAGATGGTCGAGCCAGGGCAGTCGCTCCAGATCCACGTTGCCACCGGACAGGATGATCCCGATGCGCAGCCCCGCCACCTCGCCGGGCCGGGCCAGGACGGCGGCCGGACAGACCGCGGCCGAGGGTTCGATGACAATCTTCATTCGCTCCCAGACAAGTCTCATGGCCGCGATGATTTCCGGGTCACCCACGGTCCAGATCGCCGCAACATTCTGCCTGATGATGGGGAAATTCCGTTCGCCCAGGCTGGTCAGCAGCCCGTCCGCCACCGTGTCGGGATCGACCGAGGGAATGATGCGTCCGGCGGCCAGGGAGCGGAAGGCATCGTCGGCGCCGGTCGGTTCGGCGGCAATGACCCGGGCGTTGGGCATCAGGGCTTTCACCGCCAGGGCGGTCCCGGACAACAGGCCGCCGCCGCCCACGGGGGTCATGACCACGTCAAGACCGGGGACTTCCTCCAGCAGTTCCACCGCCGCGGTCCCCTGCCCGGCGATGATGGCATCGTTGTCGTAGGGGTGAACGAAAACCGCTCCGGTCCGCTCCACTACCGCCTTCAGGGTTTCCTCGCGGGCCTTCAGAGTGGGTTCGCAGGTGATGATCTCCGCCCCGTAACCCTCCACCGCCGCCCGCTTTACCGCCGGAGCATTCGAGGGCATCACGATGAAGGCGGGGATGCCGCGCATCCGGGCCGCCAAAGCCAGGGCCTGGGCGTGGTTGCCGGATGAGTGGGTGGCCACCCCACGGGCTGCCTCGTCATCGTTCAGGGACAGGACGGCGTTCGTGGCGCCTCGCATCTTGAAGGCGCCCACCTTCTGGAAGTTTTCGCATTTAAAGAACAGGGAAGCGCCGGCAAGGCCGTCGATCGCGGCACAGGTCAGCACCGGAGTGCGGTGCACCTTTCCGGCAATCCGTGTCACGGCCTTTTTTATTTCCTCGAACGAGACCATGCTGATTCCCGTCAATTAATTCGTGTGAAGACAGTCAGCACAGTCTACCGCGAACCCCAGGCCCGGTCCACGTTATCCCGGGGCGCGGGCCGACCGGCGAACGTGCCGATGAGAATGACCACCAGACCCACCGCCGTTCCCACAACAAATCCGTGGACCCCGGCCAGGGCTCCAGGTAATTCCGGCAGCCACCCGATGCGCGGCCAAGCCTGCCACAGCAGCGCGGCGGACACACCGGTCAGCATACTCCACAGGGCAGCTTTCGGGCTGGTCCGTTTCCAGTAAAGGCCGAACAGCAGCGGCCAAAGATTGGTCGAGGCGATCACCGCCCACGAAAACGCCGTCAGCACCAGCACCAGTGCCGGTGGTTTGAGCGCGATCAACAGGCTGATCACACCGACGGCCAGGCTCATCAGGCGTATGGCCTTGAGTTCCGCGGCTGGGGTCAGGGTGCGGCCCAGGCCGTGGATCCAAACGTCGTTGACCATCGAACTGGAAATGATGATCAGCACCCCGGCGAAAGTACTCATTCCCGCGGCCACCACTCCGGCCAGGAACAGCGCGCCGCCCCAGTCGTTGAGCACCAGCTTGGTCAGGGCCGGGATCGCCTGGTCGGCGCTGGACAGTTCCGGCACCAGCACCCGGGCCACGGCTCCGGTCAGGTAGGGCAATAGCGCGACCGACGCGCCGATGGTTACAATGACCGTGCCCAGCCGGAGCATCTTGTCGTTCTTGATGGAATAGAACCGGACCAACAGTTGCGGCATGCCCCAGGTACCAAGGCTGACGATGAGCGTGAAACTGATCAGGCCCGCCCAGCCCCACACTCCGGGCGTGTTGACCAGGCCCGGGTCAATGGTATTCAGCCGATCCACCAGGGCGGTCATGCCGCCCACTTTCTGCAGGGACATGAACGTAAGCAGGACCAGTGCCGCGATCATCACCAGGGCCTGAACAAAGCTCGTATAAACCACCGCAAGATATCCGCCAACGGCTGTGTAGAAGAGGATCACCACGCCGGAGATAACGACTCCGCTCCAATACGGCAGCTCCATTAAAACCTCAAAGGTATTTGCCATCCCCTTGAGAACACTGACGTTGTATATTATCAAAAACAAGCCCGTTGCCGCGGCGCTGAAAATGCGGGCTTCGGCCGAACCGTACCTTCCGAAAAAGAATCCCGGCAGTGTCATGGCATCGAGGTTTTCCGTGAAGCGGCGAATCCGGCGGCCCAGGACGATCCAGGCCAGGGTCGTTCCGACCAGCACGTTGCCCGCCCCCACCCACAAGGTGGCCAGACCGAATTTCCAGCCGAAGGCCCCGCCGCCGATGATCACCACGCTGGAATAATAGGCCGCCACAAACGAAAGGGCGGTCACCCAGGGCCCCACCGAACGGCCGCCGATGGCGAAATCCCCCACGCTTTTGCTGCGGCCGCTCATGACCATGCCGATAGCCGCCAACATGCCCAGGTAAACCACCAGAACGATGATGTAGATGATCATGATTCATCCTCGCGATCCTTGATCAGATCGATCAGGGCCCAGACGAAGGCCAGGATGATGGTGCCCCCGAGAACCAGGAAGGCTCCGAAGGTGATCCAGGGCAGATGAAAGGGAGCCATCTTCTACCTCACTTGAGCGCGTAGGTGAATTGCCACCGCAGGAAGTGGACGGTGGAGGTCATGGGTTTCAGTCCCCCACGCCCGTCGTGGAATCCACCCGGCGCGAGCATTTCCCACAACAGGTGGCCGTCCAGGCCCGGCAATAAATCGAATTTCAGTTCGGTCTGGGTCATGGCGCCGCGAGCCGCCCAATCGGTCTGTGGAGCCAGCAGGTAGTAGGCGCTGAACCGGAAGCGGAGCGCCTTCCCGATTGGTCGCGAAACGGTCGCGTGGGGAGCCGCGATATTTTCCCAGGCCGCCACGTTGATGCGCCCCGGAGTACTCTCGCCGATCAGGGTATAGATGTAGAGCTCGCTCCACTTGGGCCAACGGCCCCAGGGCGTGCGGAAGGCGCGCAGATCACCCCTCGCCCCGGAATAGTAGAAGAACCCCGCCTTGCCGCGCCAGGCCCCGCCAAGATCATCGGCATAGTGGGTCTGCAGGGCCATGGCAAATCCATCGGGATGGGCCGAAGCGCTGGAAGATTCCTTCTGGTACTGAAGGGCCAGTTCCCCCATCAGCTCTCCGGTATCCCCGATGGTGCGATCGGTCCGTCCCCCCAGCGTCAGCACCTGCAGATGCGGCAGATTGTGATCGGGATCCACTTCGTTTTTCCACACTGCTGTCCATTTGGCCGTGCCGCGGGTCAGGCGGATCGCCACAGCCGTTTCGTCGGCATCGGTCAAAGGAAGGTCGTCGTCCCCGACCAGGACGATGGGATCCCGCTTGGGATTGTGGATCAGCGCCAGGTCCACGTCGCCCCCGGCCAGGGGGGTCTGCAGGCGAACCGCGTTCTGATAGATGCTGCGGCTTCCATCCAGGGGGTGGCCTTCCAGCATCAAAAAGCCCCGGTCCCAGATGATGTTGTGCCGTCCGAGGGTGAGTTTTGTTTCCGGGGAAAGGGACCAGGCCCAATAGGCCTGATCCAGAATGATCTCGTTCCAGTCGAAGACGATTTCGTCGGGCCGGACGAAACGGCGGTGTTCATTGGTCAGCAGGATCTTGAATTCGTGGTCCCCGCCCGCGCCTTCGGCTCCCAACCGGGTGCGGAACCGGACCCAGTTCCGGTCCGGATCCGGGGCAAAATAATAGACACCGTCGAGAATTTCCTGGCGCACCCGCACATCGAAAAGCGGGGACACTGTAAACGAAGAAGAATCCGGGTCCACTGCCCCGGTTGAAATCGCCGGCAGACCCGCTAAAACCATTAACATCAATACGAAATATCTCACGGGCACCCTTTCGGTGCCCCAACAATGGTTCCGGAATTTCAACTTGGCAAGGTCTTACCAGGATCTCCGGGGCGGCTTCTCGCCCCGGTTCCTCGCTTCATTGACGCGCAATGTGCGGCCCTCGAAATCAGCTCCGTCCAGAGCGTCGATGGCTCTGTCCGCCGCCTCGGGGTCCATCTTCACGAAACCGAATCCCCGCGAATGTCCCGTGTCCGGATCCGTGATCAAAAGAAAACTCGCGACGTCTCCGTACTGCCCGAGCAATGCCCTGACATCCTCCTCGGACGCGGTGATCGGCAGATTCCCCAGATAGATGGTTTTCATCCCGACCTATTCCACCTTGAGCTTCACGGTAACCGGCAAAAAGGCCGGGGCCAGACAGGTCTTGTCGTCGCAAGCCTGAACGGTCACCGACAGGACCAGTTCATGATCGCCCTTCTCCAGGCCGGCGGGAATCAGTGCGGAAGCCTTGATCACTTCCTTGCCCTCGATCATGGCCACCATGTCGCCGAAAAATTCCTTCTCGTGGCCGGCGGGATATTCGGCCTGGAAATCCTCCAGGGGGAACCCATCGGCGGGGACCAGATCGACACCGATGAAGTTGGTGTCGCCGTGGGCGTAGATATGCCACGTCTTCTGTATGTCCAGCTTGACCTCGAAGGATACCCTTTGGCCGGGAGCCGAGCTCAGGGCGGCGGGCTCGACAACGATCTTGACGACGTCGGAGGAGCCTTTCAGGGCTCCGAAAGCCAGCCCCGCGCCCAGGACGCAGACCAGCAGGGTGAACAAGACAATCCGTTTCATCGATTACCTCCGGTTTAATAAATCAGGTACCTGTTTATGTGTCCAAAATCCTGTCGGCGGCCCGGCGAATGACCTGGACCAACCGTTCAATGTCGTTCTGCTCCATGAACCGGTTTTCCACATTGACCCTCAGGGCCACTTGGCCGTTCAACACCGTGAAACTGAACCAGGCGTCGCCTTCGCGTTCGACCAGTTCCTGAAGATCTCGATTGAGCTGGTCGTTAGTATCGGAATCGAACCGTAAACCGCCAGAGGGGCCCCTTGGTTCCCACCGGAAATTACACACGCCCAGGGTATTGGGCCCCAGGATCCGGAAATCAGCCTGCCGCCGCATGCGCGCGGCCAGGATCCGGGCCAGTTCGATGTCCTTTTCCACCCAGGCCGCGAACTGTCTCCTGCCCACGGACTTGAAGGACAGCCACAGTTTCAGGGCGTTCATGCGCCGGCTGCCCTGGATGCCGTACTGGAAGAAGTTGACCTTGTCCCCCATGTGGAAGCCGCGCTTGTCGGGGATCACCCGGCGTCCGGTGCCGTTGTCCTGCGACTCGGCGGCCGTGTCCTTCATGACCTTTTCCATGTAATACTCGGGATGCACCAGGAAACTGCGCCGCAGGAAATCCCCGTCGCGCACCAGGATGCCTCCGGCGGAAAAAGGCATGTAGAACCATTTATGGGGATCGACCGTGATCGAGTCGGCCCGTTCGATTCCCCGCAGCATGGGCCCGTACATTTCCGAGAGGATGACCGCCCCGCCGTAAGCCGCGTCCACATGGAACCAGCAGTCGTACTTGCGAGCCAGTTCGGCCAGCTTGTCCAGCTTGTCGATGCTCCCGGTATTGGTGGTGCCCGCCACACCGATGATGCAGGCTGGCTTCAAACCATTCTCAATATCTTGGCGAAGGGAATCATCCAGCGCCTGAAGATCAATCCGGAAGATGTCGTCGTGGGGAATCTTCCTCAGCTGGCCCCGGCCGATCCCCAACAGGTCGACCGCCTTGTCGAAGCTGTAATGGGCCTGTCCCGAAACGTAGAAAGTCAGTTGGGCCATTTCCGAACCGGGACCCTCGAGATTGTCGACCTGGGACAGATCGCGGCCGAGCGCCCGGTTGATGGCCAGTTTGAGACCGGTGATGTTGGCCAGCGATCCGCCGTCGGTCATGGTCCCGAAACTGCCCTCGGGCAGACCGAACATGTCGCACAGCCAGCGGATCACCCTTTTTTCGATGGCGGTTCCCGAAGGCGCGTGGCGCCAGGAAGCGGTATTCTGGTTCATGGCCGAGCACAACGCCTCGCTGAACACCGCCACGGGCAGGGGCGCGGGATTCATCATCCCGAAGTAGCGGCGGCTGCCGATGGCCATGGTATTGGGAAAGACCCGGGTGCGGAAGTCCTGCACCAGATCCAGGAACGGGGTCCCCTCCTCGGGCAGGGTTTCCTCGAACATGTCGTCCATGCCCGCGGGGGAAAGCGGGCCGTAGACCCGCCGCCCTTCCAGGCCGTTGAGATACTCCACGATCAGATCGACCATGGCGTAACCCATTTCACGCAGTCCGGGGTCATCCGCCGTATTATCGCCGAGGGGTCGGTCCCTCGATTCGGCCGCTGATTCCTCCGCTGATACCGGAAAAACCGGCCTCACCGGATTGGATTTTTCTTCATCCCGTTTTGCGCTCACGCCACAATCCTTCCCCCGGGCGTATCTGCCGCAGGGGGGAAGTCCCCCCTCGCGATCCGCTCCAGGATTTCCGCGGCTCCACTTTTTTCCACCGGACCCGCCACCATATCGGCCCGGTCCTTCACGTCATCCGGGCTTCCGGCCATGGCCACACTGAAACCCGCGGCGGCAAACATGTCCAGATCATTGTAATTATCGCCGATGGCCACCGACCGTGCGACAGGTATCCCGCATTCGGCGGCCAGAACCTTCAACCCACGGCCCTTGTCCGTGGCCGCATGGAAGGCCTCGGCCCAAAAGTACCGACCTCCACCCAGCAGCGACCTTGTATTGATGACCTTGACCTGTCCGGCCAACCGGTCGGCAATGGCCGCCGAAAGCGCCCGCACTTTCGGTTCAAGGTCGATGGTCCCCACTTCCAGAGCCTGTTCCCAGGGCAGAACCGTCAAATCGTCGACGGTGTGGATGGCTCCCACGGTTTCCCTCCTGTTGCCGATGTACCGGCCCAGGATGTCGTTGAGCGGACGGGACTCATGGTGCAAGACACCCCCGTCGTCGTCGGTTCCGTAGACCATCGGCACCGTGTCGTGCTCCCGGAACAGCCGCACCAATTCCAGGATCTGCTCCCGGTCCAGGATATTGCAGGACAGTTTGCGCCGCGGGCTCCCGCCCCAGACGACGGCCCCGTTGAGCAGCACCATCGGCAAATCCTCGGGGTCCCAGTTGGACTTTTCCATCAGCCCGCGAACGGAATTGAGATTACGCCCGGTGCACAGTGCCAGCACGTGTCCCGCCGCGCGCACCCCGTCCAGGGCTTCGATCTCGCGGAGCCCAAGCACATCGTCGAATTCGGTGTCCAAAAGGGTGCCGTCCACATCGACGGCCACAAGGAGAGGTCTGTTCACATTCCCACCCGCATTCCCTTCATCAGGTGATCTGGAAATCCGCAAATTTTCCCGCGGCCTCGCTCCAGAAAATTTCATGGCGTTCGACACGGGCGTGATCGGGACCTCGCACCGCCCAATCACAAAAAGCCTCGAGGCCGGGCCGGGAACCCTCGGCCACGATTTGCACCGAACCGTCAGGCCTGTTCCTTACCCAACCGGTCAGGTCCAGGGACTGGGCCTGTTTCTGCGTATACCAGCGAAAAGCAACGCCCTGAACGCGGCCCCGGACCGTGATTTCCAGCCGTTCCATGTCGGGTTCCGCCTCCGGGGGTTTCAAAGCGGCGCCACCGGGGCGCCGTCCTGTAAAATATAGTCGTTATTTTGAAATCATCCGAAAAAACAGCCTGCTAGTGTTCCACCCAGGGTTCCGGCAGATTGCCGGATTCCACGTTCAGCCAGCGACGGCTTGCCCGGCTCAGCGCGGACATGGGGCGACGGCCGTTGACCAGGACCTTGTCCTGTGAAAAATCGAACTCCCCGAAAATCCGCCGGCCTTCGCGCCCCAGGGACACCCCCAGGCCCACAAGTTTCCCATTTTCGCGGCCGACGACGAACCCGAGGGTCCAGGCGTCATCCAGGCCCGATCCCAGCAGGGCGTCCAGCAAACCGTCCGCATCCAGCACCAAGTGGCCTTTTTCCAGGGGGAAAATCCTCACCTCCGTCATGAGGCGGGTGACCTGACGATCGTCATCCTGATAGGTGATTTGCATATCCGCGGGGCCCAACTCGCTCAGGACCAGGACGCCGCCGACCCTGAGACTTCCGGGATGATAACCCAGAATGCTGTAGGGCATGGGATGATCCTGGCTGCCGTTCATCACCAGGGTCCAGACGGCGTGGACACGGGTGCCCTCGTACTTGAGAGCTGTCTGTTCATCCGGGCGGGTCCGCGAAAGGGACACCACCTCATCCAGGGGGAATCGCGAGGGACGCCCGGCCGCGGCGGCATGGTTCCGCAGATCCTCACCGGTCCAAAACCCCAGGGAGTCCCGTTCGGCCATGCCGATGAGAAACGCGAAAAATGGTTCCCGGATTTCCGGGCCCCCGGTCTCCACGGGTTTTTCCTCAATGCCAAATTCCGACCAGGCGATGCAGGGCGAAACGGCTATCATCAGGAAAACCGCAACGAGGGCCGTTTGGACGGCCCTCGTGCGCGAAGTGGGAAAAAACCGGGTCATCAAGGATATGTCCGTTTACTGGGCAATCGTGAAATTTTCGCTTTTGTTCTGACAATTGGGCGCGTTCGAATCGAAGACCCGAATATTGAAGGCATTAAAAGTGGGGCCGGGATGCCCTTTATCCGTAACCGTCCAATCGTAGGAAAGGGTTCCGTTGGCCGTATCGAAATTTTTGACGATACTCCAGTCATCCACCCGTTCGTTTCCGACATACAACTCCAGGTCCACAAAACCATCGGAATTTTCCACGTCGAAGAAAATGGGAAGGACTTCGCCCTGAGTGTAGATATTACCTGGGAGGATCCCACCCAGTCCGATGTTACAGATAACCTCGTCGATGATGGTAAAAGGAACCGAGGAGTCTTTACAGGATTGGCTGGCGGCCACATCGGAGATTTTAAAGAAATAGTCGGATTTGGTTCCCAAATTATAGGAATCGACGATCCAGGAATAGGACCCGGTATCCTCGAGATTCAAAGCGATGTCATTAACCTTGAAAGGAGCCTGCATAAACGGGTCCAGCCAAAGCTCCAGATCCACAAAACCAGAGGTGTGCTCGCTGGCCCAGGTAATCGGAAAATCGTTGCCGGCGATCTGATCAGGAATATCGAGTTTCCACGGGAACTTGAGGAAGCAGTTGGATAGATCTTCGATCCTGAAATTATCGGTCTGGTCGGAACAATCAGCATTCTTGAGGCTGGTTATCTTGATCGAATAATCATCACCGGTGCCATTATCGAAAGTCTCCGGGTTGATCCAGGGATAAAACCCGTCGGCCCCGGAGTTCGTGTGATCAGCCTCGATATTTCCGGCAATGATCCCGCCCTTGTAAAGATCGATCCGGACGTTATCGCCGGTGGTTCTTTTCCAGCGAATTTGGATCTCGGCATCGGTGCTTAACTGATCACCCCCTCTGGGTGTGGTCATCGTGATACTGCACGCCGGCGGCGGCGTCACGGGGTCTTCGTCTTTGCTGCACCCGACCTGGATAGCCAGGAGGCCTATTAAAACCGATAGTACCAAGAAGGATATCGCCTTGCGCATTGTCGCATCCTTTGCTGGGGGCCGCGCCCCGGAAAATATGCCCCGATTCATACCCGAGAGAATAATACGGAAATCCGGCATGTTTTGATACGCCAAACCAGGATTTAAGCCTGATCAATCCGGCAACATTTCGAGAAAGTACCGATGGATCCGGAAATCTTCAGTCAATTCCGGATGGAAGGCCATCCCCAGCAGGTGCCCTTGGCGGATGATCACCGGTTCGTCCCGATAGCTGGCCAGAACTTCGACATCCGGTCCCACGGAAGTAATACGCGGCGCCCTGATGAACACGGCAGGAAAGGGATCCGGAGATCCGTCCAGCCGGTCGAGGGAAACCGGAGCGGTAAAGGAATCGATCTGGCGGCCGTAACCGTTGCGAATCACCGTGCAGTCCAGCAAGCCCAGGGGTTCCACGCCGTAATCGGGGCGCTTTTCGCCGGTCAACGCGGTGGCCACCATGATCAGCCCCGCGCATGTGCCCATCACCGGATGATGGGCGGCAAACTCACAGACCGGCTCCCGCAACCCCGCGCGGTCCACCAGGCGGGTCAGGGTGGTGGATTCTCCCCCGGGAATGACCAGGCAGGAAACCTCGGCCAATTCACCGGGGCGGCGCACGTCGAAAGTTTCCCGGCCCAATGCGCGGAAAGCCCGGCGGTGCTTGTCGTAGTCCCCCTGAAGGGTCAGAAGGCCGACGGGTTTGCTCATGGCCTTTACCAGCCCCGTCCGGCCATCTTCTCGTTCTCGGCCATCTCGTTCACCGCGCGGCCCTTCATGGCCTCGCCCAGCTTCATGCTGATCTCCATCAGCTTGGCCGGATCGTCGAAGTAGGTCACGGCGTCGACGATGGCCTTGGCGCGCGGCGCGGGATCCTCGCTGGCAAAGATGCCGCTGCCCACGAAGACGGTTTCGGCGCCGAGCTGCATCATCAGGGACGCGTCCGCGGGCGTGGCGATGCCACCGGCGGCGAAGTTGGGGACCGGCAGTTTTCCGAGTTCGGCGGTCTGGACCAGGATTTCGTAGGGCGCGCCCAGGTTCTTGGCCTCGGCCATCAGTTCGTCCTTCCGCATCATCTGCAGGCGGCGGATGCCCTCGGTGACTTCACGCATGTGGGTCACGGCCTCGACGACGTCCCCGCTGCCGGCCTCGCCCTTGGTGCGGATCATCGCGGCGCCTTCACCGATCCGGCGCAAAGCTTCGCCCAGGTTGCGACAGCCACAAACGAAGGGAACCTTGAAATCATGTTTGTAGACGTGGTTGGCGTTGTCCGCCGGTGTCAGAACTTCCGACTCGTCGATGAAGTCCACGCCCAGGGCCTGGAGGATCTGCGCTTCGGCGAAGTGGCCGATGCGCACCTTGGCCATCACCGGAATGGAAACCATGTCCTGGATCTGCCTGATCATGCCGGGCTGGGACATGCGGGCGATGCCGCCCATTTTCCTGATGTCGGATGGGATGCGTTCCAGGGCCATGACGGCGACGGCGCCGGCCTCTTCGGCGATCTTGGCCTGCTCGGCGTTGGTGACGTCCATGATGACGCCGCCCTTGAGCATTTCGGCCAGACCCACCTTGTGGCGGTACAGCTCCTGAATTTCCTGGTTGTCGCGGGGAGTCTCCATGACCCGTTCTCCTTGTTCTATCGGTAGCGCAACTGGGCGGAGCCGGGCAAGGCCCGCCGCCGCTTGGTATTCCTGTGGTCACAAGATAATATCTCGACCCGCCGGGCGAAAGGACAGCCCCACTCTGCAGGGAACCGCCGGGCCCGGTCTAATTGAAGGTCACGGGATGGGAATGGCCGTCGTCGCTTGAACTTGTGGCTGCCACCTGGTTGCCTTGTCCTATTTCCCCAACCTGAGCCGCGGATAGAGCCACGGAATGTGTGTGGCCGTTGCCCTGGGAAAGGATCAGGGTCACCGCCCCGCCGGCATTGATCACCGCAGCGGAAATCGTCACGTTATGCCCGTGATTCGAACCTATCACTCCGGCCACGTCCCCGGTACCGAGAACGGGGGCCGCGGGATCGTCGTCATCGCCGCACCCGTGCAAGACCACCGATACGCCGACCCAGGCCGTAACCAGACCGGCATTTTTCAAAAAAACACGTCTATCCATGGGATTCCCCTTATCGGTTTTCCGGTGAAAACGAATTCAGGGAAAGCGTAGGAATACCTTCAGGCACCAGCAACCTGTCGGGTTTTCAGAATAACCAAAATCAATAGGACTGCGAGAACAGTACCCTCCCAATGGAGGGCTTGCCGCAGTGCACACATTCACCCGGCGTTTCATCCCTCTCCAGGGGCATGTTCCGGATCGTCACCTTGGTCTTGTCCTGGATGGTCTTCTCGCAGTCACCATCGCCGCACCAGTGGCAGTGGGCAAAGCCGCCGTCACCCTTGAACAGCTTGGTGAACTCGTCCCAGGTATCGATCGTGAAGGTGGCTTCCTCCCGGCGCTTCAGGGCCCGGTCAAAAAGATCCTGCTGGATGCGTTCCAGTTCGACGGGCACGACGGCCGCCAAATCCGCAAATGCGATCGGCTGCTTGTTGCGGTCGTGGCGCGAAACCATCATAACCTTTTCATCGGCCAGATCACGTGGCCCGAGTTCCATGCGGATCGGCACACCCTTGCGCTCCCACTCGCCGTATTTCCAGCCGGGACGCATGTTGTCACGCTTGTCGATGTGCACATTGCCGACGATTGGCCGCAATTCGGCGGCGATTTTTTCGGCGGCGGAAACCACCTGCTCCATCTCTTCGTCGCTTTTCCAGATGGGAACGATGACCGCTTTGATACGCGCGATGCGCGGCGGCAGCACCAGGCCGTCGTCGTCACTGTGGGTCATGATCAGCGCGCCCATGATTCGGGTGCTCATGCCCCAACTGGTGGCCCAGACATGTTTGACCTTACCCTCGGCATCCTGGTATTTGACGTCGAAGGCCTTGGCGAAGTTCTGGCCCAGATCGTGGCTGGTGCCCGCCTGCAGGGCCTTGCGGTCCTGCATCATGGCCTCAATGGAGAAGGTCTCCACGGCGCCGGCGAACCGTTCGTTGGCGGTTTTGGGACCCGTGATGACCGGCATGGCCAGGATATCCTCGGCGAACCAGCGGTAGACCTCGAGCATCTGCAGGGTCTCGGCGCGGCCCTCTTCGGCCGTCGCGTGGGCGGTGTGCCCTTCCTGCCACAGGAATTCGGTGGTGCGCAGGAACATCCGCGTACGCATTTCCCAGCGCATGACGTTGGCCCACTGGTTGATCAGGATCGGCAGGTCGCGGTAACTCTGGATCCACTTGCGGTACATGTCCCAGATCACCGTTTCGCTGGTGGGCCGGATGATGTACTCCTCCTCCAGCTTGCTGTCGGGATCGGGAATGACCGTGGTCTTGCCGTCGACGACCACCTGTTTCAGGCGGTGATGCGTAACGATGGCGCATTCCTTCGCGAAGCCCTCGACATGTTCGGCTTCCTTCGCCATGAAACTCTTCGGGATCAACAGCGGGAAGTAGGCGTTCACGTGGCCCAATTCCTTGAACTTGTCGTCCAGGGTGCGCTGGATGTTTTCCCAGATGGCGTAGCCGTTGGGACGGATCACCATGCAGCCGCGGACCGGGCTGTTGTCCGCCAGTTCGGCCGCCTGGATGACGTCCAGGTACCAGCGGCTGTAGTCCTCGCTTCGTTTCGTGATCTTGGCCATCGTTTTCCCTTTCCATGAAGCGGTCGGGAGGAATACATCCATCCCGTATTGAAAAATCAGGTCCGAATATAATAAGACTTTGGG
>JAUVII010000155.1 GCA_030592845.1 Candidatus Krumholzibacteriia bacterium | reverse complement strand
TTCCGGTAGTCCTCGGCAGCCTCTTCCAACCGTCCCAGGATCCAAAGGGGAGTCCCCCGGTGGTAATAATACCAACCGAGGGACATACCCCGGTTTTCCGCATGGGTAATAGCGCTTGTGTAGTCATTCACGGAAGCTTCGTAATCTCCCAGCCAGCGATTGATCTGGGCACGAACCATATGGATTCCCGGATAGGTTGATTTATCTTCCAGGGCCCGGTCGACTTCCACGAGTGCCTCCTGCGGCCGCCCCAAACGGCACATCAGGGTCCACCGGAAGCTCAGCCAGAAATCCCGCCGCCCATCGCCCGCCTCCATCAGACGGGTGGCGGCCGCCAGACTAATTTCCAGATCACCCGTTTGGGCGCTGTACCTGGCCACATTTTCCAAGGCCAGTTTATGGTCGGGATCGTGGGTCAGCGCGATATGGGACCAGGCCAGGGCCTGTTCGGGATCGAGGGTGGTATAGGAACGCAGATACCAACTGTCGGCCAGACTGCGATCCGGATCGCTGTGGGCCCAGACGGCAAACTCGTTATCCACCGAGAGATCCTTGACTATTCCAATCTCTGAATGCAGCGCCCGGTAGAGCCACTGATCGGGCTCGGCCCTGAGCTGTTCATTCAAATACCTCAGCGCCAAACCTTTTTCCCCGGCCACGCAAAAAGCCATGGCCTTGACCATGACCGCCTCCGGCAATCCCGGATACTTGGCCGGCGCGGCCAAGGCTTCATTGAGAATGACCCGGCTGGCGGGATTGGGGATGAGGAACTGGTGCCGCATGACCATGGTATTCATCCGGGCATGTTCCAGGTTATAGGGCGGTTGGACCGCCCGCCAACCCCAGATCGCCATCAGGATCAGGGCAACAACGGTCAGGACACTGACCAGGCGATGCCGCAAAATGGCCTTACGCCAGATGTAGAACAGGGACGGCCTGCGGGCCAGTATGGGTTCCTTTGCCTGAAAGCGGCGCAAATCCTCCCCCAGACCCGCGGCCGAGGAATACCGCCGGTGTGGTTTTTTGGCCAGAGTCTTCATTAGAATGGTTTCAAGATCGCCCTTCAGGGAGGAGTCCAGCCGGCTCGGCCGAGGCGGGGCCTCCTCACAGATGGCCATCACCGTTTCAGGGGTAAAGCTGTGAGCGTCATGCGGCGGTTTCCCGGTCAGAAGCTCATAAAGGATGACGCCCAGCGAATACACATCCGATGGCGCATGGATATCCGAGGCCTTGCCCATGACCTGTTCCGGACTCATGTACCGGGGAGTGCCCGCCATCAATCCAGTGCGTGTCATGGTAAGGGCGACTTCCGGATCGGGATGGACCAGATGAGCGAGACCGAAATCCAGGATTTTGGGTTCACCATCGGTCGTGATCATGATATTGGAGGGCTTCAAATCACGATGAATGACCCCGTTGTCATGGGCGTATTGGACCGCAAGGCAGACCTTTTGAAAGAGCTGGAGGCGCTCCCCACGGGAAAGGTCGTTTCCGCAGATGTAGTCATGCAGGGACTGGCCCTGGACAAGCTCCATGGCGAAGTAGTGGAGACCATCGTCCGTTCGCCCGGCTTCGTAGATGGTGGCGATGGATGGATGATGAAGACGGGCCAGGGTCTGGGTTTCCCGTAGAAAATGTTTGATGTGCTTCTCACCCGCAAAACGGCCGCCACGCAAGACCTTCAAGGCGATGGTGCGGCGGGGGGATTCCTGCTCCGCCTCGTAGACCAGGGCCTGGCCACCCTCCCCCAGCAGACCCTTTATCCGGTAGGGCCCGATT
Organism: Candidatus Krumholzibacteriia bacterium; assembly: GCA_030592845.1. Taxonomy (GTDB): domain Bacteria; phylum Krumholzibacteriota; class Krumholzibacteriia; order LZORAL124-64-63; family LZORAL124-64-63; genus JAGLCY01. The sequence goes on along the minus strand of JAUVII010000155.1, from coordinate 6,349 downwards.
TTATCGGGAAGGGGCACCACATCGGACAAGTCGGCGCTGATCCGGCGAATGTCCTCACGGATTCTTCCGGCGCGGCGTCGGCAATCCGGACACTTTTCCAGGTGTTTTTCCAACTCCTGGGCGTCCCGATCGATCCAGCTCCAGAGTTTGGCTTCCGGAAGATCGCAACCCATCGTCCTGCCTTTTGTCGAAGTGCGGGCAATCGTCCGATATCTAACCAGTATTCTACCCTATTTGGGGCAGTTATGAAAACACCCAGCAATAAATTTCCCGTCAAACCGGCATCTTCGATGTTATAGTAACGAGGACTCGTTTCGACGAAAGGGACCGGCCATGCAGGAACCTCGGGGCGCCAAACAAACCCTTGCCGACCTCACCCCCAACCTGGTGACGAGCCTTCGCGCCGGCGATGACAGCGCCGGTAAACTGCTGTGCGAGCTTTATCATCCCCCTTTGATGCGGTTTTGTTTCCGCTACCTCGAAAGCAAGGACGAAGCCGAAGACGTGGTGCAGGAAGTTTTCCTGCGCGTCCTGAAAAACAACGCCCTGCCCGGGAATTTCCGCGCCTGGATCTACAAGATTACCCGCAATCGATGCCTGGACGTAATTCGAGCGCGGGGCCGGCGTCGTGACGACCTGGCTCTTCCCACCGCTTCCCGCATTGATGCCCATTTGACCGGCTGTCTGACCAAAATGGTGCGCCGGGAGCAGCATGCCCATTTGCGGCGCGTCCTGGCCGAACTCCCGGAAGACCAGCGCGAGGTCCTTCATCTGCGGTATGCCGAGGATCTATCCCGGGCCGAAATAGCCCTGGTCCTTGACCTTCCCGAACCAATAATTAAATCCAGACTCTACGAAGGCATGGTTAAGCTGCGCGCCCACGATTCCCTGGTGGATCACAATTAATTCAAAAATTTTCCGTCCTTTGCCGAACGGGAGCGTCTTACAGGATAGAAGTTCATTGTCAGGCGCAAGGGGGAAAAGCGTCATGACCAGCGGAACCTGGGGCCTCTTTATTAGTGCCTTGTCGGTTAGGGCGAACCCGGTAAGGCAGGGGGTGTATTTGGTGCTCCAGGTTTCGCCCCTTCTGTTTGTGGGTCGCCTTATATTTCAAGAATTTCACACTCCACCTGAACAGTAAAACACGCCTCGAGAATGGCTTGCCGGTAAGGCTCCGTTCCGGGATCTTCCGCCAAGGACCGGGTGATGAAAATCACCCGCCCCACGTTTGACGAAGCCAATTGTCCAGCCAGTTTTTCGGCGTGTCCGGGCACCTGTTCGTGTGTCAGCTGGTGGTCGTAATCGGGGATCTTCTCGTCCTGCTCCAGCAACCCGTAGAGTCCCGAGAGGATGCGAAATTCCAACTGCAGCCGGGATGCCGTTTCTTTGGCTGCGCGAATACGGGAACTGAGATATCTGTCAACCGCCGGCAGAAGTCCCGGTGAAGGATCCTTTTCCCGGCAACAGTAGGTAATGACAAGAGTTGTTTTTCTGGTGTCCTTCATGATACGGCTCAACGAGCGGCGGCCCTGCTCTCGCGCAACAGGAAGTGAAGGATCGGCTCCACCTCGGCCTCCGGGACCCCCAGGTCGGCCATTTCCATGTCGAAATCCACGATGAGCTGCTTGGTGACGGGGTCGTTCTGGCTCATCCACTCGGGATCGGTAATCTGTATGGTAAGCCACGCCGAGGTGCGGCGATCCGTGACTCCAATCAGGTCCGGGGCGATATCCGACTCACCAAGGGTGTGGCAGTCGCTGCAAATTTTCTCCTCGAACAGGATCTCGCCGCGCGCGGCCAGGCTGTCATCCAGATTCATGGTCTCCGCGGCCCGCGGCCCCCGGTCAAGGGCGGCGGCTTTTTCGGCCGGGGTCTGTTTCTCCTGACCGGATTCGCCGTCACCGCCACAGGCGGCCAGCAGAAGCAAAAGCACAAGCACGGTGCCCTGACCCGCCTTGGTCAATTTATGCATGTCCATCAGCTCCCTTGGAAAATATTCCCCGCATAACCCCTTCACCCTACAAGGGGGCCGCGGCACTGTCACCGTATACCTGCCCAGCCTGACTTTGTGCGGCTTTTGTGGTACTATACGGATTACATCCGGGTTTTCGAGCCGCACTCCATCTCCATCAGATTGTACAACATGCGTTCAAGTGCCCGTCGCCACCTCTGCTGTGGAATCCTGACTCTCCTTTGTACCCTGGCAGCCATGCTGCCGCCCGATGCCGGCGCCCAGGTGTCGGCGGCCAAACCCTACCACCAGGTTGTCTCTGAAGTGGTGGGTTTTCTGGTCTCGGACGTGGGCCGGAACGGCATCCGCACCAACGACGACGACCCCACCGGATATCCCGTCCCGCCGTATTTCTACAGCTACGCCATCAACGACTGGAACAATCTGGACGGCAATCTGAACGGGTATCCCGGCTACCTGTCGGTCAGCTACCCTGCCTACACCGCGGCGGTGGCCATCGACGCGTTTCTGGATTGGCGGCGCTGGAGCGGCGACGACGAAGGCCTTGCCCGGGCCCGTCAGTATGCCGACTGGATTCTGGAGCATCGCACCCCTGCCGGCGATCTCTACGGCAACCTGCCCTACAGCACCCAGACCGACGGCGTCATGGGCGGCGGCTGGGACGGCGCGGCGATCATGCCCGACAAGCCGGCCATGTTTGGTCTGCGGTTGTTGCGACTTTACGACATCACGGGCGACGCGGCCTACCTGGACGGCGCGCTGGAAATCGCCGATGTCCTGGCGGCCACCCAACTGACGGGCAACGCGGCCGACAACGGGCGCTGGCCCTTCCGTGTCGTGCCCGCCGACGGCACCGTCACCCAGGATTACACGAGTCATCTCATGCCCGCCGTGCGCTTCTTCGATGATCTGACGGACCGCACGGGCAACCCGGTTTATGTTCAGACCAGGGACCGGGCCTGGGCCTGGCTGCTGGCCAACCCCTGTGAACCGACCTCCGCGTCGTATATGCGATGGGAAGGGTTCTACGAAGACCAGACTCCCGCCCAGCAAACCGGTTTCGGTGATCATTATTCGGGTCATGAAATGGTCGTCGAACTGGTGAAACGGCGCCCGGCCGGTTGGCAGGACTTGGCCGTGGCCGTGTTTGATTCGCTGACCGCCAGATACCTTGTTCCGGGCCCCGGCACCAAGTACGGAATCTATGTTCCGGTGACCCTGGAATGGTCCGGCTGGCCCGAAGCCACCTACGCCAGCAGCCTGCAGTACGCGCGGACCGCGATATTGCTGTATCAGGCACTGGACGGGGATCCACGCCAGGTCGCCGGCTGGCGTCAGACGGCCCTGGACATGGCCGCGGTCTGTTCCCATGGACAAAACAACCGGGGCGATGCCGCCGACGGGCGCATGTTCACCACCGTCTACGATCTTTCCGCGAACTTCAACGTGGACAGCTGGTACGAGCAGGACTTCAACACGGTGAAGTATTTCCTGGAGATCATGGCCCTGGAACCGGATCTGGCCCCCGCGACCGAAAACCATATTCTTGCGGCCGATGTTGCCCTGACCAGCGTCGCCTATCCCCTGGACAGTGTTTTTATTGAATACGCGACGGCGGACGGGGCGGGAAATGAACGGATCAAACTGACCGGGGCGCCGGGTTCCGTGCTCGCGGCCGGTTCCGTCTTGCCGGAGCTGACCATCCCGCCAACAACCACGCCCGGATGGCATTTCGACGGCGCCACCTCAGTCCTCAGCATCCACCATCAATCGAGTCCCGTGGTGGTCACTTCCGCGGTTTCAGCCGTACCCGGCGACGATCCCCGGGCCGTCGCCACCACCGCGCTGAAACTGCGAGCGATGGGACCTCCGGGAACCGGGCGTCCCGTCATCGGCGTGGACCTGGCCCGCGACGGCCACCTCCACCTGGCGGTGTACGACGTGCGTGGGAGAATCGTGCGGGAGCTGGTGTCAGGTGATTGGTTGACCGCCGGAACGCATCACGTCGTGTGGGACGGGCGGGACCGGCATGGCCGGTGGGCCCCCAGCGGTGTGTACCTGGTCAGGGGCCGCAGCGGGCGGGATGTGGCGCGGACCAGGTTCGTGCAGGTACGGTGAGGGACACGGACCGTGCCCGTTGGCCGGCAATTGCCCCTGGACAACGACCCTGCCCCGCCCTGCGTTCGTCATTGACCGCCCTGATCCTCTTGAGTTCCCGGGCCTCACGCACCCATTTCAACGGGGCATGAACGTTGTGGCACTGATCGCAGATGTGATGGGTGCGCACCTTTTTCTCTTTGGTTGTGGCTCTGAAATTGTGTCCGGGGTTGGTGTAGCCGCAGAGAGGCTGTTTTATCCAGCAAGTATGACCGTTTGTCAAAAAGAGGCACCCCCGGGGGCACCTCTTTTTAATGTCTAAGTTGTTCTTCCTGCCAGACACAATTCAGAAGCACAACCCATTACTTAAACGAAGGGCGCGGCACAATAGGCCTCCCACAGAACTCGAAAGCGATGGTTGGAACCGGGAAGGGCACAGTTTTGTATATCATGAATCGTTCTTATCCTATTAAACTGATAGGATCTCATCCTTGTTGTGTCGCCAACTCAAGTTTGAATCACACTGTGGAAACGGCCCGCGCCCACCTGCAATAAAGGAAAATCCATGAGACCCACACTGATTGCCATCACCTGCCTGGCGCTTTTGGCAGGATGCTCTTCCGCTCCCGAACCCAGTTCCGATCCCCAGGTGGGGGCGCTCGTTGAGTTCGAGGTATTCGGAATGGACTGCCCCGGCTGCCACGGCGGCCTGGAGAATCTGGTCCTTGAAATCCCGGGAGTCCATTCCGCCAAGGCGTCCTGGGTAGATAAAAAACTCGCTCTGAGGGTTGAGGAAGGGGCCGAGGTCACCGACGAACAGGTCCACGACGCCATCAACCGGGCCAACTTCACGGCAGGAGAGCGCCTCAAATGAAGATGTTCGCTTTTTTGCCAGTCTTGTTGTTTGTCCTGGTCCTGGGCCCAGCGGCCGAGTCGCTTGCTGTCGGCATCAGCATCGATGCCGGCCTAACGCCTCCACAGGGGCGATGGATCCTGCGCACCCAGGTCCGGTCGATGTCCCGCACCGCACCAGAGGGTACGGCGGACGCCGGAATGGACCGACTCATGGTCCCGCTTGTCGTCGTTTACGGTCTGCGCCCCCAGTTGACCCTCGGGGTGCGCCAAATCATCGACTGGCGAACGATGACCATGATGGGCAACGAGAACAAGCAGTCGGGTTTCAGCGACATCTACGTCTTTGCCAAATACAAGATCCTGAGGATCAATACCCGCAGTTACACCCTGGGGATAGCACCTCTGCTGGGCGTCGAGGCGCCGACCGGCAGCAGCGGCATCTCCAACGAATTCTGGTCAATCAATACCGGGCTGTACTTCTCGGGCCGCTCCGGCGGATGGGGAGCCGACCTCACCCTGGGTTACAGATTCAGCGGTGTTGCCGACGTTCCCGCCGACGACCCCGATCCCGGCAATGAATTGGGGCTGAACCTGGCCCTGGCAAAGCAGATTCCCGTCGGCAAATCAGGCCGATCGGCCCTGGCTCCCGTCCTCGAAATCTCCTGGAAAAACACGGCGTCCGACAAGGCCGCCGGGATCGAAACGCCAAACAGCGGAGAATCCGTCTTTACCCTCGCTCCGGGTGTGAAATACACCCGGGGTGACCTGATTATCGAAGGACTGGTGCGATTCCCCGTCTCTCAGGACCAAAAGGGTATGCAGATGGAGATTGGGAACATGTACCTGTTGGGCGTTCGACATATGTTCTAGAGGTGCTCATTTATTCGGCCGATATCCGCCTCCGCGGATGGGATGTTGCACCTTTTCACGCCCGGGAATTTACTTTTTCTTCTTTTCTCTCTTCATTTGTCGCTTTTCCTTGGCAGTATGCTGAGCCGTTTTCTTTTGCTCCTTCTTGCCTTTATCTTTACTTCCCTTGTCACCCATATCTGTTCCTCCCTGCTTGATAATGACTTGTACTGGACTGGGCGATCGAAAACTTTTCTTCGATTACTGAAGGTAACACATGAGCACGCTGTTCGTCACCGATAGATGAACCCGCTTACCGGCAGGCCGGACGATGTGAGGTTTTTGGGGGGTAAAAATGACCAAGCCTTTTTCCAGTAGCACATTCGAAATGTCGGAAATTGGCAGGCAAGTTCAAACAATCATTTTCAATATTGTGGTATAATCTAAAATAAAACTGCACCATCGGCTGTAACAAGGGTGGGGTCATCATGTCCATCATCAAAAATCGATTTTTTCTCCTGTCGGCAATCCTTTTTTCCATCACTCTGGCCGGGCCCGTTTCAGGGGCCTGGCTGA
>JAUVII010000035.1 GCA_030592845.1 Candidatus Krumholzibacteriia bacterium | reverse complement strand
GGCTCGAACAGCGATTCATTTCGGGCCACGGCCAGTAGAAGCGCGGGGTCGCTGCCGGCTTCCAGGATGGCCGCGCCGATGGCGTCGGAATCGGGAAGAGGGTAAAGGAAACGTCTTTTTTCCTCGAGAGTCAAACCCCGTCCTTCCAAATCGACAGCTACAGCGAGAATTCCGCGCATATCCCCCAGGGCAATCGCAAAGCCGAGCAGGGCGTGCCGGTCGAGTTCGCTGCTTCTCAGCTGCCGAAGCAACCCGGGAACCGCCGAAGCCCGCGGAGGAGTTTTCCAGTCACAGACCTGCCCGACATCCCGGTCGAAGGCCTGTTCCAGCATTCGCGGAAAAACGTCATGATTTCCCAGGCGGTCGGCGACTATTCCCAAGGCAGCCGACTCCATGGACACCGGCCCGGTGTTTTGCCGCATGTCTTCAAGGGCCTGGCGGTAGAGAATGGCCCGTTCGCGCTTTTGACCCTGGACGGCCTCGGGATTGGCCAGGGTCACACCCCATTTGATCCACAATTCCCACAGGGATTGGCCGGTGGCTTGCAGGAAATTTTCCCGTCGATTTTCGGCTACAGGGCCAAGATCAGTGGCACGTCCCGATTCGACCACGCCTTGGGCCTGAGAAGGCAGTCCTTCAGGGATACCGGAAACCGAGGTTTCCCCGGGGATCAGCCGATCATTCCAATGGCCGGTTTCCCTCAGGAAGGCCTCCCTTTCATCGCCCTGGAAATATTCAAGCCCAAGATCCCGCAGATGTTGGGCCGTTTGAAGATCATCCTGGGCCAGGGCCAGAACCAGGGCCTGCTCATTCCACTGCCTCAACCGGCGGCGGGTGGACCGGTGACCATGCCCGGCGGCAGCCAGTTGGAGTGCCTGACGCATGTCCTCCAGGCCCTCCTCCCACTGTCCCTTCAACAGCCGGAGTTCCGAAGCGCGGCGCCAGACGTCCATCCGCCAAGCTGGGCGAAGATCGGCCCGCATGGCCAGTTTTTCATAGGTTGCGGGGTCCCCTCCCGATTGCAGGCGTCGTCCCCGGATCCATAGGCCCTGGAGAGAACTGTCGGCGGGCGGATCCGGGTACTTCAGGAAATGGGCGTCACGGGGCGCGCCCTTGAACATGACCGCGCCCAGGCCGGACTTGAAGTCGGGGGGCAAACCGGACCCGTACAATTCTTCAGGGGATATCCAGGTCCTGGAAAGCCGAGCGAGGTGCCGTCCCCATTTTTCAACGGCCATGGGTTCCGGCAGGACGGGATGGTCGGTGTGGCGGCAGTGGGCAACCCACAAAGCCCAGGCACTCCTGGAATCGAAAGATCCCAGATCCAACATCGACGGCCAGGATCTGTTGGCGCCGGACCGCTTGTTGCCTGCAAGCCCAAAAAGAAGTTTGGCACGCAAATCCCACACAAAGATTTCCCGGTCCGATAGCCCGAGATCCTTTCCCTTGTCCCGCAAGCGGATGGCGCCGGCGGCCGCCTGCATGACGCGTCCGTTTTGAAGGAGATGGGAAACGTTCCGCGCGGCTCGTTCAGCCAGGAGCGGATCGGTGTCCTGATTTAGAAGATCGCCGAGAGTGCCTGATTCCAGCTGCCTGAGTACGTCCCTCATGCGGGCAAACCATCCGGTTTCCCCGGAAGGAGCCAGACACCTTGTCAGCAATTGCCCGTTGGGAAATGGAGCAGACCCGGCGTCACCTGCATCCAGTACGCGGTGCGCGGCCGCCAACCAGATGGCGTCCACCTCCACGGGATCCAGAAGTTCGGAGGGAAACCCCTCCTCCATGACCATGGTCTCGGGATCGTTGTACGTTCCGACCTGGAATCGTTCCAGAAAAGGGTCGTAGAGAGGGCCGGCCACGACGGTCCCGGCAAAAACACCCACGGCCGTCAGGCAGATTAGAAATGTTCGATTCAATGAAGAAGCACCACCTTGCGCATCACTGCCGCTCCGGATCCTTCCAGGCGGATTACATATGTTCCTGAAGCGGCGCGGCCGCCGCGGAAGTCCCTGCCGTCCCATTCCATCAGATGATTTCCCGCGCCCACCCTCAGTTCTTTCACCCGCAGGCCCCGGAGGTCGAAGATACCCAGTTTCCCCTCAACTCCCGCGGGAATCTCAACCATGAACCGGACGGAATCATTGGCGGGATTGGGCCAGGGCAGACTGAGGACAACAGTATGCCCGTCTCCCCCATCAGGGAATACAACAATCTCCCTGGTGGCCACCATTCCTTGATCAATATAGCCAAGGACACGCAATTCATGACGAATTCTCGGGGACCCGGTCAGGTGGCCGCCGAGGGTCCCGGCGGGCACATAATACGAATCCTCACCGGGTTGCGGCGGCAGTATCACGTCCGCAATACTTTCCCAAGTTCCATCCTCACCCGTCCGGTGCTCAATAATAAAGTGTTGGGGTGTCTCCGTTACCCAAGGCCAGGTCCAGCTCAGGCCGGCGCCCGCGCCGGAAATCCAATGCCCGCCGAAGACAGCTTTGGCCGGATCCGAAACAATTCCCTCCACACTTGCCACGAACCAGCCACGATAACGCCAGAGGGAATTGCTGCCGAAGGACAGACGCAAACGCCAGGGCCCCGGGGAATTTTCAGGGACGGGGATGATGTCCGTGCGCCACAGGGGGATATCCCCATCCAGTTCAAGGTTTTCCTGAATCAAGGCCCCTTGTCCGTGAAGCGGGTTGAGGGCTTTGGCGGAAATCCGTCCACGCCATCCCTCAAGGGGTTCGGCGGAAAATTCATTGTTCCGGGAATCGATCCAGGTGGGAACTCCTCCATCCATTGCCACATCCGTGGTGAGGTATTCCACTTCCATGGCGTGGACAAGCCTGACGGCGCGGACATCGGGCCCCAATTCTCCCGAGGTGAGAATGGCGTAGCCGGAATTCTGGTAGGTGACCGCGGGCCATTGTGAGGTGTCGGAAAATTCGAGTCCCGTGCAGGCCAAAACCGGAGTCCGGTCATCCGTCAACCAGGCAGGGCCCTGGTCCCAGCGATGCCAGAAAGTATCCATGTTGTCGCCGGGAAGGGAGATGGTCCAGTCGCCCGGCCAGTTCATTTCGAAATCCAACACCCCGGCATTGTCTTTCCAGTACCAGTTTCTGGTTTCGGAATGTTGCCCTGTGTCATAGGTGAATTCGTACCTGAATTCGGTTTGGGCATCCGCCGGTACGGAAGCATCCGGAACCCACACCACCGGTTGCGCGGGACGCCAGGCACCCAGGCCGTCGACCTCGAGGTCGAAGGCCACGGACAGTTGTCCACTTTCAAAAGATCCCCAGTAGGGTGACCCGACGACCGACATCAGGCAGCGCAGGCTGGAAAACGGGGTTCCGGTGGAGCGCGCCGCAAGATCCAGATTGGGATTCCCGTCACCTTGAAAACCAACGATGAAATCAAGATCCGGCACCGGCCAGACGCTGGCCCGATAGGTCACTCCCCCGGACATGGAAGTGATTTCGGTAAGGCTGACCCGGGTAGCCCCGTGGTACCCGTCACTGGATGGTACCGAGGAAGGGGAAAATTCGTTAATCCCCAAAGGCCCCGGGAAAAGATCCTGTTCGCGACCGGGATCTTCGCCCCGCCGGAGTTTGAAATCATCGTCCGCTTCCACCAACGACACCCTCAGGTGCCACTCGTCGACACCGTCGACTGCATGTCGGCCTTCAGGGAGGGTCTCGTCGACATGGTAGACCAACAGGTTGTTGCCGGGAATGTTCGCGTCAAAAGGGTAGGCGGAAATGGGGTCCCGCGTCTCGAGGAGGAAAAACTCCGGGCCCGGTTCGCTGCCGGACCACACCCGGTGAACAAGACCGGATTCAAGCCCGGGTCTGAGGGTATCGGGGTCATCAGTGCTGTTGGAAATGTTCAGGGAACGGTACCAGCCCATCTGAAGAGATGAATAGGCATCGGGGAGGGCGGCCCCGTAGCCGTCGCCGGTCCCCCAGGCACCGGAAGCCATCAGGCTGAACCGTCCCAACCCGCCCAGGGAATGAACCTCACTTCCGCCGGAAGGACGAAGTCCGGGGTCGTAGCGATCTTCCAGGCCCAGAAGATGGGCCGTCTCGTGGGCCCAGATGCCGGGCCCGCTGTGCAGGCTGGCCACGGCGTAAAAAGTGGCGCTGACGCCCTGCGAAACGACGGGGTCATCCAGAAAAAACTGAAGCGCCTGGATCAGGCCTTCCCCGGGATCATTTTCCTGTCCGATCCCCGCGTGGAGAATGAGGACGCCGTCAACTTCCCCATCGTCATCGTCGGTCCCGGGAATCCGGTCCGGACCATCCATGTCAAGGCGCCGGAACTCCAGACCAAGTTCCTTCACCGCCTGCAGCGATTCGGTGGCCAGTGCCCGGGTACGGGTAAAACCATTGAGACCGATATCCGAATAGTCGCGCCGGGTTCCCGCCAGATGAATCAGAGGCGCCTGGGTGATGCGCAAATCCAACCGGCCCCTGGAAGCCACGGAAAAATAATGTTTCAGGGATTGTCCGCCGGTTGAGGTGAGGCGGTTGGTCAGCTGGATCCGGTCCTCGCCGGAAGGAGCGCGGGCGTCGGCAAAATCCACGGGGATGACCAGCAGCCCGAACAGGACAGGGCGGTCATCTTTATCCGGCGACAGATTGATGGCCTGCATGGAAGCCCGCCTCCGGGCGCGCATTTCCCCAAGGGTGTCAGCATCTGCTGCGTGTGCCGCCGGCACCGTCAGTGACCACAGGACGGCCAGACAAAGGATGTACCTCGCCAAGAGGGTCAACTGGAGATGCAATGAGGTCTTTGACATGGTTTTGAGAACCAGCCCTGCCGGGAGGAGTTCCCGGCCGGGCCAGTCATTGAAATATACGGCATTCCCTCAATGATTGAAATGCCGCCGATTGGTCAGGATCAAAGTGATGCCGAGTTTGCGGGCGGCTTCGGCCACTTCGTCGTCGCGTATCGATCCACCGGGTGCGATTACTGCTCGCGCGCCCGCCGCGGCCAGTTTCTCTATCCCATCGGGAAAGGGGAAAAAACCGTCGGAAGCGACAACGCAATCCTGGAGGTCGAGATCCTGGTTGCCTGCTTTCATGACGGCCAGTTCAGTGGAGTCGACCCGGCTCATCTGACCGAACCCCATCCCCAGCGTCGAGGTCATGTCCCCCAGAACGATGGCGTTGCTCTTGCCGTGCTTGCATACCTTCCAGACCATTTCCAGGGCTGTCCGGGTGGCGGGGTCGGGATCATCTCCCGCCACCACGTTCCATTCGTCGAGTTCGGGGAACCCGTCGTCCTCCACCTGGGTGAGAACCAGATCACCCCAGGCGCGGATGCGATCACGGGTGCCGCTCAGGAAACGGGCCATGTCCACGGTCAACACGCGGACGTTCTTCTTTTTGGTCAGGCGGGCCAGGGCTTCAGGGGAATACTCAGGCGCCACGATGATCTCGAGAAACCGCTTGGCCAGAATGCCGGCCGTGGCTTCGTCCACGCACCCGTTGAAGGAGAAAACCCCGCCGAAAGCGGAAACGGGATCGCATTTGAGTGCCCGCTCCAGGGCGGTGACGCCCTCTCCCAGTCCAAAGCCGCAGGGATTGGTATGCTTCAGGATACCGCAACAGGGCTGGTCAAAATCGCCGACCAGTTTAACCGCGGCCACAAGATCCACGATATTGTTGTAGGAAAGCTCTTTGCCTCCGTGCTGGGTAATTCCAATCCCCGCGAGAGCAGGCTCGTCCCCGGGAGGCGCTGGAATTCTCAGGGTGGCGCTCTGGTGCGGGTTCTCCCCATATCTCAGCTGGATGTCACCTTCACCGGCAAACCAGGCGGCAATCGCATCGTTATAATCGGCGGCGAGGCGGAACGTGGCTCCCGCCATGCGGCGACGAAATTCCAGGCTGGTGGTGCCTTTGCCCTGCTCCAACTCTGAAATGAGATCGTCGTAGAACCGGGGATCGCTGATCACGGCAACACGCCCGAAATTTTTGGCGGCCGAACGGAGAAGGGTCGGTCCGCCGATGTCGATTTTTTCAACTGTCTCGGCTTCCCCGGCGCCCGCCGCAACCGCCTCCTGGAACTTGTACAGGTTCACGATGACCAGATCGATGGGACTGATCCCCAACTCCGCGGTTTCGGCAAAGCTGGCCTCTGTGGGTCCCAGGATTCCCCCGTGAATGACCGGGTGCAGGGTTTTCACCCGGCCGCCGAAAATTTCCGGGTAACCCGTCAGCTCACTGACTTCGATGACGGGAACGGAATTGTCCCGCAAATGTCCCGCCGTACCCCCGGAAGCGATCAGTTCATAGCCGTACCCGTGCAGCAGTTTCCCGATTTCGGCCAGGCGGGTCTTATCGGTCACGCTCAACAGGGCCCGTCGCCGGTTCCCTACAGGTACTTTTGCCATTGGGCGGCCTCCGCGGGAAACAGGATGGAAAGGACTTCTTGATAACGCCGGGAAGTTTTTTCCAGGATCTCGGCCGGGAGTGCCGGCGGCGGCGGACTGTGATCCCAGTCGAGAGTCTCGAGATGGTTGCGCAGGATTTGTTTGTCCCAACTGGGCGGTTCCTGGCCGGGTTTGTACTCGGCTGCCGGCCAGAACCTGCTTGAATCAGGGGTCAGGACTTCATCGATCAGGGTCAGTTTGCCGCCGACCACACCGAATTCGAATTTGGTGTCCGCCAGGATGACACCCCTCGGAAGCGCGTAGGACGCGCCTTCGGTATAGAGCTTCAGGGAAATCTCCCGCAACAGCGCGGCATCGGTCTCCCCTATCATTTCCACGACGGTTTCGAAGGGAATATTTTCATCATGTCCTTCGTCTTCCTTGGTCGAAGGCGTAAACAGGGCTTCGGGAAGCCGGTCGGCCAAGCGGAGACCCTCGGGGAGCCGATGCCCGCAAATGGTTCCGTCCTGCCCGTAGGACTTCCACCCCGAACCCGCGATGTATCCGCGCACCACGCATTCCACGGGAAAGCGTTCGGCCTTGTGAACCAGGACCGAACGTCCCGCCAAAGCTTCGGCGTGGGCATTGAAGGGGGCGGGAAATTCCGCGGGGTCCGCGGTTATCAGATGGTTGGGCACCACATCGGCGAAATGCTTGAACCACCCCAGGCTCATGACATTGAGAACGACCCCACGACCGGGGACCACGTCGTTCATGATGACGTCGAAAGCGGAGATACGGTCTGTGGTCACGATGAGATAGCGGTCACCTAGATCGAACATGTCCCGGACCTTGCCCTCATAGGTGGGGTCAAGACCGAGATCCCTGGTACTGCGCAAGGCTGCCACGGGAACTCCCTCGGGATGGGTTCGGGCCCGGGAAAATCACGAAGCGGGCCCTTGAAAATGGTTTTGGGGGGACGCAGGCGGCATTGTAGGCAGGCGCCGGGTCAGTGTCAAGGAAGGCCGATTATTTGGGGACTGGTGTCCCTGGTCCACCAGGTCAGGTCCCCGTTCAGATCCCACTCAAGTCTGATCGTCCCCTGCAGGTCTGTCCGGGCAATGGCCAGGGTGTCACCCCGAACCACATAGGACCCATGGCTGGGGTGTTTGTAGCCGTTACCCACGCCGCAGCTGATCAAAATGAGCTCAGGGTCGAGTAAATCCATCAAATCGGCAGATCCTGAAGTATTGCTTCCATGATGGCCCGCTTTCCAGACCTGGACACCGGCAGGAGCACGGCCACCGGAAACCAGGAGATGCTCCCCCTCCAGTTCCAGATCACCGCTCCAGACGGCAAGGTCCTGTCCGGCCCGGCTCAAAACAACCACGAGCGAGTGATTGTTCTCGTCAAAATCAAGGGGAAGCGGCCCCGGAGGGTAGACAATCCTGACCTCCCATTGTTCCCAGCGATGAAGCGCTTCGCCGGCCGTGGGAAAAGCGATTCTGGTGGAATCCGCCTGGCCGGCCAGTGGACGGTCTGCTCTACCTGAAACGAACCAGGCGCCGACCTTCATTTTCTCGTTGAGAACCCTCGCCCCGCCGGTATGGTCGAGGTGGCCATGGGTCAGGACAACACCGTCGATTTTTGAGATTCCATGGCGTTGTAATAATGGCAACACGGTTCGGTTCAGAGGCCCATCGGATCCCGAACCGCCAAACCCGAACAGGCCGCCTGTGTCGATCAGGAGGGACCAGCTGTCGGGAAAGACAAGGAGCGCGCAATCGCCCTGTCCCACGTCGAACTGCCAGGCGGTGACTTTTTCGGAAGATCCCAGGTTCCAGGAAAGAGGTCCGAAGGTGACGATGCCCACGGACACGACAAACAATGAAATGCCCAGAGTCGCGTATCCGGACAATTTTTTTCGCAGGTGAAGCATCAGGGAATAAAGTCCCCCCGAGGAAAGCAGGATCCAAAAAAGGAGAAGCCCAATACCGGGATGGGGCAACCCGATTGGAAAACCCGAGGTCCCCTGGGATATGTATCCGGCCAGACCTGCCAGGAGCCTGAAAAGAAGCCACGACAGGGAACCCAGCGCAACGGCGCCACCTGTCCAGATCGAAGCGGTCAACAGGGCCAGCACGACACACCAAACGGCCAGCCCGAACAGGGGGACCGCCACCAGATTGGCGATCAGGGAAAGGGAACTGATCCGGCCAAATGAACCGGCCACCAGAGGCAGGGTAAACCACTGCGCGGCGGTGCTGACTGCGATACCGGTGAAAAGCGGACCCAGAACCCTGTGGGAGGAAAACCGCAATCCATTGGTCAACGTGCTGACCCCCAGGATTCCCCCGGCCGCCAAATAGGATAGTTTGAGACCGGTGTCCAGATTCTGAAAAGGGTCCCACACCGTGCCCGCCCAAAACAGGAGGCCAATCAGACGCAGGGCCTGGCCAGGTCTGCCCAAGCCGGTGGCCAAAAGGGCAAGAAACCCCAGTGAGGCCGCCCGCACCACCGACCCCGGCATTCCCGTGAGAAGGACATAGACGGGTAACAAACCGATGATCGGGACGAGACGATGACCGGGAGACAGTCCGGCCCATTGGCCCGGCAGAACGATGATTCCCAGCAGGATGCCAACGTGCAGCCCACTGACGGCGAACAAGTGGGCCAACCCGAGTTCCGAGAAGGGACGGCTTGCCCGGCGGCTGTCGGTGTCGCGGATACCCAACAGCACCGCGTTGGCCATTTTGGCTTCCCGCTCCGGAAGCAGGCCGTTGATCCTGTCGACAATCCCGGCGCGAAGGGGGCCGAGTACATCTCCCCCCAGGCTGGAAGCGGGACCTCCCCCTGAAATGAATTTCCATTCGGCCAGCCGTCCTTTCCATTTCAATCCCCTCCCGGCCAGGAAAAGACGGTAGTCAAAAGATCCGGACAGCGATGCTCTCGAGGGAACAGATAATTCCAGGGAACCGGCCAGACAGGACCCGGGGTGTGGTGGATCTCCACGACCCGACAGCATGAGTCCCTGGCCGGGTTCGGGAAGCAACTCCCCCTGGCCGTCGCCCAGTTGAATGAGCCTGGCAGGAGAACGCCACCGGTCATTGGACGCGGGAGCCGGCCATCCGGTAATTCGCAGAATTGCCGGTCCCTCCCACATCAGGATACGGGCCACCGAATATGGATTATCCGCCATGGCGGACAGTCGGTCATGACGTTGGACGGCTTCGCCAGAGCCGGCAACGAACCCGCCCGTCATCACTCCGATCCACACCGGGAGAATACCCCAACCGGACACCAGAGCCAACGCGGCGGGCAGGAGGGCCGTACCGCGAGCAGCCAGTGGGATCAGATCGGGATTCATTCCGGCGAACAGCGATGAAAGCGGAACCCGTCCCCCCAGGCCGAATCCCCCCAGATAGACAAGGGCCCAACAGAGTGGCCAATTCCTAACGGAGACGGAAAGGAAGCGATAAACGGATGTGGTCAGTCCCCTGGGTCGGACGGCAGGATCTGCAGATGGTCTCCGTCGCTGTTCCAGAAATGGCATCGATTTCGGCCCAGGTCCTTGGATATGAAAAGCAGGGCGTCGGCCTTGCGATACAGTTCGAGGGGGTCCGCGCCGGCGGCCGGGAAGGTGACGGCCCCATAGGAAAAGGTCGCCGATATCTGGATGGTTTCACCTTCGGTGGTCACCGTCGCGCTGAAGGTGGAATCCAACAGCCTGCTCATGACATCCTGGGCGGCATCCTGCGAAGTATCAGGAAGAATAAGGGCGAACTCCTCCCCCCCGATTCTGCAGATCAAATCGATACGGCGCAGTTCCTCCTGCAGACGCCGTGCCACGACCCGCAAAATTTCATCCCCCGCCTGATGCCCGTAGGTGTCGTTGACCCTCTTGAACTTGTCCAGGTCGGCGATGACAAGGGTCAGGGGAACCTCCGACCGGCGTGCCCTTTCGAGTTCGAGGGGAAACTGGGTGTCGAAAAACGCCCGGTTGTAGGCACCGGTCAGACTGTCCACGTGAATCCGCTGGTTGACTTCGCGCTGGTGCTGCCAACGGCGGGTGACAAAACGGGAAAGCCTTTCGCCGAGACCGAGCAACAAGTCACGGCCGAGATCCTCCTGGGTGACCATGAAAAGAAGGCCGGCTTCCTGAGGGGAAGAAGACGCGCGGTCTCCGGGTTTGGGTTCCCACAGGGGGACCGCAACCGCACGGAGGATGGGAGCAGTCCCGGGACCGGCGGAAGGATTTATTTCCAACCCGTCCTGCTTTCTGATATGGGCGGGAAGCTCCCCGTGATCCGGAATCCAAACCGAATGTCCGGGTGTGCGGACGGACAGCCACCCATTTTCGGTTTCATCGGTATTGATGTTGAAGAGTTGAACCTGATCCTCGGGAACCGGGTTGTTGCCGTTCAGCATGGCGAACATCGGGAACTGGGGAATGAAACGGTTCAGCAATTCCAGGATGCCGACCAGGATGGTTGATTTTTCCCCGCTGCGGGGATCCCCGATTTCCAGATCCTGCGCCTGTTCCATGGCGCCCAGGATTCCGGTGAAAACATCCAGGTCCAATGGGGATGGGGGCGGTTCGGAAACCGGCGGGACGGACGGTTGAGCAGTTTCAGGTACAATGCCTTTATTGGGGAAAATGACCGTATCTACGCCAAGAAACGACAGGTCAAACACCCGCCGGGTTCCCTTGGCCATGCAGAAGGGCCCCTTCCCGGCGGAGTTGTCGGCACCCGCATCGAAGGAAATACCCAATAATTCTCCCCGACGGGCCAATTCGGTGATGACGACCTTGGCCGCGAGGCGCATACGTTCAAAATCCCCCGAACGAAGGGCTCGCCGGCAGGCATGACGCAGATGGGGACCCACCTTGTCCAAAGGCAGCTCGCCCGATAGCATCCGTTTCAGTGTAATTTCCGCTGTTGCCATGTCTTGGTGTACGTCTGCCTGTCTTTGGCTGTAAGGCTTGATGCTTAATTATGACATATCATAAGAATTTTATCAACACCCTACATTGGATCAAGGGCCCGAAATTTGCTATTTTCCTGGGAACAAATTTGTTGTTGATCACGAATTGTAACGGATTCCATCCTGCCAAGTTCTTGAGCAGGCCTGGAAATCTTGATCGATGTAAAGGAATGGTCACGGATGACGCCTCGTGAAATGATGGAAACCAAAGGTATCAGGCGAAGGAAGCCATGGGTGCATCGACTTTGTTTGCTTTTACTTATGCTTGTCCCTTTAGCGATTTTATTGAACGCCTGCGCAGGCAAGGCTTCCCACGGGGGCGGTAACGCCGGGTATGGCGGACCAGCCAACCAGGACTCCCTTACCGGTGCCTGGCTACCCCATGGGGGCGTGACCATTGCGGAGGCACCCCTGGATACCATTCAGCCGGTTATCCTGGCGGACGAGCCCATGGTGCACCTCCCGGTGGGTCCTGACGGGCACGCCAGCCTGGAAGATCTTGAATCCCTGTGTGAAACCGCTTTGGCCCTGGCAGGCCAGGGGGATCTCGATCTCGCCCAGGATCACCTCTTTACCCTTCAGGAGCAGGTCCACCTGCCCCTGCCCGCGGATGTCGACTCCCTCTATGAATCCCACCTGCGCAGCCTTGACCGGCGGGTGTGGCTGTTGGGCGGGATTCTGGCGGAACAGGATGCTTTCGCCGGTGACCCCGGCGCGGCGGACTCCCTGCTGACCGCCAACTACGGACGCCTGGCCATGTCGGATTTTCCGGACTCCCTTGTTCCAGCAACAGGGGCCAGGCTGGCCAGCATCACGGCGGACCTGATGAAGGTCGAAAACCAGGCCGTTCGCAAATGGGAAAACTACTTCACCGGGAAGGGTCGCCGAAATTTCCAGTTCTGGCTGGATCGAAAAACCGCGGCCGAACCTTTGGTGACCTCCATCCTCGAGGAAAACGATCTGCCCCGGGAATTGATCTATCTGGCCATGATCGAAAGCGGCATGAGCCCGCGCGCCGTTTCCAGCGTGAGTGCGGTCGGTCCCTGGCAGTTCATGTCGGGGACGGCGAAGGATTATGACCTGCGGTTGAGTTGGTGGCTGGACGAACGCCGGGACATGGAGATGTCTACACGGGCAGCCGCCAGGTACATCAAGTATCTGCACGGCAAGTTCGGCGACTGGGCCCTGGTGCTTGCCGCCTACAACACCGGCGGAGGCAGGATCGCGCGCAAGATCCGCCTTCACGGGCACGATAATTTCTGGAACATGCGCCTGCCAAGCCAGACGACCGACTATGTGCCCAAGTTCATTGCGGCGGCGCGCATCGGCGAAAACCCCGAAAAATACGGGTTCCAGAAAAGGGACATCCCTCCCCTCCGTTACGATATCCTCAAGGTGGACGACGCCACGGATCTGGACCTGATCGCGCGGTGTGCCGGTGTCTCTTCCGATGAGGTCCGTAAACTGAATCCCGCCCTTTTGCGCGGGGCCAGCCCTCCGGACTTGAAAGCCTACCCCGTGCGGATTCCTTCAGGGACCGGCGCCAAAGCGCGCGAGGCCCTGCGAAGGGTTCCGTCCGACAAGCGTTTGACCTGGAGACGTCACCGGGTGGAACGCGGCGAGACCCTCGGTCACATCGCCAACGATTACGGCACCAGTGTCAACGACATCGCGAAGCTCAACAAACTGGGTGACGTCCACCTGATTCGTCCGGGTGATCAATTGTTGATTCCCATGCCGGCCGAACTGGCAAAAAAGGCGCGGAGCCGGGCCTCGGAAAAGGGGCACTACGTACCCCCCAATGGTTACGTAAGGGTCAGCTACAAGGTTAAATCGGGTGACACAATGGGTGGGATCGCACGCAAACTCGGGGTTTCCCTGAAGCATCTGCGCAAGGTCAACAACCTGTACAAGACCAATCTCATTCATCCCGGTGAGAGGCTGTACGCCTACCGTCCCGGTCAGTAGGACCCGTGAAACGGAAATAAAAAAGAGGCCCTTTGCAGGGCCTCTTTTCTTGGGTCAAACAGTTGATCAGAAGCGTACCGAAAGGCTGATCCGGTGGGTCACTTCGTCGATGTCCAGGGTATCCCCGGCATAGGCGTAATCCACGGTCAAGGGGTTGATCCGGAAACCAACCCCGGCAGTAAGATTTCCTTCACTGAAACCGCTGTCGTAACCACCGCGCAGGAATACCTTCCCGGAAAACCCGACTTCCAGTCCGAGATGGGGATTCGCGCTCGCCGAACCACCCCAGTATTCGTCGGCGTCACGGCGGTTGTCGAACCGGGTTTCAAGGGAGGCCGCCAGGACAAAATTCATGTTCCAGTCGGTCAAAGGTTGGTTCCAGGCAAGCCCGGGAACCACGGCCGGAGTGATCAGCTCGTTGCGGCCGGTGCTCCACGACAGATAGGTGGTCGTGATGTCCTGGAACTTGATCCCGAAATCCAGACGCTTCCAGATCGCCGGCCTTAGAAAGGCGATATCGGCCCCAAAACCAAGGCTTGAGTAGGGCCCCACGCTCTGACGAACGAACTTGATGGTCGCGCCCGCCTGCCAGCTGCCGAGCTGTTCGCCGTAGGAGAACATGAGGGCAAATTCCTGGTCGCTCTTGTACTCGATCTGATCCTGAAGGGTCAGCAGGCCACGGAGTTCGTCATCATCGACAACTCCATCGCGGGGATTGGTGTCCAGTTGATCCCAGAGGTGATCAGTAAAGGGAATGTCGTCCACGCCCAGCCTGATGACCGAAATCCCGATCCCGGCCTGTTCTCCACCAAAGATGGACCAGTTGACCGGTTGGGTGTAAGCGACAAAATCCCGGTCGATCAGATCACCGAAACGCTCGGAATGCATCAGCAAAAGTTCACGTTCAGACAAGGTGGCCAGCCCCGCGGGATTCCAGAAGGTGGTCGAGGGGTCGTCCGCGACGGCGGTAAAGGCTCCACCCATGCCCAGGGCCCTGGCGCCTCCCCCGTTTTCCATGAAGGCGCCCGCGTACTTGGTGGCCGCGGCGTTGCCGGGAAAAATGAGGGCGAATACCACAACCAGCAGGGCCAGATGGGATATATCCGGTTGTCTTGCTGAACACACAAGGCGACCCACAACAGGCCGCACCCGTTCAAACAGCATAACTTGCCTCTCTAACCAGGGGTAAGGTCGGAGGGTGGTTCGGAGCGATTTGAAATAATTATATGACATTTTTAACCATCTGAAAAGGGCTCCATACATTCCCTTTCGGGTCAAAGACCAAAAAGTTTAATCTTTCGGTAGAGAGTTCGTTCACTTATCCCAAGCCGATCGGCCGCTTTGCGGCGGTTTCCACCCGCATGTTTAAGAGCTGATTCGATCAGGGTTCGTTCGGCCGTTTGCAGGTCCCCGGTCCGATCCCCCGCAAGTGGACTGTAACCCGTGGTGCCGGAAAAGGTTTCCACCACACCTTCGGTGGCCGGAAGACGGCCGTCGGAACCCAGCGGCCATTCAGGTCGATCCTGGTAATGTCCGGAGCCCGCCACCAGCATGGCTTTGATTTCCTTGATGTCATGGCGCAGTTCCAGAAGCGTGGTGGCCAGAACGGCAAAGTCGATGCCACCGGTTCCCTGTCCTTCTGTGGGAACCGGCAGGTAGGAACCCAGTTCGGGCCCTTCTCCGAACCGGATTTCCATGGGAAGGTCCTCCAGCTCTATCATGCCCCGTTGCTTGAGTACGGAGACCGAACTGATGGTGTTGAGCAGTTCCCGAACGTTTCCCGGCCAGTCGTAATGGATCAGGGCCTGCTCAGCGGATCGGGTCAGACCCCGTATATGCAGACCGTGCTTTTCATTCTGATCGTCCAGGAATTTACCGGCCAGGATGGGAATGTCGTCCTTGCGGTCCCGGAGCGGCGGAGCATTGATGACCACCACTTTCAGCCTGTAATAGAGGTCCTGCCGGAACCGTCCCTTGGCAACGTCCTGGGCAAGGTCGCGATGCGTGGCGGCAACGAGCCTGATGTCCCCATGTTCTGTTTTCCGGCCACCAACGGGCGTGAAATCCCCGGTTTCCAGGGTGCGCAAAAAACGGGTCTGCATACCGAGGGGCATTTCCGCGACCTCGTCCAAAAACAGGGTGCCGCCGTCGGCCCTCTTGAAAACCCCCTCATGATCAGCGACCGCGCCGGTGAACGAGCCCCGGGCATGACCAAAAAGTTCACTCTCCAGGACACCTTCGCTCATGGCCCCGCAATTGAGACTTATGAACGGCCCATCCTTGCGTAAGGAATTGTCGTGAATGGCGCGGGCCACCAACTCCTTGCCGGTCCCGCTTTCTCCCAGGATAAGGATATTCACATCCAGGGGGGCCGCATGGGCGATCAGGGACAGCATTTCAGCCACGGCCAGACTGCGCCCGACGATACCGCTTCCCTCCCGGACCCGGCGCAGGCGCAGCAATCTTTCCACAACCTGCTGGATTTCTTCCGGGTCCGCATCGGCAGGCAGGGGCCTGACAGCGTGCTGCAGATCAGCAGCTTCGATGTCAGGCAGGATATCGTCCTGACCGACGATGACCAGATCAGCATCCGTCTTCATGGAAAGGAATTTTCGAACAACATGTTTAAACCGGGGATAATCCCGGGTATCAAAGACAAATAAAGAGGTTTTGCCCAAAGAAATGCGCGCAAGGGCCTCTGATGGAGAATCGTAGAGAAAAAGTTCAACCTCGGGCAGGTCCCATGACGCGGCCGCGGAATAGAGCCGATGTCTCCGGCTTAAAAGTACGACTGAACGCAAACCAGTCCCGTCCCTGTGGAGTTTGATTATCCGGATACTGTCATAATGTCATATTACAATATAGTGGATGCATTGCCATAAGGTTTTTCCAGGGGATCGATCAATTCATTGAGAATGGGTCAACCGAGGTCCAGGTAGATCGTGGATTGCCGGAAAGCCTCCAGCAAGGGTTTGTATTCGTCAATCACCTCTTCTTCGGACAGCCCAGCGGCACCGCAGAGATCCCCAAGTTCAACCGAACGGGGATCAAAGCCCAGATCCCCCACGGACGGGATCAGGGTGTGGGCCAGGAAATCGGCCAGCGCGACCAGGGCCACTGCGTGTCCATCGCTCCCGGGGACACAATCTTTGGGCGGTTTGTCGTGATGGTGTCCGAAACAACGGGTCAGCATCCCCGGGAAGCGCCAGGAAAATCCGAAGGCCTCCCCCAGGACCGCATGATCGAATCCGAAAATTTCCCGCTCCATATCAACCAGGCTCCGATTCTGCTCACGGCATGAACGGATGACCTGGCCATAGGATTGCGGGGAATAGATTTCCAGAATGAATTTCCCGAGATCGTGCAGGAGACCGGCTGTGAATATCTCTTCCGGTTCCTGGTAGTCCACCATTTCCGCCAGATGTTTGGCGAGCGCGCCGGTGGCAACCGAATGTCGCCAGAGTTCCTTGTAGTCAAGTTGGCCTTTGGCCCGCGCTGCGGCGGATACGACACTCGTGGCCACCGAAACACAGATGGCGACCTGCCGGATGGTCCGGTATCCAAGCACGGCGATGCAGCGGTGAATGTCCGCCATGTCGCCCCGTGATGAATAGTAGGGGGAATTCGCGAGCCGCAGAATGCGGGCGGTCAACGGAGCGTCCAGCCGTACGACTTCAGCGAGATCCGCGGCGCCGCTGTCCGGGTCATCCAGGATTTTCAGGATCTGGAAAAGGATATCGGGGATCGTAGGCAGCTCTTCAAAATTCGACAGCATTTCCTGAAGCTGACCCGGGTCAATAATTCTTTCTCCAACACAAATCGAACGCATGGCGTTACCTCAGATAAAGATTTCCATCTCGGTTTCCAGTGTTTCCTGAAGACGAACCACCACGGAATCAAATGTTTCCGGCGGCAAACCCAGAATGGAATTGGCCAGGCAGTTGTTGATGTCCAGATCAGGCTCGTCAACGAATCCGATCCCCAGTTTGTGGCAGATTTTGTTTCCCAGGTCCAGATACAGGAGCAAGGGGCTTTCCGCCTTCAACGCTTCGGGGTTGTGGTGGTTCAGGATGGTGTCTTCGAGAACCGGGGACAGGTTCCACTTGTTGACCAGCCGGGCCCCCACCTCGGCATGGTCAAAACCGAGGATTTCCATTTCGGTCTGGTTGAACGCCCGGTTATCGTTGTAGACCTGCTGGACGATTTCATCGAATTCCTCAGGCACCCTCAAATTCAGAACCAGTTTCCCGATATCATGCATCAATCCGGCCAGGAAGGCTTCTTCCGCCAGCCTGGGGATCCGTTCCTGGACAAGTAGCCGACAGGCGAAGGCCACGCCGATGGAATGTTCCCAGAGGAGCCTTTCCTTCAATCCGGTGGTTGATTTTTGCGTGTTGTAAAGATTTCGGGCGGCGCTGGTAACCACCAGACTGCGGATTGAATTGAATCCGAGCATGACGATGGCTTCGGTCAGTGTTTTCACTTTGCGGCTGCAGGAGTACATGGCGCTGTTGGCGATCTTGAGGATGCGCGCCGTCATGGCCTGGTCGTCGGCGATGATCTGCTGCAATTGCTGGGCGGAAGTATTGGGGTCCGAGGACAACTCGAGCACCTTGCTGGCCACCTGGGGCATGGCCGGGAGGTCCCGGGTGGTCATAATTATATTCTTCAGCTGGTCACTGGGGGCCACACTGTTTCCGGACTGCGTTTGTGAGGGGGCCATTACCGACGTGCCCATACCTGCTCCTGGTCTCGGGGCGTATTCAAACCGATACACGTTTCAGCGGTCGGGAGGGTCTTGATCATCCCGTTCCGGCTCTGAATATATAATCGACTCCGGAGGGGGATCTCTTTAGTGGGGAATCGGCGGGATGGAAGGTTTCAGGACCTTTTGCGATCCGCGATTTTTCCAGCTTGTCCGAGGCGACCTTCAATCTAAGTAAAAGATGCCGCAATTCGGTGTTTTCAACGGGTTTTTCAGGGATATCCCTGTTTGCCGTTATTTTTTCAACATCCATGACCGGCAAGGGAATCTCGAGCGGGACTACATTCCGGGGCCGGGCGCGGAAACGTTTCAGCTGAACGGTGCCCGCGGTCATGATCAGGGTTATACCCAGGGCTACCGAGCCTGTGGCCGCCAAAAACATGGGGCTTCGGCCGGCGATGCTTTCCCACAATTGTGTCAAATCCACGGTATTCCTCCAGGGAAATCAAACTCTCAGGTCGATCAGACAGCCCAGTTTTTCTTCGTCTTCAGTTGTTGTTCGCTCCTGCTGGTCACCGCTTTGGTCCGCCTGTTCCTTGAATTTGTTGCGAAGGCGTTTCAAGCGGCGCCGTTTTCGTTTGTCCTTCTCCTCCTGATCCGCCGCGACCCTGCTTTTTTCCGCTTTGGTCGCTTCCTTGACCCGCTGGACTTTCAATTCGTTCTTATCGTCCTTCTGTTCCGAGAAGGGCGTTACCTGCGGTGCGGTCTGCTGTCCACGTGCCTGGGTCTTGGCCACGCTGCCCATCTGGGCAAGAGTGGTCGGCAGGGAAACTCCATCGCCAGGCATGTGTTCTCCTACTCATCTCCGGTCGGGGAGCGCTCAGGCAACCCCGCCTGTTCCGCCAATTCCATTCACTATCCAGGTTAAAAAAGTGCAGATATGAAACAGGGCCACGCAGGCCATGACGTTGACGGGTTCCAGGTCCTTGAGGGTCTTTTCCACCAGCAGGGAAGATTTGGATTTTTCTTCCGGCGTACTTTGTTCACGTCTGATCTGTTGAGTTATCTGGCCGATGGAACTCTTGCCCTCGTGCCTTTCGATCTTCCCCTTCAGGCGCAGGATGGCCTTGGTGTGGATCTGGCATACCCGGCTTTCGGTGACGTCCAGGATTTCCCCGATTTCCTTGAGCGTCAGTTCCTCGTAATAGTAGAGAACCAGGACCAGTTGTTCCTTCTCGGGAAGTTCCGCCATGCGGTTTCCGATCAATTCCTTCATTTCCTGTTTGGCCAGGATCTGCTCGACGTCTTCGTTGTTCACGTCGGCCAGGTAGTCCCCCAGGCTGGTCGAACTTTCGCTGTCGTCGCCCGAAGTGTCCGCGTCCAGGGACATGATGGTGGCTATGGAAACCTCACCGACCATACTGTCCAGTTCCTCGATTTTGATGCTGAGCCTTTTGGCGACTTCCGCGTCGGTGGCGGGACGACCAAGCCTGACTTCAAGGGTGGAATAGGCTTCCTCCAGCTGCTTGGCCTTCCGTCTCAGTGAACGCGGGAACCAGTCCTGGCTCCGGAGTTCGTCGAGGATGGAGCCACGGATACGGGGAATGGCATACGTTTCAAACTTGATGCCCCGTTCATGGTCGAAATTATCTATCGCCTGAATCAGCCCGAGAAGCCCGGCCGAAATCAGGTCGTTGAATTCCACGTAGTGAGGCAGGCCGATGGCCATTCTTCCGGCCACGTATTTTACGATGCGGGCATAGATATTGACCAGGTCACGTCTGGCTTCCTGGCTGTTTCTGCCTCCGGTCTGTTCCCAGAGATCATGGTGCGCGATCTGGACTGTTTCGATCATTAGCCAACCTTTCTGGTGAGGTGCGACCCTCTTGCATTTGCACATTCCATGCCATCATTCGAAAACCTATTCGAGGCCCCGGTCATCCGTGGGGACCTTTGTTTGCCGCCGCGCCGTTTTGGGTTTTCAGGGACTTGGGTTCCCCCTGGGGAACCGACCTGAAGGCCAGAAACAAACATGATCCGATGGTGAAAAACCCCAAATACGAAATGAGCAACCGCTTGACGGTCAGCCACATTCCCCAGTCCTGCCAAAGCGCGCAGGACAGCACGATGATGCTGGCCAGAAGGGCGACGTTGTGGATGAACTTCTGCATTCCGTACAATTTCCTTTCGCCCTTCAGGCGCTCTCAATTTCCAGACCGGGTTTGAACATGGGGCCTTCTTTTGAAGACAAAACCCTGTCCAGCAGCAGTTCCGGGGTAGCCGCTTCCAGATAGCCTTCACCGGTGGTGTTTTCCACCAGGACCGAAACCGGAAGCGGGATGGTGTCGATGAGATCCAGGAGTTTTGCGGGACGCCGCGTTCCGTCCAATCGGGACAGAGCCAGGGAATCGCAATTCCAGAGACGGGCGGCTTCCCTCAGGTCGGCCAGATCCATGAAGTCGCGATCCATGGGCACCTGCAGATGGCGTTGGACATGAAGGTTGGAGCCCAGCCATTTGTGGATGGGGTTCCCTTCATCAAGAGCCGGATCGGTCAAAGCCGGCAAATCCAGAAGGACCAAATCGTAACGGTCGAGGAGTTCCTCGATTTCCTGAAGCTGGTCAGGGTCACGGACGACCGCCGCATCGTAGCCGGCGTCGGCAGCTCGGGCGCGCAACCTGGGCAAATGCCTTTCCGGATCCGGAACAATGGAAACCACAAGGACCTTGCGGCCAAGGCCGGACATTTTTCGCGCCAGATGGAGGACCACGTCCAACCTGTCACCGCCGTGTTCCACCAGGAACGCGTGAGTGCCGGAATAATCCGCGAGAAGGTCATCTCCGGTTCCCAGATTTTCCGTCAACCAGGCAAGGGCGGCGGGCCTGTCATTCATGGCCAATCCGGTTTCTCCGGAAAATCGAGTCAGGAGCCGGACAACAGCCTCATCAGAAGCGCCGTTGCGGACCAAAAACTCACCCAGTGGATTTTCGGGCACGGCAAGGCCGACGAAACCTCTGGGTTCATCGTTTCTGCAAATGTCTTCCACCAATATTTCAATCCGTTCCACCTCGCGGCGGATCTCGTCAGTCACGGTTTCTTCAGATGGTGGTTCCCCCGGGTTTTCCCCTGGGGAGGCATCCGGATTTTCAACCAGGACTTCGAATACCTGTTCGGTCCCCCACCCGTTGCTTTTGCGACGGGTATTTGTGCGTGACCCGGAGATCACGGCATCGGGCCCGAACTCCTGACGCACCAGCTTGAAAGTTTCACCGAGGGTACGGCCGGTCACGACGGTCACTTGTCCGTCAACCGGCGGCGTGTTGTTCCTGAGGAACTCCATGGGTCACCACCGTTCCTGCCGACTGGATGCTCACCGAACTGGAAACTTCGGTGTAGCCCATGACGGCCAGATTGGGATAGGTCGGTTCGACCAGTCTTTTTACGAAAAGGCGAATGGGGGTCGGGACCAGAAGGACCGGCTGGGGCCCCTTGGCGTAGGCGGCGCGGAGAACCGCTTCTGTGCGGGTCAGGAACTCCTGGGTGAATCCGGGATCCAGGACAACGCCACCCGCATGTTCCGAATCGCGGTTGGCCTGCATGAAGACCTGTTCCGTTTCCGGATGCAGGGATACGACGTGCAGATTACCGCCGTTTTCGGCATACAGCGCGGTGATGGATCTGCCCAGGGCCTCCCGGACTTTGACCACGAGATAGTCGGTGGAGATGTTCCCGCCCGCGAAGTTGGCCAGGGTTTCCAGGATGGAAATGATGTCCCGCACCGGAACCCTTTCATGCAACAGGGCCCGCAGGACATTGTGCAGGGTATTGACCGGCACCTTGTCGGGAATCAGGTCTTCCACCAGCGAAGGAGCAAATTCCCGGATGGATTCGCACATGTCCTTGACATCCTGGCGGCTCAAAAGTTCGTCGGCGTGGTTCCGGATCAATTCTGAAAGGTGCGTGGCCAGAACCGCGGGAGGTTCCACCACGGTAAAGCCCTCACGTTCGGCTGTCTGTTTGTGATCCCGGTCGATCCACACCGCGGGAAGCCCAAATGCGGGTTCCGTGGTGGGCGTGCCCTCGATTTCACCCGTACCGGGCCTGGTATTCATGGCCAGCAGATGTTCGGGCATGAGTTCCGCGCGGGCGATCTCGACACCCTTCAACCGGATGACATACTGTTGCGCCCCCAGTTGCAGGTTGTCCCTGACCCGAATGGGATGGATGAAAATCCCCAGTTCCGTGCCCACCTGCCGCCGGATGTTGCCCACCCGGTGCAGAAGATCTCCCCCACGCGAGTCATCGACCAGGGGGATCAACCCGTACCCGATTTCCAACTCCAGGCGGTCCAGGACAAAAAGGTCCTCCGAACGTATGCCTTCTGTTTCCTCCTGGGGCTGTTCATCGGCCTGCTTGTTGATTTCTTCCATGTTTGCCTGGTCTTCATCGAATTTCTCAACCTTGCGCCCGATGAAGAACCCGGTAACGGCCGTGGCCGCGGACAGGAACAGGAAGGGACCTGTCGGCAGCCCCGGCACCAGGGCCAGAACCATCATGGCTCCCGCGGAGAGATACAGTGCCTTGCGTTGGCGGAAGATCTGCAGGGTGACGGCCTGACCGAGAATGAGGCTGCCGCTGGAACGCGTCACCACCAGGCCGGCACTCGTT